>NZ_CP087263.1:960535-1280714 GCF_020923435.1 Brevibacillus humidisoli | reverse complement strand
CAATCGGCAGGATGTCGCGCTGTACACCTTCGCGCGACACATCGGGTCCACGACCATCCTTTCCAGCAATTTTATCAATCTCGTCGATAAAGATAATACCCTGTTGTTCCGCACGATAAACCGATTCCTGAATCACTTCATCCATATCGACCAATTTTTGTGCTTCCTGCTGTATCAAAACCTTGCGCGCATCGCTAATTTTCAGCTTCCGTTTTTTGGTTCGCTTAGGCAGCAGATTGCCCAACATGTCCTGCATCTGCATACCCATTTGCTCCGCGCCTGGGACCTGGAAAAGATCAAACATGGACGGAGCTTGATCTTCCACTTCGATTTCTATCACTTGATCTTCCAACTGACCGCTAGCCAACTGGAAGGCAACCTGTCTGCGCTGCTGCTGAATCGCTGCCTCCTCTGTATCCTGCTGAGGAGGCTGGCTTTGCTGCTGGTTGGAAAACAACATTTCGAACGGATTTTTAAATCCGTGCTGCTGCTGTTTGCGTGAAGGGACAAGGATATTGACGATCGCTTCGTCAGCCAGCTTTTCTGCCCTTTCTTTGACCGACTCCATTTTCTCACTCTTCACCATGCGAATCGCTGTTTCTACCAGGTCTCGCACCATCGATTCAACATCGCGGCCCACGTAGCCTACTTCCGTAAACTTAGTTGCCTCCACCTTGATAAAAGGAGCCCCTGTCAGCTTGGCGATCCTTCTCGCAATTTCTGTCTTTCCTACACCAGTAGGGCCGATCATCAAAATATTTTTCGGAACCACTTCCTCGATGATGCCCTCTGACAGCAGGCTGCGCCGATAGCGGTTGCGCAGCGCAATAGCGATCGCGCGCTTCGCCTGAGACTGCCCGACAATGTACTTGTCTAGATGGTCAACGATCTTCCTGGGAGTCAATTCCTCCAGTTTTAACAACGCGATTCCTCCCTATTCACGTTTCATCTCTTCAACGACAAGATTGGAGTTGGTAAACACACAGATTTCCGCTGCCGTTAGCAGCGCTGCTTCAGCGATCTCCCTCGCAGACAGATGAGAGGCGTGTTTCTTCAACGCTCTGCCCGCAGCCAACGCAAAGCTGCCCCCTGATCCGATGGCCAGAATGCCGTCATCTGGCTCGATCACCTCTCCGTTGCCGGAGAGAAGCAGCAGATGAATCCGATTCATCACAATCATCATCGCTTCAAGGCGGCGCAGTACTTTATCCGATCGCCATTCTTGGGTCAATTCTACCGCAGCTCGCTGCAGATTTCCGTGAAACTCTTCCAACTTTCCTTCAAACTTTTCAAACAGCGTAATCGCATCAGCTACCGAACCGGCGAATCCCGCAATCACTTCTCCACGGTAGAGGCGTCTCACTTTTTTGGCACCGTGCTTCATCACCATGCTGTTCCCAAACGTGACCTGACCGTCGCCCGCCATCGCAGCCTCCCCTTGATGGTGAACGGCAAAAATAGTGGTGGCATGGAACTGTTCCATCAGGATTTCCCTCCTCTTTCCGCTCGCGGATGGGCAGCATCGTATACGTGCCGCAGCCGTTCTTTCGTTACATGCGTGTAGATTTGCGTTGTCGAGATGTTGACATGACCGAGCAGTTCCTGTACTGTCCGCAAATCTGCCCCCGCATTTAACATATGGGTTGCGAACGTATGGCGGAACGTATGCGGAGAAACGTCAAGACGCACGGCGGCACCTTGTACGTATTTGTCCACAACGCGGCGGACACTTCGTGCTGACAGCGGCTCGCCTCGATAATTAAGCAGCAGCGTACCACTATCCGGCCTGCCAGCCAACAAGTGTGCTCTTCCCTGTTTTATGTATTGCCGAATTGCCTCCATTGCATAACTGCCAATGGGCACATAGCGTTCTTTTGCTCCCTTTCCCAATACGAGCACAATCCCGTTTGACAGATCAATCGCGTCAGTACGGATCGTCACCAATTCCGAGACGCGAACACCGCTTCCGTACAACAACTCAAAAATGACGCGATCTCGTTGTCCTAGGGGAGTCGTCGCGTCAAGCAGTTCAAAGAGCATCTGGATTTCCTGCGGATAGAGAAAGGTCGGCAATTTTTTTTCCAGCTTCGGTGTTGTCACCATCTGAAACGGGTTTTGTGCGATTCGCTCTTCCCGCATCAAATAGCGGTAAAAACTGCGAAGGCTGGAGAGTTTTCGGGCAATACTACGCCGAGACAGGCCCTTTTTGACGAGGTGGGCAAGAAAAGAGCGCCCTTGGAAATAAGAAACAGCATCCAACCCAGTGATTTGGTGCTGTTCCATAAAGGCGGCAAATTCCGTGATATCGGCAACATACTCTTTTACAGTGTGAGGAGACGCGTTCTTTTCCACCTTCAAATAGGTTGTAAAAGCGGTCAGTTCTGCAGAAACATCAGCTATTTTGTCCATCTCACAGCACTCTCCCCAAAGGCATCTATATCGTACCACAGGAAAAAAGTGAGGATCAACTGAAATTGTGTCTATTTTGTGTAAAATTCTGAATAGTGTCCAATGCCCGTTGAGCCAATTGTTCATTACGCTCTTTTTTGTTGCGAATCCTTTTGGGCAGAGGAGGCACCAGGCCAAAGTTGGCGTTCATCGGCTGGAAGTGAGCCGGATCCGTCGTCGTGATGTAATGTGCCATGCTCCCCAACATCGTCTCTGGCGGAAGCACCAATAGCTCTTCTCCTTTTGTGAGACGCGCCGCGTTTCGACCGGCTAGCAGTCCGGAAGCGGCTGACTCCACGTAGCCCTCTACTCCTGTCATCTGTCCAGCAAAAAAGAGGGTGTCTCGCTGCTTGTACTGATAGGTGGGATGCAGCAGTTTAGGGGAATTGATAAAGGTATTCCGGTGCATTACACCATAGCGGACGATCTCGCAGTTCTCCAGACCGGGGATCAGCGAGAAGACCCGTTTTTGTTCCGGCCACTTGAGATGAGTCTGAAACCCAACCATATTGTACAGCGTGGCAGCGCTGTTGTCCTGACGCAGTTGAACCACGGCAAATGGCTGCCTTCCTGTGCGCGGATCAACCAGTCCGACCGGTTTGAGCGGTCCGAACAGCATCGTTTGACGTCCCCGCTTGGCCATCACTTCGATCGGCATGCACCCCTCAAAGTATATCTCTTGCTCAAACTCCTTTAGCGGGGCTGCCTCTGCCGTGATCAGCGCTTCGTAAAAACGATAAAATTCTTCCTCGTTCATCGGACAGTTGAGATACGCCGCTTCCCCCTTGTCGTAGCGAGACGCGACAAACACTTTCTCCATATCGATGGAATCTTTCTCGATGATAGGAGCTGCAGCATCATAAAAGTAGAGATACTCTTCCCCGGTCAAGCGCTTCAACTGCTCTGAGAGGGCTGGAGAAGTAAGCGGACCGGTAGCGATCACCACAACCCCCTCCGGAATCTCGGTTATTTCCCCGGTCTGCACTTCAATCAGCGGGTGCTGGCGAACCGCTTGCGTAACGTGATCGGCAAACTCATGTCGATCGACAGCCAGCGCTCCTCCGGCAGGTACCGCACAATTGTCGGCAGCACGGATAATCACCGAATCCATTCGCCGCATCTCTTCTTTCAGCACGCCGACAGCATTGGTCAATGAATTGGCTCGCAGCGAGTTGCTGCAGACCAATTCGGCGAACTTGTCCGTATGGTGTGCCGGCGTTTGCTTGAGCGGCCGCATCTCGAACAGCTTCACTTGGATGCCGGCCTGAGCGATTTGCCAAGCCGCTTCACTGCCCGCAAGCCCGGCACCGACGACTGTCACGTATGGTTGAGACATGATGCAACCCTCCACTTTCCATTCCATCCACGTTTAGGCATCTGTTTCTTCTCGGTAGTCACACTGCGTACAAACAACTTGTACTCCCTGCTTTTTCCGCTTTTTTTCCACGAGCATGGCTGTGCACTTGGGGCAGTTGCGCGCAATCGGTTTATCCCAAGAGACAAACTCGCATTCAGGATAATTGCTGCATCCGTAAAAGAGTCGGCTCTTTTTGCTCTTTCGCTCAATAATCTCACCCGTCTTGCAGGTTGGGCAGGTGACCCCTGTCGATTTGATGATCGGTTTGGTATTGCGACATTCCGGAAATCCCGAGCACGCGAGGAACTTTCCAAACCTCCCGATCTTGTATACCATCTGACGTCCGCACAGATCGCAGACTTCATCAGATACTTCGTCTTTGATTTCCACTTCTTCCATCTGTTCTTCGGCAGCCTTCAGGCGAGGTTCGAAGTCTTCATAAAACTCGTCAATCACCTTGACCCAATCCGCCATGCCCTCCTCGATCTTGTCGAGGTCAGACTCCATCTGTGAGGTAAACTCGACATCGAGGATCTCAGGAAAGAATTCCTGCATCAGGGAGTGCACGATCTCCCCCAGCTCGGTCGGCACAAACCGCTTATCCTCCAACGCCACGTAGCCCCGTTTTTGTATCGTGTCCAGGGTAGGCGCATAGGTTGAAGGTCGGCCAATCCCGTTTTCCTCCAGGGTCTTTACCAGCCGCGCTTCTGTATATCGCGGAGGCGGCTGCGTAAAGTGTTGATTGGGTTCGATGTTTTGTTGTTGCAGCGTTTGTCCCTCTTCGAGAGGCGGCAGGAACGTGTTCTCCTCTTTTCCTCCGTCATCGGTCCCCTCCACATACACCTTCATGAAGCCCTGAAACTTCACTTTGGAGCCGCTAGCACGGAAAATCACGTCGTTGACCTCAATGTCTACCGACATCGTGTCCAGGACGGCCGCTGCCATCTGACTGGCCAGGAAACGCTCCCAAATGAGCCGATACAGCCGCAGCTGATCACGGGAAAGATGCGCTTTCATCTCATCAGGAGTCCGCAGAACCGAGGTGGGGCGAATGGCCTCATGGGCGTCCTGGGCCGTCTCACTCTTGCCATGCGTCCGCGCTTCCTTCAGCGCGTATTCAGAGCCAAACTTCTCCTCGATGTACGCTTTTGCTTCCGTCTGGGCTGTGGCCGAAACACGCGTCGAGTCGGTACGCATATAGGTGATTAAACCTACTGTGCCTTCCTTGCCAAGATCGATCCCTTCATAAAGCTGTTGGGCGATCATCATTGTTTTCGCTGTTCGGAAGTTTAGCTTACGGGCTGCTTCCTGCTGCAAGGAACTGGTGATGAAAGGCGGTGCCGGGTTTCTCCTCCGCTCCCGCTTGGTCACTTTCTTGACGACGAAGGGATGTCCCTCAATTCGCTTCAGGATCTCATCCACCTCATCCTTAGAGCGAATCTCCACCTTCTCTTCGCCAAAACCGTGAAAACGAGCCTCCACTGTCTGTCCTTCTGCGATGAGTTGTCCGGTAATCGTCCAGTACTCTTCCGGGACAAATTGCTTGATTTCGTTCTCCCGGTCGATAATCATCTTTACCGTAACCGATTGAACCCGTCCTGCGCTAAGTCCCTTGCGTACTTTTTTCCACAGCAGCGGGCTGATGTTGTAACCGACCAGTCGATCGAGAATCCTCCTCGCTTGCTGCGCGTTGACCAGATCCATGTTAATCCTGCGAGGGTGCTTAAACGCATCGCGGACCGCATCCTTGGTAATCTCGTTAAACACCACACGGATCGGCTGAGATGTATCTAATCCGAGGTACTGCGCAAGGTGCCAGGCAATAGCCTCCCCTTCGCGATCAGGGTCGGCGGCAAGGTATATCTTTTTCACTTTTTTCGCCGTGTCCTTCAGTGATTTCAGGACGTCACCCTTTCCGCGAATCGTTATGTATTTTGGCTCATAATTGTTCGTTACATCAACGGCCATCTGGCTCTTTGGGAGGTCTCTCACATGGCCCATAGACGCTTTTACAGTGTATTTGCTTCCCAAATATTTTCCGATTGTTTTTGCTTTCGCTGGAGACTCAACGATAACAAGCGTGTCAGCCAAACTATTTCCTCCCCCTTCGGGAACTGAATCTCCCCTATTATTCAATATGCCATTTCATTTGTCAAACGATTGCAGCGCTTATGCTTCCTTCTGTTTAACGTAATATCCACCAGGGAGCGCTGCGATGATTCCCTTACTCTCCAGGTGAAGCAGGGTGCAGTCCAGGGTGCTGCGAGCGGTGTGATCAAGCTGTTCGAACAGCTCTTCCCAGTGTATGGGGTCATATCCAACAAGCGACAACAATTGTCGTTCGCCGGCATCGAGAGCAGGTGTCGACGACGGAAGCACAGGCTCTGTACTGACATATGGGGAAAGCTCCTCAATGATGTCGTCGAGGTTTGTTATTAGCTTTGCTCCTTGTTTGATCAGGTTATGCGGACCCGTACTCACACTGGAAAAAATCGGACCTGGCACAGCAAACACTTCTTTCCCCTGTTCAAGTGCACAGTCGGCGGTAATCAGCGAGCCGCTGCGTTCCGCCGCCTCCACGATCAGCACCCCCATGCTGAAAGCGCTAATCAGCCTGTTTCGCTCCGGAAACAGACCAGGCTTCGGCAGCTCCATAGGGGCGTACTCCGACACCAATAAACCGGACTGGGCAATGTTCCTGTAGAGAGAACGGTTCTGCCGGGGGTATACCTGTTCAATCCCGCAGCCAAGCACCGCAACCGTGCCACCATTCGATTCTAGTGCAGCACGGTGGGCCTCTGTGTCAATTCCCTGGGCCAAGCCGGAGACGATGACAAATCCCGCTTGGACCAAGTCCGTTGTCAAATATCGACAAGCCGCTCTGCCGTACGGCGTCGGACGGCGAGTGCCAACAACCCCGATCATCGGACGGGACAACAAATCAAAGTTTCCCCGATAAAACAAAACCGCCGGCGGATCGGGAATCTCTTTCAACAGAGGAGGAAACTGCTCATCCAGAAAGCAGACAAAGGAGAAGTCACTGCCTGCCCGCTGTTGCTTATCGGCTAATACACGCTGGCGATTGATCGTCTGCACGATCGCTTTTTGTACCGCGTTCGACAAACGCATCGAGGAGAGCCGTTCCCCTGCACTCGATTCAAACAAGAAAAAATAGGAACCGAATCGTTGGTACAATTGATACAGCGTCTTTCGTCCCACTCCCTGGATCAGAGCTAGTGAGTACAAAATATCTCTGTCCTCCAAACGGGCTGTCCCTATATCTCTCATCATCACAACCCCTCCTCAACATAATCGGCTGTCCGTCATCGGTTGGCTGCCGATTCCTCCTTATTATAGGAAGAGACAGTGATCACGACAAAAAAAGAGAAGACAGTGATCTGCCTTCTCTTTCCGTTCTTTGCAAAGATTGATATTTAGCTCATAACCTTTTCCAGCATTCCTTTTTCTTTCAGCAATTCCACAAGAGTCTCGCCAATCACAGCAGGCGTCTTGGCCACACGGACACCGCACGCTTCCAGTTTGGCGATTTTTTCCGCTGCTGTCCCTTTACCGCCGGAGATAATCGCTCCAGCATGACCCATCCGTTTTCCAGGAGGTGCAGTCTGTCCGCCGATAAAGCCGACAACCGGCTTCTTCATGTTGGCAGCGATCCACTCGGCTGCCTCTTCTTCTGCGGTACCGCCGATCTCCCCGATCATGATGACAGCTTCCGTATCCGGGTCTTCATTAAACAGTTCCAGTACATCGATAAAGTTGGTGCCATTGACCGGGTCTCCACCGATACCAACTGCCGTCGACTGGCCGATGCCGCGGGTGGAAGTTTGGTGCACGGCTTCATAGGTCAAGGTGCCGGAGCGGGACACAATACCGACTTTACCTGGCTTGTGGATGTAGCCAGGCATGATGCCGATCTTGCACTCTCCCGGTGTGATCACGCCTGGGCAGTTCGGCCCAACCAAGCGGGTCTTTTTGCCTTCCATGTATCGCTTCACTTTTACCATGTCCAATACGGGAATACCCTCGGTAATGCAGATAACCAGATCCAACTCCGCATCCACTGCTTCCATGATCGAGTCTGCAGCAAAAGCCGGCGGTACATAAATAACAGAAGCATTTGCACCTGTTTTCTCGACTGCATCGATTACCGTGTTGAACACAGGAATTCCGTCGACCTCCGTTCCACCTTTTCCTGGTGTTACGCCGCCCACCATCTTGGTACCGTACTCCACCGCTTGACGGGTATGGAACAGACCGGTTGCCCCGGTAATTCCCTGGGTGATAACTTTTGTATCTTTATTGATCAAAATACTCATTGTGTATCATTCCCACCTTTATCTTCGTAGTTCTCAAGCGTACTTATTTCACCAGCGATACGATCTTTTGCGCACCGTCCGCCATCGACTCGGCAGCCACAATGTTTAGACCGGATTCATTGAGAATCTTCTTGCCCAGTTCTACGTTGGTTCCTTCGAGGCGCACCACCAGCGGACGATCCAGCTGCACTTGTTTGGCCGCCGCAACAACCCCGTTGGCGATGATGTCGCACTTCATAATTCCGCCGAAGATGTTGACAAAGATTCCCTTTACTTTATCATCGGACAAAATGATTTTAAAGGCTTCTGTTACCTTTTCCTCGGTCGCACCGCCGCCTACGTCCAGGAAGTTGGCTGGCTCGCCGCCGTAGTATTTCACGATGTCCATCGTAGCCATCGCCAATCCCGCACCGTTTACCATGCAGCCAATGTTGCCATCAAGAGCGATGTAGGAGAGGTCGTACTTGGAGGCTTCGATCTCTTTTTCATCTTCTTCGGAGAGGTCGCGCAACTCCTGGATTTCCGGATGACGGAACAATGCATTTGAGTCGAAGTTCAACTTGGCATCCAGCGCCATCACTTCACCGTCGCCAGTGACGACAAGCGGATTGATTTCGGCGATCGAGCAATCTTTGTCTACAAATGCTTTGTACAGTCCCAACATAAATTTAGCCGCTTTGTTGACCAGTTCGCTAGGTATGTTGATCGCAAACGCCAGCCTGCGAGCTTGGAACGGGGTAAGTCCTGTAACCGGATCGATCACTTCTTTAAAGATTTTTTCCGGAGTGTGGGCAGCTACTTCTTCAATCTCCGTTCCACCCTCTTCAGAAGCCATCATGGTTACGCACCCGGTAGCCCGGTCTACTACAATACCCACGTAATATTCTTTTTTAATATCGCAGCCTTGCTCAATCAACAGGCGCTTTACTTCTTTCCCTTCGGGTCCGGTTTGGTGAGTGACCAGCACTTTGCCCAGGATCTCATCGGCGTATGTACGCACTTCGTCCAGGTTTTTGGCGACTTTGACGCCGCCAGCCTTACCGCGTCCGCCAGCATGGATTTGCGCTTTGACGACGACCACTTGCGTACCCAGCTCTTTCGCCGCCTCCACCGCTTCATCCACAGTAAAGGCGACACGCCCTTCCGGCACTTTTACACCGTACTGCTTCAGTATCTCTTTGCCTTGATACTCGTGAATGTTCATTCTCCATCCTCCTATGAAAATGTAAGGTTGAAACATCGGCAGTCTCTTAGCCACTCATGAGTATTCTCTTCAATGGAGCGATTTCCTGCCTTAGCTTTGCAAACAAGACTATTTTACGACAAAATTTGCAACTGTGTCATACTATTTTTCTACTTGTTAGCCTCACCAACTTCTCTGTTTCTCATGAATGATCGAGTAAACTGGAGTTTATACCGAAAACGGAGATAACCCCCCGGGGACAGGCCATCATCGCATAAAAAAGTTTATCCCGTCTAGGCCGAGATAAACAAAGAATGGACTATTTTTGTGTTTTTTCCGTTTTAGTCGTTGCGATCGCCAAAATATGTCGAACATTGTCGATAATCATCCTGTGAGCATAGATGCTCCCCTTGTAAGTGAACCATTTGTCGTTCAAGTCGATACGCTCCTTGCTGTCTTGCAGTTGAAATTCCAGCGTGTACACCGGTTGTTTGGGCAGTTGAACCGGTTGGTTTGTCAGGGTGCCTTGTTTGAACAGTCTGACCAATTGATGAGCGCGTCCCTGTCCTTCGATTGATTCTGCAATCACCCAGGAAGCCTCTCCGTTCTTGTCGGACGCTGATATTTGAACCTTCGTCGCTTTAAACAAGGCATCAAACGTATCTGTCTCGATCGGATGAGGCGGAATCCACTCGGTAAGCTGCGAGAATAAGGCCCCTGGTACCCGGTAGTACAGCACCTCGTTGCCAAATCGAACAGACAGAAGACTTGGCGTCAATACAGTGGCATCTAGTACCCGATCCCCTACATCAAGTTTTAAACGATAGTAGGGATAGAGGGGGTACACCACCTGTTCCAGCTTTTCCTGGTACTTGGCTTCTTGGAGCGATTTCCAGACGAATGCCGATTCTTCCTGGCTTAACGGATGAGTACTTCCCTGATCATCAGCCGTCAACAGCATGGTGTAGGCTCCCTCATGTGTAAAGAGAGACTGGCCGATCATCCTGCGCGTCCATTGATAAAAGGCTTCCGCCCCCTCGCCACTGTACGCAAAATCTCCAAGTTGACTGGACTTGGTCCCCACCTCGATCACCAACGGTGCCAGGTCTGTCCGATAGACGATCAAAGTAAACTTGACGTCAGATGCAGCGAGGGGAGTTTCTGCCCGCTGAAGCGGTTTCCCTTGTTCTACAATCTTTGTTGAGAACTCCTGCAAATCGAGTGGGATCTCCGTACCGTCGGTGGACAGGACAGATACCTTCTCCACTGTTCCAAGCTGCTTGGAAATCTCATCTTTCTCCTTCGATCCTGCTCCATTCGGCTGATTGCTGCACGCAACCAGCAAGAAACAGACCAGCAGGGTGGGGAACCATTGTACAGGCCAACGCTTCGTCATTGAGCAACCTCCTTCTGTCCGTGTAGGCGTTTTATCTGCTTCCGATGACTGCGGAAGTCCCAAACGAAGGCGACTCTTCTTCTCAGGTCTGTAGTACAATGTATCATCAACGCGAGTCGGGTACTTGACCTGTCGCCGTCCTAAGAACTTGAACGAGCGGAGCAAGTGCTGAACCGTACTGTCAGGCGCATGCCCAGACTCAGCCGGCACATCCTTCCAGCCGAGTTTCCCCATCATTTTACCATTCTTTTCTCGATCCGGGTACAAAAACGACAAGAGTTTGTTGAGAGGTAAAAAAATCCATACAAAACCGACCTCCATTTACCGACATATATAGATAGACGTTCGTTTTCTTTCATCAGGGTCCGGTACATCTCCTAACCGGACCCCTTTTTTGTAAAACGCCCTCCTGATCCGAAAAAAAAACACGGGCAGAATAAGATTCCACCCATGCACGCCTATCTCCTTAGTTAGGAGAATCATATTGTCTTCAAAACAACGATTCAGCAAACGCCGCCACCTGCTGGGGCTGTTCAATCGAATAAACAGGAAGCCCCTGATCTTCTAAAGGAAACCAACTCACGATTCCCCGACAGTTGGTCAGACTGTCAAGCAGAGCCAGATGGGAGAGCTCCCGTATCAGCAGCAATTTTGGATATGACGCCGTTTTAAACCCTTCGACGATAATCAGTTGGGCCCCTGCCTGGTGCATTCGCTCAATCAACACAGGAAGCGAGAGCGGAGGCTGTTCAAACCATGCCATCTTTGTCGGCGATTGAATAGCCACCAATGGTGCCCCAGCATCTCGAAACTTTCTGGTATCCTTTCCTTCCTGGTCCCATTCGTGATCGTGCCCATCTCGCTTAATCACCCCGACCCGACGGCCGCTCTGCTGAAAGTGTTTGATCAGATAGGTGATCAAGGTCGTTTTGCCGGTATTGGAATAGCCGACGATTTGAATGATCGGCGGTACTGAGAACATCGGCGTCGCCTCTTTCGCATCCTTTTCCTAAAAGCAAAACTGTCCGTTTTTTGTGAGCGGAAATACACGAACCCGCTCCCCAGCTCGTCTCCCCCTGCCACCCGGCGGTATGATGATCAAGCAGTTGTTTTGATGAAGCGTAACCAATCTGCCCGCTTTGTCGTTCATGTCAGGATAGGCGTACAAGACAGCCTGTTCCACCTCGATGCTGCCACGTAGGTAGCGCGGATACGGACAGGGTTTCAGGTAGTCTTTGGCCAGGATCGCTTCTACTGTTGTTGGGATTGAGTTTGGTTTCCCCAACAGTTTGGCCAGCAGCGGCTTGACAAGCAATTCGCAGCCGATAAAACAGGCAGAGGGGTTGCCCGATAAAGCACAGATCAGCGTTCCTTGATAAACGACGGCCGTGGTAGGGCTGCCAGGCCTCATCGCCACCCGGTGAAACAGCAAGTTGAACTGCGGATCTTCAACGAGGGTGGTGATCAGGTCAAAATCACCGACGGACACACCTCCAGTGGTGACCAGAAAATCTACCTGTTTGCTCCAATCAGCTAGTTTCCGCTTGGCTGTTTCCGGCTCATCTGGCAAACACCCGAGCACAACAGGGGCTCCGCCAGCATCACAGATCATCCCGGCTATCATTGGTGCATTACTATTGCGGATTTTGCCCGGGGACAGCGGTTGATCCGGCTCAACCAACTCGCTGCCGGTGGAGACGATACCAATGCGCGGCCTGCGCCTCACCTGTACACAAGCAGCCCCAAATGTGGCCAGCAGCGCGAGAGCTCCTGCCCCAATCTGCTCCCCTGCCTGCAGCACGCAGTTGTCTTTGGCTACTTCTTCCCCTTGTCTGGCGATGTTTTCTCCCGGTTTCATCGCACGTTTTACGTTGACCTGGTTCAGCTTCTGCCCCGGATTCTCCGTCTGTTCAAACATCACAACCGCATCGGCGCCATCAGGCATCATCGCTCCTGTCATAATCCGGCAGGCCTGACCACTTGCCACCGGATGGCGAGGCACTTCCCCTGCCGCTACCGTCTCGATCACCTCAAGGGTGACGGGGGTGTCAGGAGTAGCCGAAGCAGTGTCTGCCGACCGTACAGCGTACCCATCCAGCGGTGAACGGTCAAACGGCGGCAAGTCGTAAGCTGCATACACCGGTTCAGCCAACACCCTGCCGTATGCTTCCGCTAGCGGAACCTCTTCGATGGCAAGCGGTGCGACCTGCTCCAGCAGCTTGGCAACCGCCTCCTCGACGCTAACCGTTTCACGATGAAAGCGCATCTCTTCTCTTCCTTTCCTGCAGCGCATGTCGATACTCTTCCGGAGTATTCATGTTAAACGTCGTCCAATAATCGAGGTATCCCTCAGGCAGCATGTTGACACGCAGTTTCTCCACTACTCGTGTGATACGTAGAGCACCGGAATGATGGGCTTCCTCCCACATGTCTTGTGTTCTTCTATGATAAAGCGCAAAAAGGGGCTGCATGCGCCCCTCTGTTTCTGGAACCACTGCGTCCCAGCAATTAAGCTGCTCCGTTTTCGCCAGCAGCAAATCGATTTGAGCCTGATCGACAAAGGGAAGATCACAAGAGAGAAAGAGCAGCACTTCCTCACGGCGAAGCCTGAACGCCGTGCAGAAACCGCTGATCGGACCACTGGAAAAAACGATATCTGCTGACAACTGAACACCCATCTCTTTGAAGGTGTCAACCGGCAGCCGTGCTTGCTGGTTGGCAATCACCAGACAGGGGATCTCCGCCGCCAGTACGCTCTTGACGAGATGGAGGATCAGCGGTTGTCCGCCCCAGTCCAGCATTTCTTTCGGAGTCCCCATGCGACGGCTGGCACCGCCGGCGAGAATGACACCGCACACTGATCGTTTGCTCATCCTCTGGTTCTCCCCTTTTTCTGCAGCTGACTAATCAACTGATCTCCATTTCCAGTTCCTCAATACGCTTCTCTACGTATTTTGTGTCTTTATGAGCGTGATAGGTTTCTGCCTTTTCGACAATCACCGTCGTGTTGTACTCCGGGATACCCGCATACTCCTCATACACACCTTTGGGAATCAATACATTCCCTTCCGGCCAATATACTTGCAGGTTGCCCTGTTTTGTATCGGCATACTTGGCACGTCCCTTAAACGTTCCATATTTATTGTACACCACGATCGGTTCGTTGTCGCGGATCTCCAGACTAGCCGCATCGGACGGATGGATCAGCACATCATAACGATCAGCCGCATTGAACGGATCTGTTTCGCTGTAAATCATCGAATTAAACTGTTTGCCCCGCCGAGTGGTCACATAGAACTGCCCTTCTGATTTGCGCAACTCCGGCAGTTCGATCGAGAGCAGGTTGCCGCGTCCGTCCGGCGTCGGACAAATCCCTCCTTCACACAGCCAAGCCCCCCCCCACTGAAACACGTCGCCACGCTTCTTCAAGTGCTGAATGCCGTCGTAGTTGGGGTTGGCAATGGCGATTTCTTCGCGGATCGCCTGCGCGTCGGCAAACGAAATCAGATGCTTCCGCTCGGGATCGACCCGGGAAGCCAAATCAATGTATATCTCCCATTCCGAACGAGCCTCTGCAATGCGTGGTCCTTCGATCTCTGGGCTGAAATACACCATCCGCTCGGTGCTCGTAGAGGTACCTCCACCTGGCTGCTCATAGCGCGTCATCGCTGGCAGGACGATCACTTCCTCCTTGGCATCTGCCAGCGTAGAGGTATTTAGAATGATATCCTGATGGACACGCAATTCCACGTTTTCCAGACACGATTTGACGAATACTGGGTCAGGCATGGTTTCCAGAAAGTTGCCGCCACTCGTATAAAACAGCCGGGTTTTTCGCTCATGATCATCTGGAAGCAAAGCATTTTCCAGGGAGACACCGACGATATCTCCCTGCCAACGCGGAATCGTAAACTGCCATACTTTTTCCATTCGTGCGATGTTCTCTTCGTCCAACGGCACACCTCCCGGCAGCGACATCGGTTCTGCTCCCATTTCACCTGTTCCCTGCACCCCGCTGTGACCGCGAATCGGCATCACACCGCAATGCTCCCGACCGATAAAGCCGCGCAGCATGGCGAGGTTGGCAACCTGTGATACGTTGTCCGTTCCGAAGCGATGCTGTGTCAAACCCATGCTCCAGACGAACACACCCGCCTTTGCTTCGGCCAACAGTTCAGCAAACTGGGCCATCCGCTGCCGAGAAAGACCAGACGAGTCCTCCAAAGTCTGCCAATCATACTTCAGCACATGAGCCCTCAGCTCCTCCAATCCGTTGGTATGCGCCTCGACGAAGCTCCGATCGATGGCTGACCCCGGCTGGCGCTCCTCCATCTCGAACCAGTGCTTCATCACCCCGTTCATAAAGGCGATGTCACCGCCGATGTTCACCTGGTAGACGTCATCGACAATCTTCGTCCCGAATAAGGCACTTTCCGCGATCGAAGGAATCCAATAGTTCTCCATCGCCGGTTCGCGATACGGATTAATCATGATAATCTTGGTGCCTGCTTTCTTGGCCGCATACATGTACTTGGTGGAAACTGGTTGATTGTTGGCCGCGACGGACCCCCAGAACACCAATACATCAGTGCCGATCCAGTCTTTGTAGTTGCAACTGGACGCTCCAATCCCCAGTGATCGCTTCAGTGCTGTCTTGCTGGGTGAATGGCAGATGCGGGAAGCGTTGTCGACATTGTTGGTCCCGAGAAAACGAGCCACTTTGGCGGCAACGTAATAAACTTCATTGGTTATGCCGCGGGAGGTGAGATAAAAGGCGAGCTGCTTGGGATCTATTGACTTGATCTTGCTTGCGATCCGATCGAGCGCTTCGTCCCAGGTAATCCGCCGAAATCCCTTCTCGCCCGGCTTGCGTGACAGTGGGTAGGGGATGCGCCCCAGTTTACGCAGTTGGGTACTGTCCAGTTTGCGCAACTCATCTACGTCTTCTAGCCATTTGGGATCGATCGCAGGCATTGTATTTAAGCGCAATACGTTCAACCGAGTGGTACAGAGATGAGGCCCTGTCAACGTCTGATCTCTCAACCCTGATACACCCAAGGCGCACCCGTCACACACTCCCTGCGTGAGAATTCGCCACGCGTACGACAGATTGTCCCGATTCTCGTATACCACTTTCATCGAATCGCGGATGTGATGCGGTTTCACTTTGCCCAGCCCCATCGGCATCAGACCGGCCCACAACGACGGTTTCCAAGAGGTATCCAGTTTGATTGGCCCTGTATGCTTTGTCTTTCCCATACAAACACTCCTCGTTTTGGTTGTTTTCTCTCTACGGCATTACGGAGGGATACGTTGTCGAGATGGAAGCAAACTGCACCCAACAATGAAAAAACCACCGCGAAATCGTCTTTTCTCCTGGCGGAAAAGAAGAGATCACGGTGGTTAATCTTTAGCAGGGTCGCTACCAAGTATCAACTTCGCGGCATTGTTGGTTTCTTCATGGCTGCCCTCAAGCAGGTGCGCTGCCGGGGAAGGGTCACGGGAAACCTATTTTCCTTTTTCTTGGCAAAACTTCTCTTCTATATTTTCATCGAAGACAAAGATCGACATGCCAAAATCGCGTTCGATATCAATGTCAACAAACAAGTCGATCAAGTTTGCCCCCAGAAACGCCTCCATTTCGACAGGACGATTCTTTTTATACATTTCTTTGACCATTTCCGTTCTCGCCGCTCGCAGCATCTGTTTGCCTTCATCTGCGCTGGCGATAAATTTTTCCACTGGCGAGAGATTTCCTTCCATCTCGCAGATGGCCCAGTGCTTGCAAAAGGTAGTGTTGATTTTGCTGGGTCCTTTGCCCATGTGGCGCTTGCGGAAGGCGCGGACGAGGTTGCTAAACTCCGCTTCGTATTTGTTCATTTCCGATACAATCCTTTAACCGCGAAATTCTCACATTGGTCGAAGTCGTACAAATATTGTATCACTGGCTGCAGCGTTTAGCAATGAGCCCGCTTCAGATCGATCAGCCAGCCAGATCCATCTGTCTCTGCTCGTTAATCGCCTGCAGCTTTCGGATATCCAATCGAATCAGCAGCGAGACGATCAAAGCGATCACGAACATCCCGGCAAAGATGTAGAGTGTTGCCGTATAGCTGTTCGTGGTCTCACGCACCCAACTAGCCAGGATCGGTCCGGCCAGTCCGGCAGCCGCCCAAGCCGTCAGGATATAACCGTGAATCGCCCCTAGCTGCTTGGTGCCAAACAGGTCGCCGATGTAGGCGGGAATGGAGGCAAAGCCGCCACCGTAGCAGGTCAGAATCAAGAAGACAATCAGTTGGAACAGCAGTGCTTGAGTGACAGTCGGCAGCAGGAAGAAAGCAATCACCTGAATAATGAAAAAGGCGGTATACGTATTTGGTCTGCCGATATAGTCGGACAGCGAGGCCCAACCGATTCGACCCAAACCGTTGAACAGCCCCATCAATCCAACCATGGTAGCGGCCGCCAGCGGTGTCATACCCGCAATCTCTTGGGCCATCGGGGAGGCAACGGAGATGACAGCAATCCCGCAAGTGACATTGATGAAGAGCATTAACCAGAGCCAGTAGAAACGCAGTGTCTTCACCGCTTCATTGGCAGTCAGCTGGGACAAGTCGGTTACCGGTTTTTTCTGGCCGGCATCCAGCTTGGCCTTGTAACCGGCAGGCAGCCATCCCTCGGCCGGTGGTGCGAGATACTGGGAAGAACCAAACATCAGCAGGAAATAGACCGCGCCCAGGATGTAAAAGGTGCCGGCGATCCCGACGCTATCGATCAATCGGGCCATGATCGGACTGCTGATCAACGAGGCGAAACCAAAGCCCATAATCGCAAGCCCGGTAGCCAGTCCGCGCCTGTCAGGAAACCATTTGACCAGTGTAGAAACAGGTGTGATGTACCCGACCCCAAGTCCGATGCCGCCCAGTACGCCGTAGAACAGATACAACAGATAAATAGATTCCAAACTGACGGCTAGACCTGAGCCCGCGATGCCCAACCCGAAAAAGATCGAAGCCAATGTTCCCGCTTTGCGAGGACCATGCCGCTCCACGTAGTGGCCCAAAAAGGCGGCAGAAAGGCCGAGAAACAAGATAGCGATGCTGAAGGTCAGGGATACTTCCTGCAACCCCCAGTTAAACTGATTCATCAGTGGCTTGGTAAATACGCTCCATGCGTACACCGAACCAATCGAGATGTGGATTCCCACTGCTGCTGCTGCGATGAGCCAGCGGTTTTTGTGTGTCTGCATCTCTGATTCATCCCCTTCTGTCGATTTTGTGTAAAAAAGAAAACTGCCGCAAATCTCCCAAGAAGGACATACATTTGTCCCATCATTGAGATATGCGGCAGTTAATCTTTAGCAGGATCGCTACCAAGCATCAACTACACAAGTCGGTATGCCGTGCAATGCCGTGACCGGGAACAGGAGCGCTATTCCGTGTCAAGGCCATTCGGCTAAATATGTAACAATATTGTGACACAAACCGTTCATGCAGTATACTATCATGAAAACGCATTCATCGCAACAAGTTTGCACAATTTTTGTGATGATTTGACAAGGTATGCTAAGATGGTGAGCAGTTAGCTGTGAACGTGAGGAGGATCGGGAGATGGCTGTACGATCAGCGACGACAACCCATTCCACTGCCAGATACCATGACGGTGTCTGGGTTTTGGAGGAAGATGAGATTGCGGTAGAGTATCCGTTGACGATTTTTGTCAACGACGAAGAATTTGCTACTGTCGTTTGTACCCCTGATGATCTGGAAGAGATGGTGATCGGTTTCTTGGCGTCGGAAGGAGTGATTAGCTCCTATCAGGACGTAAAGCAATTATTGATTGACACCAACAAGGGATTTGCCTATGCCGACCTCCAGTACGAGCTGAAGCTGGAGCAAAGTTTTTATGCAAAGCGAAGGATTACCTCCTGCTGTGGGAAAAGCCGGCAATCCTTTTATTTTTTCAGTGACGCCCGTACGGCAAAGCCAGTTGAGAGCAAGGCGCTCGTAACCGTTGACGCCTGCCAGCGGCTAATGGATGAACTGCAGCAGGGATCGCTGATTCACCAGAGTACAGGCGGTGTACACAATGCCGCTCTGTGCACCACTCAGGGCATCGTTGTCCGCTATTCCGACATTGGCCGCCACAACGCGCTGGATAAAATCTATGGCTACTGCCTGCAAAATCAAGTCGAAATGACCGATAAACTGCTGGTTTTCAGCGGCCGCATCTCATCAGAAGTCCTGCTGAAAGCAGCAAAAATCGGTGCCGGGATCTTGATCTCCAAGTCGGCACCGACTGATCTGGCCTTAACACTAGCCGAAGAATTGGGGATTACGGCAATTGGGTTTGTCCGCAATGGCAAAATGAATGTGTACACGGGAACGGAACGGGTTGTAACGGCGACAGACAAATGATCAGAACAGCAGCGGATCGTTCACTCGGGTCTTATCGGATCGAGGATCTGCTCACTATCGAACAGCGGCAGCAGGCGATCGCGCTGTGTTTTGAAGGCAAGACCATCGATATGACGCCGATCCATCATCAGCACTTCCGGCGTTTGCTTGCGATACGGAGCAGGGCCGACTGAACAAAGCACATCGAAACCAGCGTCGATCAGATAGCGATGCTTTTTGCTGCCGGTTTCCACCCGACTCCCGTAGGGATAGATGTAAACCGAAGTAGGACCAAGCAGCGGCTCTACTTCCCGCTTCCATCGTGCGGTATCGGCAACCAGCCGCTGATAGCTCACTTTATTGGCATCCAGGTGTCCATACCCATGGGAGGCAAAAGTCCAACCCGTTTCTTTTAGCCGCTGAATTACGCTCATCACTTCCTGCTTCACCTGCTGGTAATCGGGAGCATCAATCAGATTGGTACGATAGCCCAAGACCCCTTCATAGCCTGTCAGAGCGATAATCCCTTTTGCCCCTTGATGGGAAAAGTCAGGGTGTTCCTCTACAAATCGATCGAGGATCGGAATAATCTCGTTGTCATAAGCAATCTCCTCATGCCCCTCGGGAGTTCGGGAATAGGTCGCAATCTTGTTCTGGGCATCGAGGACCAGCTTGTATGCATTTCCGTTCTGCCGCATGTATTCGTAATAGTTGAGGTCATCGATGGAGAGAATCAGCGGTTTTTTCCCCTCTGGCAACATGAGTTGAGCCGCCTGGAGCACCTGCTTCCCTTCTACGGTCTGTCGTTCGTACAGAGAATGGATATCAATCAGGATGTAGTTCTTTTCATAGAGGGAGGCGATGACTTTCTCAAATTCACTTACTGTGACGAACCAATCGTCATACCCCTTGGACATGGCGTCTTGGTCAAAAGCAAGCTCAGGATAGGCAATCAACGGATGAAAGAAAATATGCTCTACCGGTCCCTCGTATGGGACCAACTCAACCGCTGGCGGCTCGGCTGTCTGCTCTGTGGTGACAGTTGCATGGTTAGCGCTGTGGCTCTCCTCGCCGGCAGATGGTTCCGTCTGCTGTTGTGCGCTCTGCCTCGCCGCTTCTGAACGTTCAGTGGCTCCAGACCATTCTGACGATGCTGCTGACGCAGTGGACGCAACTGACTCGGAGTCTCCCGCTATGGGCGAACTTCTCTGCTCGACATCCTTCTCCCCTGTTCCGCCTATCATCTCCTGGCCTTGTTCCATCTGTACGACAGGCAAGGAGCACCCGGCATTGATTACCATGACAAATAACACGATTACTTGAGCAAATCGAACCAGACTTTTGCGCATCATCCATCCTCCTCTACTCCACACCGTTTGACGACGGGTAAGCGGCTAACGTTTCCCCCTGTCTCAAACTTTGCAAAGGTGGTTGGAGGATGATTTGCAACTCCTCTCGTTTGCTCCGCTAAGTACAGTTCCTATCGCGTCAAGCCTCTTCTTTCAATCTGGCGATGCCGGTCTTGCAAACGCCGTAGGAGAGCCATGAACATCCGTCGCACAACCGTTCCAGATCATCAGGCTGGACACGCTCCCGGGTAAGCGCCACAAGCTGCGACTTTACGTAGGTACTGCCTTCGACCAAGCCTAGATGTTCGATCACGTTGCGGTCGAGCCTTTGTACATGTTCCTCCGACTCAGGTCCTGCCACACACTTTTCTTCGCCCTTATTAGGGCAAGCCATGCAGGTATCATCAAAGCCACGTACGACCCGAATCGGAAAATCCCGTTCCGGGTCGCGGATCTCTTGTACAATCGCCGCCATTTTTTCTATAAAGGCCGGGCTGTAGCCCATCCCCTGGAATCCATGCACACATAACAGATGGTGACCTCTTAGAACGACAGCTTTCATCTGTTCCCCTCCATTTGCTCCTCTCGATCGGCCTGCGGCACGGTTTCCCGTTTTTGCTGACAAGGGCGGCATTGGGCAAGCGGGTATATCATACGATAAAACCCGGTTTTAAACACGATTGGTGCTGTCTCTGCGGGAACCAACTGTTCGCAGTACATGCAGTAAGCATAACTGCTCGACGCCTGCATCTCCTTCAACCTCATTTCCCTTTTGGAATAGATCATCTGTTGGTTATTGTATGTGGTTGTCCATCGAATGAGAACGATTATTTTACAAAAACCGACAAATCCTGTCAGATTCCCCTGCGCCTTGATACGGCGAGGAGCAAGGCCCTCCCTCCTTATTGTAGCGGACAACCCTCTGCAAGGCAAAAATTGCAGCAGGCCGTAGTTTTTTCAGGTTGAAGCACTGCTCTTAAAGACATACTAACATGAACGGTATAAGTGTCTGTTCATTGACAAACAAGAGATGCAAGGGGTGAAGCTTATGCATGAGCAGCAACCAGAGGCAGTTGAAGGAGCGGCTGAATCGGAGAAGCTGATTGGCCTGATGGAGATGGTCAATGCAAAAGGAGATGTTGGGGAAATCAGGGACGTGTTCCACCGCACGGAGGAAACCGTAGAAGAGAAACAGGGCACATAACTTTTCCATCCCGTTGACACAATAACGCCTGAGGCTCGTGATTCGTACATCATGAGTCATCGCAAAATCTATCGCTTTCTTGGCTCAAGGAGTTGTCGTGTAACCATGTTGAAAAGATGTATCGCCATCCTCTCAACCATTGTGCTGCTAGTCTCCCTGTTGCCGCTGTATACCGCCGCTGCCGATCAGAACCAACCGTTCCACTTTGGATTCAAGAAAAGCAAAAACGGGCAGCTTCCCTCTATTGATCAGGAGGGATTCAAATCGATCCTGGAGAAACACGGCTCGATTTTTCTGGGGGACACAACCAAACGGGAGGTGTACCTCACGTTTGACAACGGGTATGAGAATGGCTACACCGCCGACATCCTGGATATCTTGCGGGTGAAAAAGGTGCCAGCCACGTTTTTTGTCACCGGACATTATGTGAAAGATCAACCTGAACTGCTGAAACGAATGGCAGCAGAAGGCCACGTGATCGGAAACCATTCCTGGAGTCATCCGGACATGACCCGGATTTCCAACGATGAGATCAAACAGGAGTTGGACAGAGTGAAGCAGGCTGTTGCTGAACTGACAGGACAAAAAGAGATGCACTACTTGCGTCCACCAAGAGGCATCTTTAGTGAACGGACTTTGGCTGTCAGCAAACAACTGGGCTATACCAACGTATTTTGGTCGCTGGCCTACAAAGATTGGGATACCAAAGTACAGAAGGGACGGGAGTACGCTTATCGGAACGTGATGGGCCAGCTGCATCCCGGAGCGGTGATCCTGCTCCATTCGGTATCCAGAGACAATGCGGAAGCTTTGGGAAACATCATCGATGACGCACGGAAACAGGGATATGAATTCAAAAGCCTGGACCACCTCTTGACAGGAGGGATGTCCGACGGATTCCTCCCCTGATCCATGGAAAAGAAAACTCCCTTGTTTGGAGCAAGGGAGTTTTCTGCATTGCATGGTTGTAACAGTCTTTCTTAATCAAGCTCGACGTCTTCATCGTCCGGGTCACCGCTGAATTCGTGCAACTCATCGTCGTCATCGGTGTCGTAGATCGTGCCCTCAATTTCTGCATCCTCGAACTCGTTCCAGATATCGTCACAAATATCTTCGACGAGCTCCTCTTTGTCTCCCTTGGAGAGATTTTCCCAATCATCCTGGTATTCACCCAGATCAATCTCAATCTCTACCTCAATGTTGTCTTCATCGCCGTCCAGTTTGATGTCCCACTCTAAACCTTCGTAATCGCCGTAATCATCGTTGAGATCATCTTCCAACTCGTCGATCTGATCCTGGACGTCGTCTTCATCGTCCCGCTGGTTCAGGCGGTCTTTCGCATCTTTCAGCTGCTTCTCCAGACTTTCGATTGTCGAATTTTTTCTGGCAATTTCCGCTTCCAAGGCAGCGATGCGGGTATCCGGAATATCGGTCACGTCGATCGTGTATGTAGTGCCGTTCCAGGCAATATTCTTGTTGAACAAGGTCGTCATCATCCGCAGCGGAACATAGGTGGTTCCATTGATGATAAACGGTTCAATCTGCGTCGGAACTACTACACCGTTATGTCTGATTTTGATGTCGTGGTAGATCGCTTGCACGTTTTTCGTCTCAACGGCAGCATTTGTGCTAGCCGGCAGCACTCCCGCCAACAGTAGCGAAGACATGGCTACGATTGTACTTTTTTTCCACATCTGAAAAAACCTCCTCAAGATCTAGTCGTTTCATACCGTGTTTGCAATAGAAGCTCGATTTCTTACCTCATCTCGGGGCTGCACGTATCTGTTTTCCGATATTTCCTCTAATCCAGGCTCCTAGCCGCTACAACTGCTGGAGGTACTGCCGCACAGGAAGCCAAGAGTGAAGAGCACGTACACCTCCTCAGAATTGGCGCTGGACATCCCTTTCTATTATCTTCCTTTCTGTGTTTTTTGTGAATAGTTAATTAGATATAATTCAGAAATAATCTTGTAAATGTGTCCAAAAACAAACAAAAATAACAGGCCGCCGACAATTTCGTTGCCAGCGGCTTTGTTGCATCATTTGCTCCATGTACCGGATGCATGCCGGTTTATTGATCCACATTAATAAACGGAGTAGCTCCTCCTGTTACGTTGGGCAGCTTGCCGTCCCATTTGCGGATCGCCTCCAACTGCGCCTCAATCTTGCGAAGTTGAATCAGTTCCGGTGTCACTTCCTGCTTCTGCAGCCTTAACGCTTCGGCTTGGGCTTGCGCCTTGGTGATTTCCTGTTCTTTTTCGATCTTGATTCGCTCCAGGTCCAGCTTCGATTTCAGCGCTTGCTGCTCGGCAACCTGCTTCGCTTCGATCGCACGGTTGTACTCTTCACTGAACATAAACTCGCGAATATTGATCTCATCCAAAATGATGTTGTATTCAGACAGCTTTTCTTTTAGTACATCTTTTACCTTGGCACTTACTTCCGATCGCTTGGAGATCAATTCTTCCGCCGTATATTGAGCAGTGACTGCTTTTAACGATTCGGCAATCGCCGGATCAACAATTCGGCTGCTGTACTCCATGCCTACCTGTTGATACAGTTTGTTTACGTTATTGGCGTCAAGGTGATGGTTTACCGCGATCGTGGTCGATACCGTTTGCAGATCGCGAGAAGCAGAGGTTTGGCTCGTTTCGGTTTTCTGTACCCTTACTTCCATTGGAATGACGGTCTGCATAAACGGAATTTTAAAATGAAGCCCCTCATCCAATACTTCTGGCTGAACCGCCCCTAGCTGCAGGACTACCCCGCGGTGACCGGCCTCTACGATCGTGACCGACTGGAAGACGAGTACAGCTGCCAATATGACGATGAGGATAGCAGTGACCGCTTTCCCGGCACCAAATTTGGGATTCATGTTTACCACGTTTTGTTTCTCCATGTTGACCTAATCTTCCCCTTTCGTTGCAAATGAAATGAAGAACAATATGTAATACGAATCAATCAAACCGTAGTTTCAGGCAAAATGTTCCCTATTTCCTGTCTTCGCCGTGAACGACCTCTACAAGAAGGCTGTCTGCTTTCATAAAAAGCGGCCAACCGGATTCCGTACCGGGCTGGCCTGTTGAAACGAATAATAAGCGCAGATGTTGTCTCCCTTATCTTTTTCGAAATGCCCTTCGCTCGGCATACGGTACACAGGCGGCGCATACTTTGACCGATCTTCCCTGATCGTCGCGGTAATCCCGGGAATCTTTTGTTCTCCTTCCGCAAACCGTACACTTCACCCCAAAAAGCCATGACAACATGGTTGTCCCTCCCTCATCTGAATATTGACAAAGCGTACATGTTCCTTTCAACCAGCGGCTAGGAAATGGTATGCGTCCGATCAAACGCACGGTAACGGATCGCCTCCGCGACATGTCCCGCCTCCACCTGTTCAGCGCACTCCAGGTCAGCGATGGTTCGGGCAACACGAAGGATGCGGTCATAGGCGCGGGCGCTTAAACCCATCGTCTCAAAAGCGAGTCGCAACAGTTCCTGTCCCTCCTGGTCCAATCGGGCATGAAGCCGGAGTTCTTCTCCGTTCATACCGCTGTTAAAGGGAAAGTGACTGCGCTGGGAATAGCGGACGTGCTGAACAGCTCGCGCCTGTTCTACCCGACTGCGGATCGCCTCGGAAGGTTCTTCGATCCGCCTCTCTCCCAACAATTCAACCGGCACCCGCGGCACCTCTAGGTGGATGTCGATCCGATCCAACAGAGGACCGGACAGACGCGACCGATACCGCTGGATTTGCTGCAGGGTACAGGTGCAGTCCTGCTGATTGCGCGTTCCGTAAAACCCGCACGGACAGGGGTTCATACTCCCGACGAGCAAAAACCGGGCCGGGTAGGTAAACACCTGCTTTGCTCTCGCAATCGTGACGCATCCTGACTCTAGCGGCTGACGCAGCACTTCCAGCACATGACGGGAAAACTCCGGCATTTCATCGAGAAACAAAATACCACAATGGGCCAGGCTGCATTCTCCTGGACGTGCCGTGTGCGCCCCTCCGCCAACCAGAGCGACTTGGGTGATGGTATGGTGCGGTGCCCGGAACGGCCGATCGGTGAGCAATCCGCCAGATTCGGGAAGCTGTCCGGCAATGCTGTATACTTTCGTCACGTCGAATGATTCGTCGATACTCATCTTGGGCATGATCGATGGCAGACAGTTGGCTAGCAGAGTCTTGCCGGAACCTGGCGGCCCGATCAAAAGCACGTTGTGAAAACCTGCTGCCGCCACTTCCAGACCTCGCTTGACGGCTGCCTGTCCGATCACATCGCGAAAGTCGTGCCCACTCTCCTGGTGCAGCGAATCGCGGGGTATGATTTGCCCCTTCCGTTCATTAATCTTCTCCATATGTGCCTCGATGGGACGGGAAGTTGTCCACTGCCCCACCGCTTCTCCCAGATCGGCGGCAGGGAGTACGGTTAGGTCTACCAACTCCGCTTCCGCCCGATTGCCCTCCGGCAAGATGACGTGGGTAAACCCCTCGCGCTTCGCGGTCAACAGTATCGGCAGCACTCCTGGCACCGCTCGCAACGAACCGTCCAAGGTGAGCTCTCCGAGAATTAACGCCGGTTGTTCCCGCTGTGGTATCTGACCGGAAGCGAGCAAAATCCCGAGCGCCATCGCCAAATCAAAAGCCGACCCTTCCTTGCGCAGATCTGCCGGAGCCAAATTGACGGTAATCCGCTGCAGCGGAAACTGAAATCCTCCGTTGCGCAGTGCTGCCCGCACCCGATTGCGCGCTTCCTTTATGGCAGACCCGCCCAGACCAACGACGTCAAACTGCGGCAATCCATTGGCCAGATCTACCTCCACTGCCACCATCATTCCCTCTATTCCGTGTACGGTTCCCGAGTAGATACGAGCGTACATACCCCTCCTCCTTTATATTCTAGACTAGTTAAAGACAGAGGGTTGTACAATTAATATTGTCAGGAGAGGAAAGAGAGGACCTGATACGTGCTGCCACGTACAGAAAAAGTCATCATCTCCCTTCCAACTAGTGCAAAATAACCAGGCAAGCTCAAATGCAGATAAGTCCAATAGGATGTATCCTGCCCTGCATCCCGTTGCCCCCCGGCGTTGTTCAGCTATGCGGCTACAACTTACGCATCATCACCCGCTGGACAGAGTGATCGGCCGCCTTTTCCAGGATCAGTTGGGCTCTGTCCTTGGTTGGCACTATGTTTTCTCTCAGATTGAGCAGATTGATTTCCCGCCAGATGCGTGTAGCGGTGGAAACCGCTTCTTCATCGGTCAGATTGGCATAGCGGTGAAAATACGATTCGGCCTTCTGAAACGCTGTATGACGCAGCATCTTGAACCGCTCGACATACCAGTTGGCGATATCCTGTTCGCGTGCATCCACATAGATGGAGAAGTCGAAGAAATCAGACACGAACACCTGCGGAGTATGCTTTTTCCGTGTTCCCTTCGCAATCTGCAAGACATTTAATCCTTCGACTATGACGATGTCTGGCTGTCTGACGATCTGGTACTCACCTGGCACAATGTCATACGCCAAGTGGGAGTAGACAGGCGCTTTCACCTCCGGATCCCCTGACTTCACGCGGGCCATGAATTCGATCAGCTTGCGGACGTCATAACTCTCCGGAAATCCTTTTCGCTTCATGATCCCTCGCTGCTCCAATATCCGGTTCGGATAAAGAAAACCGTCGGTGGTAACCAGCTCCACCTTCGGATGATTCGGCCAACGAGCCAACAATGCCTGCAGAATTCGCGCCGTGGTCGACTTCCCTACCGCCACACTCCCACCAATCCCGATGATGTAAGGCACCTTTTGTGTACGGTTATTAAGGAACGTGTACGTCGCGTTGTACAGTTCCTGTCTAGCCCCTACATGGAGATTGAGCAGACGTGAGAGTGGCAGGTAGATTTCGGCAACTTCCTCCAGTGAGATCTGTTCGTTCAAGCCCCGCAGTTTCATCAGATCGGCTTCGCGCAAAGAAAGCGGCGTCGCATCCCGTAAGCGCTTCCACTCTTCCCGGTTAAACGTGATATAGGGGGAATAGCTTTTTGTATCGAGTGAGTGTTGAGACATCTGGTTTACCCCTTTTCCTATTCTCTCTGACACTCCTGGTACGTGAATCATCAATGGAGCCTCCGTTAACTATATCAACCGATGGTTACAGGATCAATTGCAAAAGAGGACTGGATGCGCCGGACAGCCTCTTCTGCCGACTTGACTCAAACGGTCTCCAGCGCAATCTCGATCATCTCGTGGAAAGTGGTCTGCCGCTCCTCCGCTGTCGTTTCCTCACCTGTCAAAATGTGATCGCTAACAGTGAGTACGGACAGCGCATGCACGCCAAACTTGGCCGCGAGAGTATAAAGTGCCGCCGTCTCCATCTCTAGCGCAAGAATCTGATGATCAGCCCACTGCTTGACACTCTCCTGATCTTCGTTATAAAACGTGTCACTCGTCAGCACGCTGCCCACTTTTACCGACAGGTTGCGCTGATCTGCCCGTTGATAAGCCGCGTGCAGCAACCCGAAATCAGCTGTCGGAGCAAAGTCAATTTTCCCGTTGAAACGAAGCCGGTTGACCGCCGAATCGGTTGATGCACTCATCGCTAAGATCACATCGCGAACTTTTACATCCTGCTGAATGGCGCCACATGTTCCGACACGAATCAAATTCTTCACACCATAACTATTAATTAGTTCGTGGACATAAATCGAGATCGAGGGAATCCCCATCCCGGTTCCCTGGACGGATACACGTTTTCCCTTATAAGTTCCGGTATACCCCAGCATGCCGCGAACCGTATTGTAACAGACTGCACCTTCGAGAAATGTTTCTGCTATGTATTTGGCCCGCAACGGATCACCCGGCAGCAGGATCGATTCAGCAATCTCATGTTCTTTTGCTCCAATGTGAACACTCATCTTACACAGTCTCCTTCATCCATATTTTCCCTTTTGCTATAGTTCCTTAGCTCCTCCAAGTATAAACCAAAAAAGAGAACGATAAAACGAAAAAAAGCCTTCCCCATTGCGAGGAAGCTGCTGTTACGACAGTACGCACAATTGGGCGAAATCAAGGCGGCGCAGCTGACAGCGGGGAGGAGTGGAAAAATGGCTGCTGTCCACTGCAACGGAACAGAGAAAATCCGGCGGCAGTTTGTAAGTGTAAAACTGATAGCGATCGTCTCCCTCCTGTTCATCGCCACATGGCACGTAAAATGACTTCGGTGGTAGAGAGAACCCCAGGCCAGCCGCTTTCATCACGGCTTCCTTACGAGTCCAAATCAAATAAAAGGCTTCTCGTCTCGCCTCTAGGCTGGGTCGTTTCTGTACGTAGTCGATCTCCTCATCGACAAATACGGTTGACATCACTTCAAAGTGATCCTTCACCATTCGTTCCACGTCGATACCCGTCTGCTCCCATGGCGAAAGAACACAAACAATCATCCCCTTGGTGTGAGACAGGTTGAAGTACAGGCCTTCTGCCCGCATGGACGGATCGAGAAACAGCTTGCCGTACCCATTCTTGACAAACTGCACCTCCCTGGGCTTCACATTAAGCCGCTCCGCCAACCGTGTCTTAAGCAGAATACGTCCTGTAATGAATTCAACTTTTTTCCATTCAACACGATAGCGCTGGTAGGTCTCACGCTCCTCCCTGCTCAGCAGATCAAACTGCTGTTCCACTACGTCCAACGATACCTGATCGGGTACTGGTACCCAATAGATCTCCAGTCTCTCGATAGCAAGTGCCTCCTTTTTCCGTCAGTCTACTTTGTCCCTGCTCCAGATGAATTCCATCAAATGGTATCACACTTTTCGCAAAGGAGTCATGCCATAGATAAAAAAAGGCCTCTCCTAGGCGGAGAGGCAATGAAACGTTGAAGCTTGGAGGAGTTCATCGCGTCGAGTACACTATATCTTACGTTTGCCCTATTCAACCTGCTGTAGACATCTCCCCAGAAGGCATGCCCATTTCACTCATCATCCAGCCCAAATCCATCTTTTTCCCAGCTGTATGCAAGCGCTGAGTTGTGCGCAGATCGCAGCCGTTTTTGGTTATTTCAAGGTGGATGGAACATCTGCTAAAAAGCGTTGACGATATGTTCAACCACCGGCGTCCTGCTCCCATCGGGTGCGATCGTTACGCAGATCACGTCAAACCGAATCTGTCGCCCGCTTCCCTCTCGCTGCTGTAGATAACAGAGAGCTGCTTCCCGCAGTTTTTGCCGTTTCCGCCACGAAATCGATTCGGCCCCGGTACCCTGCCTGATTCCACTCCGTGTACGTACCTCCACAAAAACCAGCATGCCCCTGTCCACAGCGACAATATCTAGCTCAGCAGTACGAAAACGGATGTTGCGTCCCAGGATGCTGTAGCCCTGCTCCACCAGCCGCTGTGCCGCTACCTGTTCTCCGTAGCGGCCTAGCTGAATTCTCGCCTTACTCATGAAATGGCCCTTTCTTGTCCAACTGATAGACAAATGCCAAAATCTCAGCGACGACCTGGTACAACTCAGGTGGTATCTGTTGATCGAGATCCAGCTTGCCCAATACTTCCACCAGGGAAGGGTCTTCCTGAACAGGAATCCGGTGTTCTTTTGCCTGTTTTAAAATGTTTTCTGCAACAAATCCTTTCCCTTTGGCGACGACAGTCGGTGCCTCGTCCGCGCCAGCCTGGTACCGAAGCGCGACAGCCTGTTTCCGCTTCGTCTGCTCCGATGCAGTCGATCGGTTCATACGCGAATGTCAACTCCCCTGTACGAAGTGGGTAGGCGGGCTCCAGTAGAGGTTTTGACCTGCTGTCTCTCTTCCGGCAACGGCTGCACACGCAATCCGGACAATTGATAGCCAGCATCCCGCATCTGTTCGATGAACGGGCCTCTCAACTGATGAACCAGATCATCCAGCCACGGCTGGTCATTATAAATATTGACATTGATGATGCGATTGACAATGTTGACGTCAAGCATCGTAATTCCCAACCGATTCAGATCAAGATTAAAGAACAAGCGGCAATTCTCCGGGTCCAACTCTCCACTCTCTTTTTTCTTGGACTCAATCTGGATAAACGCAGTCTCTTCTCCGTGATCTGTGCGCAGGGGAAGCTGCAGCACCAGTTGGCTCAACGCCTGATGTTGGGGAGAGAGCAGCATCAGTTGCTGTCCTGTGACCTGTTGCAGTAGTGTCTCCGCAGCATCAACCATCCCTTTTGGCAAAGAGCTAGAATGGGATTGCGTCAGCTGGAGCAGCATCGACTTCACAGACTCGATGCGCTGTTCGGCGGCCGGGTGTCCTGCCTCATGAAAACGAAGGGAGGCAATCTGACGTTCATGCATCAGACCGACTTTTTGCAGAAAATCGCGAATGGGAAATGTTTTGTCATCCGATGCGGTAACGGACGATCTTGCTGCAGCCTCGGATAGGCTATTACCGGATTGGCTGGCACTTGTATTCCCTCGAGACAAAGCAAGTTCACCAGCCGCATCGTTCGCCGTGTTCCATCCCGCTAGGGGACTCCCTGCCGCTGCTGATGTCCGACCTGCGGATTGTGCATCTGCTCTCCCGTGTTGGTTGGCAGGCTGCTCAGCCCCATCATCAGGCAAACGGCCAGCAAATATCGATGCCGTCAGTTGGGCTTCCGAACGAGCAACCACAGAAGTGGCAGGAGCGCTCATTCCGTTGTTGTTGGGAGATTTCCCCCCTTCCGCTGAGACGGCCGACACTGTTCCCGTCGCCGCTGCTTGACTGCTCCCTCCGGCTGAGCGCTGTTGATCAGCAGGGGGAAGAGTGGGATCGAAACCAGCCGTACTCATATCTCCCTGAGGGTGGAACGCTGTGGGAGAGTGACTGACCTGCCCCAAGGGTTGTTGGACAGATGCTGATCCCGAAGGCAAAATGACAGCAATACTTCCCTGTGGGCTTCGTACCGCTCCCCCCCACTGTATGCCGCCATCACGGCCTCCAGCGGCTTGGTTAGGCACAATGGACTGTACCGACTGCTGCCCGGGAAGCGGGGGTTGGGTATGAAGCTGAGTGTTCCCTCCAATAGCCGTTTGAGCTGTTGTCCCTGTTCCGCTTGTTTGTCCTGAAGGAGCAGTTGACAAGGTGGGTGGCAGTGATCCTGTATCTGAGCTCAATTGCACCGGACTGGGAAGCGAGAGCGGCAGCGTAAGCAGTTGCTGCCGCAATGAGGTGACAAGTTGAACGAGTGGACCGTTCTGTCCCTGACGCTGAGAGGCAAAAGCATCCGCTTGATTGAGAAAGGCTTGGATGCTGTCAGATAGGGAAGCAGAGGAAAAGAAAGCCTTCAACGCCAGTACGACGTCCTTGCTGAGCGGGAGGCTGCGCTTCTGAGCGAATAAAAAGGCTTGCAGCAGTTGGTCGCTTCCTCCATGCGTCTTGGCCAGCTTGACATACGCATCGACCACCTCCCTGGTTACTGGCTGCCCCTCCCTGATCAGCGCTTGGACTACCTCTCTCGTCTCATTGCTGTCAGCCAGTCCGAGAGAGCGGATCAGCCCCTCTAGAGAGGCATCTTGGGTCTGATGTGAACCTTCGTGAGAAGCCAGTACTTTAAACGAGATCGGGTGGGATGTTGGCTGTACCTGCAGCCATGCTTTTTGCCCCGCTTCCAGATTGGTTTCCAGTCGCACATGTACCTGGGCCCCGCCAATCTGCACAAGGGCCATCTGGTCGGGATAAAGCTTTAACACGGTACCTTTCAGTACTTGTCCTGGGGAGAATTCTAGCTGTTTGGACCCACTTGGGGTGACCCGATTCATAAGCGTCGTCAGTAATTGTGCAGGTTGAAACAAAACAATCTCCCCTCCCAATGTTTACGGCTAAATCCCAAGCACGCTCATCCAGTCATGTCGATGATTGTGATTGGCCCACCTTTTCTTTTACTCCACCGAACGTACGCCGGTGGATGGGACACGGCCCGTGTATCTCCAATGCCCGCAGATGCTCCTCTGTAGCATACCCGGCGTGTTTGTCAAACCCATATTCGGGGTGAATCTTGGCATATTCAGCCATCAGTTGATCCCGTGTCACTTTTGCCACAATCGAAGCAGCAGCAATCGAGACGCTTTTCCCGTCTCCACCGACGATGGGTACTTGTTCACAGGGGAGATCGGGAATATGTAAAGCGTCAATCAGACAGACGTCAGGCTCTGCACCAGCATTTGCTACAGCCAGCCTCATCGCTTCACGTGTCGCTTCCAGGATGTTGATCTCATCAATACGCTCTGCCGGTACAGCACCAATCCCCACTCCCAGCGCATCCCGCAGGATCACCTCGTAATAGGCCTGACGCAATACGGGCGGCACTTTCTTGGAATCGTCCAATCCAGGCAGGTAAAAATCCTCTGGCAAAGCAACTGCACAAGCAACAACTGGACCCGCAAGCGGTCCTCTGCCTACCTCATCAATGCCGAACAGCAATCTTTTTCCCTGTTCCCGAAGTTGCCGCTCGTACGTGGTCATCTCGAGCCACCGCGCTTGTTCTCTCTCGCGGCGGGCAGCCTGGGCTGACAACTGCCGTCCGATAGCAGCAACCCCTTTTCGAGGGTCAGCGAGCAGCCTGTCGATCAGCTCTGACGGGATCTCGTCCAATTGACTTACGTGTTCTCTTATTTCCACTATCGACATATTTTCCAGGTTCATTAAACTGTTTCTCCTCAGTATGTAAAAATGAAAAAATACCGCCTACCGTTAATGGTAGACGGAGTTTATGGGTAGTGCAATTCTTTTTCCAAACCCTATCTTTCCAAATCGGCCTGCGAGAGCGAAAGCGGCCTGCCGATCGGTTCCGCCATCTGCCAGTCAATCGGCCGCTCCAACGAGATGGCGCCTAGTTTGGCGGAACGCAGTTCTCGCAAGAAGATTTCGGCTGCTTTGTCGTAGTCCACTTCCCCTCCGGCGACCAGGCAGCCCCGCTTTGCGGCTACCTGCTCCAGCATCGCTACTCGTTCCGCGGGCAGTTCGTCCAGCTTGAACCGCTCGGTCAGCCGCTCCGGATAGTAGTGCATCATGTATGCGATGGCGAACAAAGCTACTTCTGTAAAGTCGATTAGTTCATCTTTGATTGCGCCACTTGCGGCAAGACGCAGCCCGACCATCTGATCCTCAAACTTGGGCCACAATATCCCTGGGGTATCCAGCAGTTCCAACTGATCTCCCATCTTGACCCACTGCTGTGCTTTGGTGACGGCCGGGCGGTCTCCCGTCTTGGCGACTGCCCGTTTGGCCAGTCGATTGATCAGAGAAGACTTGCCTACATTGGGGATGCCGAGGATCATGATTCGAATCGCACGCGCCTGCATTCCTCGCTCCGCCCGTCTGCTCAGCATCTCCGCAGCCAGTTCCTGACAAATACCCGGCAGTCGGTTGACGCCTTTGCCGCTCAGCGCATCTATTGGCAGGGTACGCAGCCCGTGTGACGAGCGGAAATACTCTACCCACTGCTCCGTCACTTCTCGGTCTGCCAGATCCGCTTTGTTGAGCAGGATCAGACGAGGCTTGTCGGCAACGATCTCGTCGATCATCGGATTGCGGCTGGAAAGCGGAAGTCGGGCATCCAACAACTCGATCACCACATCGATCTGCTTCAACTTTTCTGTTACCTGGCGACGAGCTTTGGCCATGTGGCCAGGAAACCATTGGATCGTCACACCGGTTCACCTACCTCGTCCAGCGGATTTGATCGAGCGGCCAAAAAACAAACTCGGCCCGTCCAACGACTGTCCCGGTTCCGACAGAGCCAATCGCTCGGCTGTCGCGGCTGTTTTGCCGGTTGTCGCCCAAGACGAAAATCTGTCCCTCCGGAACGGTGACAGGGCCGAAGTCCTCCGTAAGCGGCTCGTCGTCTCCCCTTACTTTTTCCCTGTTTTCCGCCAGGTATGGCTCCGGGACGGCCTTTCCATTAACGTACAAGGTATCGTCACGCATCTCCACTGTGTCGCCGGCTACGCCGATCACACGCTTGATGTAATCGCGCTCCGCCTCAGCGTGGAACACGACAATATCGCCCCGCTGGGGCTCTTGCAGATAGTAGATCGCCTTGTTTACCACTAGTTTTTCATTGTTGTGCAGAGTCGTCTCCATCGATTCGCCTTCCACGATGAACGGCGCAAACAAGAAGGTTCGGATCAGGAAGGCGAGCGCGACCGCAACAGCCAGGGCCTTGATCCATTCCCACGCTTCTTTTTTGCCCTTGCCTTGGCTGGAGGTTTTCTCTTCGGTCATAGTGTGTCCTCCTGCTTCATATCGCTGACAGTCCGCAGCGCTTTTCGGGGTCAGAAAAACAAAGGGGGACTGGAACCCCAGACCCCCCTGTTCGAGAAAAACGACGAGCGCTTTTCGTCTTGATGCTTATGTTGATCCCCCCAAGTTTCAAATCCCGCATGTGCCATCCCCGGCAAACAGGGAAGGTGAGGGGCTGTGAGAAAGTGATAGGGGGAATATCCGCTCCGATTAACGGCGAATCTCCTTGATACGTGCTGCTTTCCCAACACGATCGCGCAGATAATACAGTTTTGCCCGGCGAACACGGCCATGACGCACAACCTCGATTTTGTCGATCTTCGGTGTGTGCAGCGGGAACGTACGCTCAACGCCTACGCCATACGAGATCTTGCGCACCGTAAAAGTCTCGCTGATGCCGGTACCGCGACGACGAATCACAACGCCTTCAAAAATCTGAATACGCTCGCGCTGACCCTCGACAACCTTTACGTGCACACGTACGGTGTCACCTGGCCGGAACGCAGGAAGATCCTGTTTCAATTGCTCTTTTTCCAGTTCACGGATCACTTGTTTCATTTGACTCCCTCCTTCCGATCAGACGTTCATACTCGCCTTCAGCAAGTCGGCCAACTGCCGACGTACGAGTAGCGGACCGCCTTAGTCAGCGGGCAAAATTGCCACAAGAAATATTTTAACACACCCAGGATGTGCCGACAAGTCTAATCCTTCGCTCGGCCACTGTTTTTTCGTTCCTCTTCCAGTTCGGCTAGCAGTGCTTTCATCTCAGGTGTGAGTTCAATCTGATCCAGCAGTTCCGGCCGCCGCTCCATCGTCCGTCTAAGCGACTCTTTCAGCCGCCAGTGCTCGATGTTGGCGTGATGGCCCGACAGGAGGATGTCTGGTACTTTCCAGCCGCGGAATTCAGGCGGACGGGTATAGTGGGGATGTTCCAGCAACCCGGTGGAGAACGAATCGGCCACGGCAGAACGCTCATTGCCCAACGCGCCTGGAAGCAAACGGACGACACTGTCTACAACCACCATTGCCGCTAATTCACCACCAGTCAGCACGTAATCGCCGATTGATACTTCGTCTGTGACGAGATGCTCGCGGATTCGCTCATCGTATCCCTCGTAATGACCACAGACCAGCACGAGATGTTGTTCCTGTGACAGTTCTTCAGCCAACTGCTGTCTGTACGGTTTGCCCTGTGGACACATCAGGATTACCCGCGGCTTCGCCTGCTCGCTGACCGCTTCGACGGCGTTGAACAGCGGTTCCGGTTTTAGCACCATGCCCCCTCCGCCGCCGTACGGCATATCGTCGACGGTACCGTGCTTGCTCTCGGAATAATCTCGAAAGTTGACGACACGATACTGTACGATTCCTTTTTCTGCTGCCTTGCCCAGAATGCTTGCCCCCAGTACGCCCTCAAACATTTCCGGAAACAAGGTAAGGATGTCGATCCGCATGAACGGCCTCCTTTTGCACGCTACACCAAGCCTTCCATCAGGTGACAGACGACGCGTTTGTTTTCCACGTCCACCTGCTTGATGCACTCATCGATATATGGGAGATAGATCTCGCCCCGCTCCCCGCGAACGACCCAGACGTCGTTTGCTCCGGGCTGCAGCACGTCGACTATCTTGCCGAGCACCTCTCCCTCGTCTGTCACTACTTCACAGCCAACCAACTGGTGGATGTAATACTCGTCTTCCTCCAGTTCCATCAGGTCGTCTTCTGATATCTTCAGTTCTCCACCCTTAAATTTTTCCACATCGTTGATCGAGTCATATCCGGCAAACTTGAGCAGTTCAAATCCTTTATGCTGACGCCATGATGCCACTGTCAACAGAAGCGGTTCTCGCAGCGTCGGATGAAACAGATAAAGTTGACTTCCCGTTTTAAAGCGTTCCTGCGGAAAGTCGGTTGTTGAGATCACTCTTACTTCGCCGCGCAGCCCCTGTGTATTGACCAGCTTTCCTACACCAAAGTAACGCATTTCACTCACTCTGCCCTCCTTGGCGAATCTCTGCAATAACCCCGTCTTTTAAAATGATTTCCGTCGCACCCATAATTTCATCCCATACATCGCCAACGTCAACCTGTACACTGCTTTCGACGGTGGTATAGTGGATCTCGCATCCTTCCGGAAGGTTCTCAACCTGCTTGATCTGAAACTGCAGCATCTCTACCTTTTCCTTGCGAGTCCGCTCTTCTCGGTCCACCCGATCCAGTGCCAGTTTGTACGCTTCACCAGACTTCTTCTGTGCTTCTGACAGCAGTTTTCTGCTCTGAAATCGCCATTGATCCCACTCGTGGAGCAGTTGTTTTTCTTTCTGTCTGTACTCGGACAAGAGGAGTTTGCGGGATGCTTCTGTGATAATCACCTTTACCTGTACTGGGCGGTGGATCGTAATCATTGCCATTCCTCCTACGCAAAAAAAGCCGGGATCACGCTCCCAGCCTTTTTTATACGATTTCTACCGTAACCCGCTTGTCCGTCTGCACAGCAGCAGCGGCAACTACGGTACGCAGGGCTTTGGCAATGCGGCCTTGCTTGCCGATGATCTTGCCCATGTCGTCAGGGTGGACGGACACTTCAAACATCAGCAGCCGCTCCTTTTCCACTGCGTGTACACGCACTTCTTCCGGATGATCAACCAGAGCTTTTGCGATCGTCTCGATCAACTCTTTCATCGCATGACCCCCCGCGAGAAGCGATTACTTGCCGTATTTTGCTTCGTGTACTTTTGCCAAAACGCCTGCTTTGGACAGCAGGTTGCGCACTGTGTCTGTCGGTGCAGCACCATTCAAAATCCACTTCACAGCCTTATCCTCATCGATGTTGACAACAGCCGGCTGAGCTACTGGATTGTAGTAACCGATTTCCTCGATAAAGCGGCCGTCACGAGGGGAGCGAGAGTCAGCCACCACTACGCGGTAGAATGGATTCTTTTTGGAACCCATGCGCTTCAGACGAATTTTAACTGCCATCGTGTTTCACCTCCTGTTATGATCAACGCCCAATCGCGTCGCCAGTCATTGCTATATCTGAACCATCACGGTCTCGGCTGATCGGCTGAGCCGTGAAGAGAGTTCACGCATTTCATCCTTACTTGAACGGTGGCTTGAAGTTGAATGGGAAGTTGAGTCCATCCTTCCCCTTGCCTCCGGTCGGAAACTGGGTTGCTCCACCGCTTCCAAACGGCAGTTTCAAGCCCTTTTTCTTGCCTTTCTTTTTCATCTTGTCAGCCGCGCCGCTGAACTGCTTCATCATCTTTTTCATGTCTTCAAACTGTTTGATGAACCGGTTCACTTCCTGCACGCTGGTACCACTGCCGGCAGCGATTCGCTTGCGGCGGCTGGCGTTTAGCAGATCCGGATCGGAGCGTTCGGCGAGCGTCATCGACTTGACAATCGCTTCCGTGCGGGCGAGCTGCTTCTCGTCTACTTTGAGGTCTTTCATCGCCTTGCGGTTCATCCCCGGCAACATGCCGAGCAAATCCTCCAGCGGCCCCATCTTGCGCATCTGCTCCATCGACTCAAGGAACATGTCAAAGGTAAACTCTCCTTGACGCATCTGCTGTTCCATCTGTTTAGCCTTGTCCGTGTCCACCGCGTCCTGCGCCTTCTCAATCAGGCTGAGTACATCACCCATACCCAATATTCGCGATGCCATCCGTTCCGGATAAAACGGCTCCAGGCTGTCCAGCTTTTCACCCATCCCGGCGAACTTGATCGGCTTGCCGGTCACCGCTTTGACCGACAGGGCGGCCCCACCGCGAGTATCGCCGTCCAGCTTGGTCAGAATCACGCCGCTCAACTCCAACTGACTGTTGAAGCTCTCCGCCACGTTTACCGCATCTTGACCGGTCATGGCATCGACGACGAGCAGGATTTCATCCGGGTTGACGGCTTCACGGATCTGCTGCAGCTCATCCATCAACGCTTCGTCAATGTGCAGGCGGCCAGCCGTATCGATCAACACGTAATCGAGATGCTGTTCCTTGGCCTGCTCAATCGCCTGGCGGGCGATCTCCACAGGACTTACCTGATCCCCCAGTGAAAAGACCGGTGCGCCAACTTGCTCACCCAGCACCTGCAGCTGCTTGATCGCAGCCGGACGATAGATGTCTCCCGCTACCAAGAACGGCTTGCGGTTCTGCTTCTGCAGATACTTGGCCAGCTTACCGGTAGTCGTGGTTTTCCCGGCACCTTGCAGTCCAACCATCATCACCACGGTTGGCGGTTTGGGCGCCGTCGCAATCTTGGCTACGTCACCGCCCATCAGTTGGGTCAGTTCGTCGTTGACGACCTTGATCACCATCTGCCCGGGAGTCAGGCTCTTCAGCACTTCCTGACCGACGGCCCGTTCTTTCACGCGAGCGACGAACTCTTTTACTACCTTGAAGTTAACATCGGCTTCCAGCAAGGCGAGGCGGACTTCGCGCATCGCTTCGTTAACCGCTGCCTCGTCAATCTTGCCTCTGCCGCGCAGTTTGTCAAATGCACTTTGCAACCGACTTGCCAAGCTTTCAAATGCCATGTGCGCTCCCTCCTAATCCATCTCTGAGAGTTGGTGGAGCAAAGAAAGCAGCTCATCTCTTGCATCGCCTGCCGGGAGTGATTCTACCAACTGGGTCATTCGGGAGCACATCGTCTTGCGCAGTTCGTGCCGCGACGCAAGCTGCAGCTTTTGTTCGTACTCGAACAACTGTTTCTCGGCCCGCTTGATGTGATCGTAAACGGCTTGACGGCTCACTTCGTACATCTCCGCGATCTCACTCAATGAGAGATCGTCCAGATAGTAGAGTTCCAGGTATTCACGCTGCTTCCCTTTTAACAGGGCGGCGTAAAAGTCGAACAAGAGATTCACTTGATTGGTCTTTTCCAACATGAAAACCAATCCTTTGCCAGAGATCCTCGGTTGCGAGGCTGTAAAGGAATTGCCTTTACAAAACCATTACTTATACTACCTAATTCCGCTCATGCTGTCAAGGATTTTTATTGACATGGATTTCACCCTAGAGAATCATCCAGGACAAGCCAATCATGGAGGCGAGCAGCAAAAGTGGAATCAGGCCAATCAACACTGCAACCACCGTGTTCCCTAGTGCTTTCCAGGCGGAAAACCGCTGTACCTCTCCCAGGCAATGGATAAAACAGATAAAAGCCCAGACCGTGCCAACCAACTCCATAAATAAGAAGGCGAGCAATGTCCACAACAGGAACGGATTGCTGTCAATCACTGGTGTTCTTGACGTAAACAATTCCTTTCCAAACAATAGGTATTCCGGGATCCACAACAGCAGCAGCCAAGCCAGCGGGATGTTGCCGCACGCAACGGCAGTACGAACCTCAGCCAGTGTCGCTGCCCCCTTCATCCATTTACCTGTCAGATGCAGCAGCCAACTGCCTAAGAAGAGGGTCAAAAGGCCGGACAGCGGCCCCACCAAAATGGCAAAACCAAAGATTTGCAGTGTGCTATGGGTGTCGCCCATGCTCTTCGTTGCTGCTCTGTTCAATACTTCTCCGATGCCTGACAGGATCATTACGGGGGCGATAAGCCACGATAGGCGGTAAAGCAGAACATCGCGCACGGTTTCCCGCGGTCTGGTCCAGATGGTCAGCCATGGTTGGAACACGGATATTCCCCTTCCCAGGTTACTGGTCTGTCTGTTCTGCTTCTGTCTCCTGCTCGATCAATCCGGCGAACAAGGCATGAACGAACTGCTCCGGATCAAATGGCTGCAGATCGTCCATCCCCTCTCCGAGTCCAACGTATTTTACCGGCAGGTTCAATTCGTTGCGAATGGCGATCACAATACCGCCCTTGGCTGTTCCGTCCAGTTTGGTCAGAACAATACCAGTCACACCGGCTGACTTGCCAAACGTCTTAGCCTGCGAGAGGGCATTCTGCCCGGTGGTCGCATCCAGCACCAGCAGCACTTCGTGCGGCCCATCAGGCACTTCCCGCTGCACCACGCGGTAGATTTTGTTCAGCTCTTCCATCAGGTTTACTTTGTTTTGCAGACGTCCTGCCGTATCACACAGCAGTACGTCTGCTCCCCGTGATTTGGCTGCCTGTACCGCGTCGAAAATAACGGCCGCCGGATCGGCCCCTTGGCTGTGCCTGATCACCTCGACCCCGACACGCTCTCCCCATACTTCCAACTGTTCAATGGCCGCCGCACGGAACGTATCGCCCGCCGCAAGCAGTACTTTCTTCCCCTGTTGTTTAAACATGTGGGCCATCTTGCCGATCGTTGTCGTTTTCCCTACCCCATTCACACCGACGAACAGAATCACATTGAGGCGACCTTCTTGAACCTCCAATGCGGTCTCCTGCTCATTCTCATTCTTCAGCAGCGCCACCAGACGCTCGGAGAGAATCGGCTGCAGCTCAATCGCACTTTCAATCTTTCGCTTTCGTACTTCCTCGCGCAATCCGTCAATCAATTCCATCACTGTGCCCACTCCGACATCTGCACCGATCAGGATCTCTTCCAGTTCTTCAAAAAAATCTTCGTCTATTTTCTTGTACCGGCGGACCAGGTCTTCCACTCGGCCGACAAGCACATCCCTCGTTTTGGTCAAGCCTTCTGTAAACTTTTGCGTGACCGCCTCCGATTTTTGCACGATTGCTTCACGCAGTTTCTTAAAAAAGCTCATGTCCCTCATCCTCCCTTCCAGTATCGCGCTCTAGGACGCGGTCTCAATCAGCTTCTTGGTATCTTCCAACCGTACCGAGACCAGTTTGGAAACACCGCCTTCCTGCATCGTAATGCCGTACAGCACGTCAGCGTTCTCCATCGTTCCTTTCCGGTGGGTGACACAGATAAACTGCGTCTGCTTGCTGAAACGGTGCATATACTCGGCAAAACGGCTGACATTGGCTTCATCGAGCGCCGCCTCTACTTCGTCCAGCACACAGAATGGGACCGGCTTCACCTTCAGAATCGAAAACAGCAGCGCCATTGCCGTAAAGGCCCGTTCTCCACCAGACAAGAGAGCCAGGTTCTGCAGCTTCTTGCCAGGAGGCTGCGCGACGATGTCAACTCCTGTCTCTAGGAGGTTATCCGGCTGGGACAGCACCAGATCAGCTCGACCTCCGCCAAACAGCTCGACGAATACCTCCTGAAACTTTTCCCGTATCTCCTCAAATGTCTCACGGAAACGACGGGACATCTCTTCGTCCATTTCAGCGATCACCTGGTACAACATAGCTTTTGCTTCATTCAGGTCAGCCTCCTGTGTGCGCAGAAAAACAAGCCGTTCTGACAGCCGTTCGTACTCTTCAATCGCCCCTAGGTTGACCGTCCCCAGACCGGCGATCTCTTTTTTCAGTCGGGCGACGATCTGCTGTTGTTCCTGGATGCTGACCTGAGACTGGTAGCGCTGGCTGGCCAATTCGTAACTTAGCTCGTATTCCTCCGACAACTTGGTCAGCAGGTGATCCAGTTCGACATCGTAGCGGTTGGTCTTTACTTCTTCCTGATGCAGCCGATCTTCTACTGCTTTTACCTGTTTTTGCCCCTCTTTTGCCTCCAGTTCCAACTGCTCCTGTTTGGCGAACTGAGCGGCCCGCTCGCCACGTCGTTCCTGAATCAAAACTGCTACACGATCTTTATCCTGACGCAGCACGCCAATCTTGCTGTCCAGTTCACGAAATGCCCCTTGGCTGTCCGCTTCCTGCTCATCCAGCAGCGTCATGCTCTCGCTCGCTTCTGCCCACTCTCGCTTCAGGGCGTCGAGCTGCTGTTCAAGCCGCTCTACCTGCTCGGTACGGGACTGATGTTCTTGCTTTACCTGAGCAACGGTCACTTTGAGACCGGTGATTCGTTCGTTCATCTCTTCCTTGTTGGAGAGATGTTCCTGCCGCTTCGTTTCAGCTGCGGCGATTTGTTCGGTCAACCGCTGTTCTTCTACGGCAAGCTCGTCCAAGCGCTGCTTCTGCTCAGTCAACTTGCGGTTGGTTTCTTCCATCTCCCGCTGGTAGCCTTCCAAGTCCTGATCGAGAACAAACAGCCGTTCCGCAATCGTTTTGCCTGCTGCTTCTGTCTGCTGGACAAGACCTTTCTGCTCCTGTTCCCTGACTCGCAGGGTTTCCCCTTGACTGCGCAGCTGCTCCTGCTGCTGTTCCATCTGTTTGATCTCGGCAGCCAATGCTACGAGGGCCGCTTGTTGTCCCTCAATCGCCTTGTCCAGTTCTTGGAGGGTTGCTTCCAGTTCTTCTGCCTGTCTGCCTCTACCCAGCAGGTTGGCCGTGTTTTTCTTTAGCGTACCACCTGTCATCGAACCGCCGGCATTGACGATATCGCCCTCCAATGTGACCACACGATAGCGATAGCCACAGGCTCGCGCCACCTGATTTGCCTGCTCAAGCGTCTCGGTGACGATCACATTTCCCAATAGTGATTCAACGATCGAACGGTACCGCTGTTCTGAGCTGACCAACTGACTGGCGATGCCGACCACGCCTGTCTGACGCTCAACTGTCCTCCGGTCACTATCCTGGATGGAACGAGGCCGAATCACATCGAGCGGCAAGAACGTCGCTCTCCCCAGGTTATGCTGTTTCAGATAGGCAATGGCTTTTCGCCCAGACGCCTCATCTTCGACCACGACGTTTTGCAATGCCCCACCGAGGGCCACTTCAATTGCCGTTTCTACTTTCTCCGGCACTTTGACCAGCTCCGCGACAGCGCCGTGGATTCCCTGAAACCCTTTTTCCCGCGCTTTGAGGATTTCCTTGACGCCGTGCTGGAATCCGGCAAACTCGCTTTGCATCTCTTTGAGCAGATCGAGCCGCGATTTGGCTGCTTCTTTTCTTTGTTCATACTGATGCAGTTCTTTGCGGGATTTCTCTGCTTGTGATTGCCGTTCGCGGATGCCTTCCATCAGATTCCGGTATAGCGTCAGTGTCTCCTCGATCGATCGCTCCAACTCGGTCAATTCCTGCTGATACGATTCCAGTTTGGTGAGGCGCTCCTGCTCTTCTGCTGCAAGCCGCTCCTTTTCCTGCAGCAGTCGTTCCACCCTTGCTTGATGGGTTTGCAGCAGTTGTTCCCCGTGACGAATGTCGTTTCGCAGATTAGCCATCTCGTTCAGTGTCTCAAAGTAGTCGCTCTTCAACGTTTCCACATCGTCATTGAGCGCTTGCACCATCTCTGCGTAAGATAGCTCCGCCTCAGCCAGCGACTGCTCTGATTCACGGAAGCGGGCTTCTGCTTCAGCCTGCCGCTGTCGCTCCTCTGCCAGCTGTTCTTCCGTCAATCGCTGCTTTTCGGTCAATCTATGCATTCTCTCCAGCGTCTGCTGACGATTCCCCGCCAGATTGCGCTGCCGCTCCTTTAACACTTCGCGCTGCCCTTCTGCCTTCTCTACTTCTTCACTAACCGCCAGCAATACCTGCTGCAGTTCTTCGATCGACTGATCGATCTGACCGACATGAAAGCGGGCTTGTTCCAGGTTGGCTTCGTGTGATGCTGCTTGGGCAGACAAACCAGCCAATTGTTCACGAAGTTGATTTACCCGTTCTGTCGACTCCTGCCATTTGGCATGGGCGACATCAATCTGCTGAACGTAGAGAGCGACTTCATGCTCCGTCAGCTGCTGCTGCAGGGACTTGTACGCTTTTGCTTTTTCCGCCTGTTCTTCCAGCGGCCCCACCTGCTCGTCAATCTCACTGACGATATCATGGATACGGACCAGGTTTTGTTCGGTCTCGTCCAGCTTTTTCTCTGCTTCCCGCTTCCTCGTCTTGTATTTGACGATGCCGGCGGCCTCTTCAAAGATTCCGCGTCTGTCTTCCGACTTGGTGCTGAGGATTTCCTCAATCCGTCCCTGCCCGATAATCGAATAGGCCTCTTTGCCCACACCTGTGTCCATAAACAGCTCCATGATGTCTTTTAACCGGCAAGAACGGTTGTTGATCGAGTATTCGCTCTCTCCCGAACGATAGACCCGCCTTGTCACGGTTACCTCCGAGTATTCAATACCGAGGGATTGATCCGTATTGTCCAAGGTGAGTGAGACTTCCGCAAAATTGACCGGTTTGCGCGTATCGCTGCCGGCAAAAATGATGTCCTCCATCTTGGCGCCGCGCAGTGATTTGGCGCTTTGCTCGCCCAATACCCAACGAATCGCATCTGAGACATTGCTCTTGCCGCTGCCGTTCGGTCCGACCACAGCCGTGACGCCTGGAACAAACTCCAGTTCTGTCCGGTCGGCAAACGATTTGAATCCGATCAACTCCAACCGCTTTAGATACATCTTCCATCCCCCTATAGAGCCCTGCAAAAACGGTTTGGTGCCTCTTGTCCGATAACTGTTTTATTTTATCACAGCCGCCCCATTTGTCGAAGCAGGAAAGTAAGCAACCCCCGTCCACAGAAAAAAACATCCCCATTCTTCAACCGGCGGAATGAAGAATCGGGATGTCGCTGTCAGTTGCTTCCCAACACCATCAATGCGCGGGCAGCAGCCCGCTGTTCTGCTTCTTTCTTGGACCGTCCTGTCCCGGTGCCCAGCGGTTTGTCGTTCAACAGTACCTCTGATACGAACTCCCGATTGTGGGCGGGTCCTTTCTCTTGTATGATCCGGTACTGGAGGTCGCCCATGTTTTCCTGCTGGACATATTCCTGTAGTTGACTTTTAAAGTCCGTTACCTGTGTAAACTCTCCCTTGTCGATTCGCGGGTAGACGTACTTTTCCATAAAGCGAAAGACGACTTCCAGCCCCTGATCCAGGTAAAGTGCGCCGATAAACGCTTCAAACACATCCGCCAACAGAGCCGGACGCTGTCTTCCGCCGGTCAACTCTTCTCCTTTTCCTAGCAAAACCAACTCACCAAACTGGAGAAGCTCCGCGAACTTGACAAGAGACGGTTCACACACGATGGCTGCCCGCAGTTTTGTCATCTCGCCTTCGCTCATGTTGGGAAACGACTTGTATAAAAACTGGGAAACGGTCAGCTCCAACACGGCATCGCCCAGGAATTCAAGGCGTTCGTTGTCACAGATCCGCCTCCCTTTCTGTTCATTTACATAGGAAGAATGGGTGAACGCCTGCCTCAAAACGCGTTCATCACGAAAGCGAACCCCAATCTTTTCCTGGAGCTGCGCAAAGTTCATCCGCCTCACCACCTTCCACACCTGTCCGGTTCATCTCCATCGATTGCGGTGAGATCCCCTACGGCGTGTACTTCTTCAGGACAATGGTGGCATTGTGTCCGCCAAATCCAAAGGTGTTGGACATCGCCACCTGCACATTCGCCCGTCGTGCCTCGTTCGGTACATAGTCGAGGTCACACTGGGGATCAGGGTGCTCCAGATTGATGGTAGGCGGCAGGATCTGATCTCGCAGAGCAAAGGTCGTCGCAATCGCTTCGATCGCTCCTGTCGCTCCCAACAAGTGTCCCGTCATCGATTTGGTGGAGCTGACAGCCAACCGGTACGCGTGTTCGCCAAACACGGCCTTGATCGCCATCGTTTCCGCGATGTCGCCCGGTTCGGTCGAGGTGCCGTGAGCATTAATATACCCGACCTCGCTAGGCTCGATTCCTGCATCGTCCAGGGCATCCTGCATGCAGCGAGCGGCCCCTTCTCCTCCCGGCGCCGGAGCCGTGATATGGTACGCATCCCCACTCATACCGTAACCGATCACTTCTGCGAGAATCTCTGCTCCCCGCTTCTGGGCGTGTTCCAGTTCTTCCAGCACGATCACGCCTGCTCCTTCTCCCATGACGAATCCATCGCGATCGCGGTCAAACGGTCTGCTCGCCTTTTCCGGTTCATCATTTCGCGTCGACATCGCTTTTGCAGAGCAGAAACCGGCCAGCGCCATCGGACGAATCGTCGCCTCAGCACCGCCTGTTACCATCGCATCGGCCTTGCCGTACTGGATCAGTTTGAATGCGTCGCCAATGGCGTTCGTCCCGGTAGCACAAGCAGTAATCGCGCTGGATGTCGGTCCTTTGGCCCCGAGCTCGATCGATACCTGACCGGTGGCCATGTTGGCGATCATCATCGGGATGAAGAAGGGGCTTACCCGACGCGGTCCTTTTTCCATCAATACCGTGTGCTGCTCTTCCCAAGTGGTCAATCCGCCAATGCCTGATCCAATATACACACCGACACGACGGGCATTCTGTTCCCCGATCTGCAAACCGGCATTTTGTACGGCCATCTTCGCTGCCGCAGTCGCAAACTGGACGAAACGGTCGGTCCGTCGGATCTCCTTCTTCTCCATGTACATCTCGGGATCGAAATCTTTTACTTCGCCTGCAATCTGCGTCGGATAATCCGAAACGTCAAACGACGAGATTCTGCTGATTCCAGACTTGCCCGCAAGCAGGCTGTTCCAAAACGTGGTTACGTCATTCCCCACTGGTGAAATCACACCGGCGCCGGTAATCACCACTCTTCGTTTCATTCCGTTCACCTCTGTATCTTGTATGACTGTCTGTTTGCTCTATGGATCAACGGATCGAATGCCGATCCGGTTTCATCATCTCAGAAATCCCTGTTTCAGCCAAATGGGGCCGCAAAGTGAAGGGAGGAGTCCCACATGACAGCGGGACTCCTGTCTACTCTTTACTTGTGGGAGTCTATGTACGCTACGACTTCACCCACAGTCGAGATTTTTTCAGCGTCTTCGTCGGAGATCTCCAAGTCAAACTCGTCCTCCAGTTCCATGACGAGTTCAACCACATCCAGGGAGTCAGCACCCAGATCTTCTTTAAAAGATGCCTCCAGCGTTACCTTGGACTCGTCTACATCCAGACGGTCGACGATGATCTTCTTTACACGTTCAAGTGTGTCTGCCATCTTGCTTCACCCCCTCTCCAGCATTATACAAGAAGAGATAATCAAAAACCATCTAGTCCCAATCCACTACATATACATGCCGCCATCGACATGGAGAGTCTGTCCGGTCATGTAGCCGGCGGCGTCAGATGCGAGGAAGCGAACCACCTGAGCGATGTCGTCCACCTGCCCGAACCGGGCCAGCGGGATTTGCCGGAGCATATCTGTTTTGAGCTCATCTCCCAGCTTGTCGGTCATATCCGTCTCGATGAAGCCCGGTGCCACAGCATTTACGGTGATGTTGCGAGAGGCAAGCTCACGGGCGGTCGTCTTGGTCAGGCCAATCACACCTGCTTTGGCCGCAACGTAGTTGGCCTGGCCCGGATTGCCCAGTACCCCTACCACAGACGTGATATTGATGATCCGCCCGGCACGCTGCTTCATCATCGGACGGGTCGCCGCCTTGATGCAGTTGAATACCCCTTTCAGGTTGGTCGCGATCACTTCATCCCATTCTTCTTCCTTCATCCGCATCAGCAGATTGTCCCGCGTAATACCGGCGTTGTTGACCAAGATATCGATCCGACCAAACTGATCAAGGGCTGTGCGAAACATCTCGTTTACTTCCTCTGCACTGGCCACGTTGGCTCTCACTTTGATGGATGAACGGCCTAACGACTTGATTTGATCCACCGTTTCTTGGGCGGCTGCTTCGCTGCCCGCGTAGTTTACCACCACGTCAGCTCCAGCCTCGGCCAGGCTGAGGGCAATCGCTCTACCAATTCCACGGGAAGCCCCAGTCACCAGGGCTACTTTCCCATTTAGCATATTACCCCTCCATTCACCAGTTGTTCAAGCGAGGACACGTCCTGGACGGAATGGACGACCGTCCCTTTCGGTGCAATTTTTTTGATGAGTCCGGCCAACACCTTGCCCGGGCCGATCTCGACAAAGGTGGTTACACCCTGATCGACCATGTACTGCACGGAGTCTTCCCACAACACCGGTGATGAAACCTGCTGGACGAGACTCTGCTTAATCTCTGCCGCTTGCTGAACAGAACGTGCCGATACATTGGCCACAACCGGCATCTCTGCATCTTCAATCGGCACTCCTTCCAGCACCGAAGCCAGTTTTTCAGCCGCCGGTGCCATCAAGGAAGAGTGAAATGGCCCGCTCACATTAAGCGGCATAACACGCTTCGCACCCGCTTCCCTCGCTTTCTCGGAAGCCTGGTTCACACCTTCGGCACTGCCGGAGATGACAATCTGTCCGGGACAATTGAGATTAGCCAGTTGAACTGGATTCCCGCCAGCACTCACTTCCTCACACACGGACTGCAGCTCGGCTCGTTCCAAGCCAAGTACGGCAGCCATCGCGCCTTGTCCGGCAGGAACCGCTTCCTCCATAAATTGCCCGCGTGAGCGCACCGTTCTGACCGCATCGGCAAACCGGATCGAGCCGGCCGCCACCAATGCGGAGTACTCACCCAGACTATGACCAGCTACAAAATGCGGCTGCACACCCGGCAGTTGCTCCTGCAGAACGGCCCAGACCGCCACGCTGGCCGTCAAGATGGCAGGCTGCGTGTTGGCCGTCAATCGCAGTTGCTCCTCCGGTCCTTCGAAACAGAGTGTGGAAAGCGAGAAGCCAAGCGCATTATCCGCTTCAGCAAATACCCGTTTGGCCGCATCTGACTTCTCGGCCAGTTCCGCCCCCATGCCAACATATTGCGAACCCTGCCCAGGAAAGACAAACGCGATTTTGCTCATCTTCAATCCTCTCCTTTACACACGTTGAAACGTCCATTTCAACAGGCTGGCTCCCCAAGTCAAACCACCGCCAAAACCGACTAGGACGACCGTGTCCCCCTCGCTGATCCGCCCCGCTTCCAGGGCTTCGTCCAGCGCGACCGGAATCGATGCCGATGACATGTTGCCGTACCGGTCGAGGTTGACGACCACCTTTTCTTCCGACAATCCAAATCGCTTGATCGCTGCGTCGATGATCCGCAGGTTGGCCTGATGCGGTACCAACAGGTCTACCTCTTCTTTGCTGACCCCCGCCTTTTCCAGGACAGCATCCGTCGCAGCGTTCATCACCCGAACGGCAAACTTGAACACTTCTCCACCGTTCATCGATATGTAGTGCAGCCGTTTTTCCACCGATTCGCTCGAAGCAGGTATCCGCGAACCACCCGCCGGCTGCTGCAGCAACGGACCGCCAGATCCGTCCGCTCCCAATTCGAAGGATTGAAAGCCGTATCCATCCGGAACCGGACCGAGTAGAGCCGCACCCGCCCCGTCGCCAAATAGGACACAGGTGTTGCGGTTCGTGTAGTCTGTAATCTTGGAAAGAGCCTCAACCCCGACGACCAGTACATAGCGGTAGAGTCCACTGGCGATAAACTGACTGGCGGTAGCGATTCCGTACAAAAAACCGGTACACGCTGCCGAAACGTCAAATGCAGCTGCTTTTTTGGCCCCCAGCCTATCCTGCAGCAGGCAGGCCGTCGAGGGAAACAGCATGTCAGGTGTGACCGTCGCAACGATAATCATATCGAGATCTTCAGCGGCTACATTTGCCCGCTGCAACGCTTTCACCGCTGCCTCATAGGCCAGATCGGACGAAGCCTGCTCGGGAGAACAGATCCGCCGCTCGCGAATTCCCGTCCGCGTCACAATCCATTCGTCAGAAGTATCTACCATTTGTTCCAAATCAGCGTTTGTCAGCACCCTCTCCGGCACGTAGGAGCCGGTAGACAAGATTCCAACCGGTTGCATTCCCCTCATCAGCTTCACTCGCTTTCTATCTGCGGATCTGTATCCAATTCCTTTTGAATCCAGCCATTTACATCCTGCGCGGCAAATCTGGCAGCTACCTGAACGGCGTTTTTGATCGCCCGCTCATCAGACGATCCATGTGCCTTGATCACTGGTCTGCGCAGGCCCAACAGTGGAGCGCCCCCGTACTCGGCGTAATCCATCCGGTCTTTGAACTGGCTAAGGCTGGGTTTCAAAATCGCCGCCGCTGCCTTGTTCAGGAGACTGGACGTCATCTCCTGCTTGAGCAGTGACAGGATCGTTGAAGCCGCCCCCTCCAGTGACTTCAGCGCAACGTTGCCGACAAACCCGTCACAAACCAGCACGTCGCAGGGGCCTCGCATCAGATCGCGAGCTTCTACGTTGCCGACAAACCGGATGTTGCTGGCCTGCCTGAGCATTCCATACGCTGCTTTGCTCAGTTCGTTACCTTTGGCCTCTTCCGTTCCGACATTGAGCAGCCCCACAGTGGGTCGCTCGTAGCCAAGCACTTTTTCTACATACAAGCTGCCCATAATGGCATACTGCAGCAGGTGCAATGGTTTGGCATCCATGTTGGCGCCCACATCCAGCAGCAGGGTCACTTTGCCTTGCGTGTTGGGAATGACTGCGGCCAGGGCCGGACGCTCAATCCCGCTCATGCGGCCGGTTATCAGCAATCCCGCCGCCATCAGGGCACCGGTATTGCCAGCAGAAATGGCTGCATCTACTTCCAGCTTGCGGGCCATCTCAACCGTGACGACAAGGGATGAATCCTTCTTCCGCCTTACGGCCCGAACCGGTTCGTCATCAGCCTCAATCACTTCTGTCGCATGGTGAATCTCAATACCTGACGGGATGCTGCCAGGCAACTGCTCCCGTATGGCCGTCTCATCTCCAATCAGTACAACCTGAAGCGTCGGGTTCTCCCGCACCGCTTCTACCGCTCCCCGGACGGTACTCAGCGGAGCGAGATCTCCCCCCATCGCATCCAAAGCAATTCTCAAGCTTATGTCCTCCTTGTGTGTAACCCGTGACTGTGTCGCGATGATCTGTCCCTCAGGAGATACAAACAACACGAAATGTAGCCGTAAACACTGTCTCTCCCTGTACTTTAGTCTCCACGCGGACCTTGCTCTCGCTTTCGCTGCGGCTGCGGACAACCGCTTTCGCCACCAGCTTCTCGCCCAGCTTCACCGGACGCACGAAGCGAATCCGTGCTGTCGCAGTCAGGGCCACCTCGGCATCGATCACCGCCACAGCCAGCGAATTGGCTTGGGCGAATATGTAGTGCCCTCTTGCAATTTGTGTTCGGGCAAAAATATGCTCCGGTTTGATCTCCAGTACAGAAAAAGCATGCGAGTCAAGCTGTATCTCGATCACTTCACCAATCACTTCTTCAATGTCGAGTGAGCGTACGGCGTCCAGGTTCTGTTCGGCTACTGATTTGATTCGTTCCCTTAACTCTGGAATGCCTAATTCCAGTCGATCCAGCCGAATGGTCTGGATGCTCACATCAAACATGTTGGCCAAATCTTCATCAGTTGCAAACGGATTTTCTTTTAATGTCTGAACCAGACGGGTCTGACGGTCTTTTTTTAACAGACGTGCGATGTCGAACACCCCCACCGAACAACCTGATACACTTGGCACTTGCATAGCCATCTACGGTGGCGATGCCGTTGCTGTGGCGTATCTTGGATGATAGGCACACTCTTACTAGTAGTTTATAATACCTGGTCCCAAATTAGTATAGGATAACCGCACTTGTTTGACAACCCTGCTTGGAAGCAGCTGTTATCACATGTCACTCTGTTGTGCCGATGGGCTCCTATTCTCCTCGGTCTTCTGCTCTAAAAGCAAGGCGATTATCCGCTCTTGTTGATCGATCTGTTGTTCCAGACGGGATTTAATGATGCGCAGCATATCGTAGATGAAGTAAAGTCCGCATGATACACCCTCCCTTTTCATGGGTGACTAGTCAAGGGCGATACAAGAGATTTCGGGATGCAGCTATTGGATTCCTTCCAGCTTTCTATGGAATCGGGACGAAAGGAAATCATACAGCCGGAACGAAAAAAAGCAAGGTGGCTTCACCCTGCTTTTTACCATTACTTCATAACTTTTTCCCCTTTATAGGTTCCGCAGCTCGGGCAAACGCGATGGGCCAGTTTGTACTCACCGCAGTTATCGCACTTGACCATGCCGGGGATTTCCAGTTTGAAGTGCGTACGACGCAGTCTTTTACGGGTTTTGGAAGTTCTCCGCTGAGGTACTGCCATTTTCCCTAACACCTCCTTCAGATGGCGTTGACATCATCAATCTGAGTGGAACACCTCCGTGCCGGACATTCCGCAAAAGAACGCCAGCGAACAGAGATCACCTATTATCAGGATGGTGACCCATCCGTTCAAAAATAAAGCCGCCGATCAAGGAGATCTTGGCTTCATCTTGAAAACGTGCCTACTAATTAATCGGCATCCTTGAAAAAATCAGCCAGTCCGGCCAAACGCGGGTCAATCCGCTCGTTTTTGCAGCTGCAGGCCTGTTCATTGCGATTCACACCGCAAGTGGGACAGAGCCCCTGGCATTCTTCCGTACAGATCGGAAATGCCGGCATCGCAAGCAAAAAATCTTCCTGCAGCACTGGGTCCAGTTCGATCTCTTCCTCTTCCAGCAGGTGGATCTCACTGTCCTCATCCAACTCAACCTCAGCATCGGCAGGAGCAAACGTCTCCGAGAACGGTACGGTCACCTGACTGCGGAACCGCTTGAGACAACGGGCACAGGCAAAATCGACCTCCGCCTTCATCTCGCCTTTGACGTAGTACATCTCGCCCAGCTTGGCCGCTTCACCAACGACCTCTACTGGTCCAAGAGCACGGATCTCCTGATGACGTTGGCTGAGCTCGGTCGGGTCGAGGGTGGTACGAAAAGGCAATGGCTCGCCTTTGCGATGCTCCAAATCAGTCAATTTTAGGTTCATATGTCTCACCTCGAACACAACAAAGATGATTATAGCTTCTCTCCGCAAGGTTTGTCAACCATTTTTCCTTGACAGGCTGTCCTGCCTTCCTCTGCGCCCACTGTCTTCATCATTTGTTAGATGAGCCGATGTCGGAGTATCCCGTTTGCCAAATCGAGATCGGTTCACTACACTAAAAAGTAGCCAACCATGCATGACAATGTGCATGGAAACTGGATACATATCGGTACTTTTTCCTGGAAAGCGAGGTTATTCCCATGCGGACGGTCGGCCTTGTGGTTGAATACAATCCACTGCACAACGGTCACCACTACCATCTGGAAGCAGCCAGGCAGGCCGCAGGTGCTGATGCCTGTGTCGCCGTGATGAGCGGCAACTTTTTACAGCGTGGTGAACCGGCACTGGTCTCCAAGTGGGCCAGGGCTGAGATGGCGTTGCGTGTCGGGATTGACTTGGTCATCGAGCTGCCTGTTCCCTACGCCACGGCCAACGCAGAAGTTTTTGCACACGGGGCGATTTCCCTGCTCGATCGAATCGGTGTGGTAGACGCCATCTGTTTCGGTAGTGAAAGCGGCGATATTGAATGGATGCGCATCTTGGCAAAAACGTTGGCAGTTGAACCGCCTGAGTTTTCACAGGCACTCAGGGAGGAATTGTCTCAGGGACTTTCCTACCCCCATGCTTACGCCCGTGCGGTTTCCCGCTATATGAGCAATCTCGGCTACGAGAATGTACCGATCGATCAGCCTAACAACATTCTCGGGCTTAACTACCTGCTCGCCCTGGAGAGAATCGGCAGTCCCATGAAGGCTTTGACGATCAGACGTCAAAAAGCTGGCTATCATCAGGAGACGATTACAGATCAGCAGATTGCCAGCGCTACCGCGCTGCGTAAGCTGCTATTCTCAGAAGGGGCTGTGTTGGATGAAGTAAGCCCCTTTGTTCCAGACACGACGTTCTCCATTCTGCAGAGAGAGTTTGCGACAGGAGCGGGGCCGATGAACTGGGAGCGATTTCGCCATCCGTTGTTTCATCGTCTGCTGCAGCTCTCACCTGATCAATTGGCTGCCTATCATGAAGTGGAAGAAGGTATCCAATATCGTTTAAAGCAGGCCGTCCAATCAAGCAGCACTGTCCAGGAACTGGTCAGCAAGGCAAAAACACGTCGTTTTACGTGGAACCGCCTGCAGCGTATCCTGCTCTCCATCCTGCTGGACCTAAAGAAAGGGCAGGTGGAACAGCTCCGATTGAAAGAAGGAGCCCCGTATGCCCGTATCCTCGGATTCAGCGAAAAAGGGCAGATGCTGCTCCATGAAGCCAAGCGAAAAGGGAGACTGCCGCTGATTAGCAATGCACGTGACGGTATCCATCCAATGCTCGACCTGGACATCGTCGCGAGCAGTCTGTATCGGCTGACCCTCCCATCTGACGAAGCAGGAACGTCCTCCTACACAGACGAGTATCGCGCCAGTCCGCTGCGAATCACTTCGGCTCAAGCGATTTCAAGTAGTTGATCGCATCTTCGACAGTCTTGACCGGGACGATTTGCATCGATGTTCCGATCCGTTTTGCTGTCGCCAAAGCTTCGTCATAGTTGGACAAACCACTTCCTTCATCATCAGGGGCGAAAAAGATCTCCGCTTCGGCGGTGTCAGCAGCAATTACTTTATGGTTGATGCCGCCGATTCGCCCTACCGCCCCGTCGGAAAAGATCTCCCCTGTTCCTGCGATCCGGTACCCACGTGTCGCGTTCCAACTGGTATCCAATTGATCGTAAATCTCCAGAGTCATCATAAGTCCTGCTGACGGCCCGCCGATGTTCCGGGAAGAGACGGTCACTTTTTTGGGTATTTCGATTGCTTGCTTGTTGCTGCCTCGCACACCGAGTCCCGCACGGCTCGTTTCTCCCTGCTCTTGCGCCAGTTCCGTCAGGGCAACGGTGGCTGCCTGCTGTTTTTCGCCCCGCTGATAGGTCACTTTCACCCTGTCGCCTGGCTGTTTGGTCGACAAATAGGCCAGCAACTCTTGCATCGTTCGAATCGGTGTGTCGTCTATTTGGGTGACGACATCGCCCGGCTTGAATAAACCATCAGATGGCGAACCCTCCACTGCCTGCACGATCGTTACCCCTTCATTTTCCACTTTCACCTCGTACCCAGCCAGCCTAAACGCCACTGCACTAGCCAAAAGTTGCGAGTTTTCCATCACGTACCGTTCCCGCTGGATAAACTCTTCGTTGGACTCACCGGGCAGCAGCACCCTGTTTATTTCAATCAATTCCGCATCAGGGGAGAATTTCGTGTACAGATACCAAAACGGTGTCGCCTGCCCCATCCGAACGGTTGTCAGCATAAAAGCGCCCTGCTCGTCTCGCTCTCCTCCCTCCACCTTGATGATCGGCCCTAGTTCAACAGCAGAACCCGGCCTTGTCACATAGTAAGGAAGGGGGTAGTTGACAGCGAAAAAGAAGAAAACAGCCACCATGAGTGCAAGCAGCCAGCGGATGCCGTAGCGGCGGTACCAGTTAGTTCTCATCGCTGCCGCTCTCTCCTTCATGGGACTCCCTCCATCTGTCCATCAGCTGCTTGATTTGTTCTACATGTTCGAGAGCCATACGTTCTCCCTCTGCGATGATTTCAGCAACACCGGAATAGGCGATACTGCTATAGTGTCCCACATTTGGCCGTATTACCATATCAGCGGACAGCATTCTGTGCCGCAGGATTTCCCGTTCCATCACATCGATTGTCTGGGCAATCACATCAAAAATCGAATTGACCTCTATCTTGACGTCAAACTGGGCAACGTCAACAGCGATCACAATATCCGCTCCCATCTCCCTCGCCACGGTTATCGGCACACGATCAATGACACCGCCATCTACCAGCAACCGATCCCCCACCCGCTCCGGAACGAAAATGCCGGGAATGGATATGCTGGCTCGCACAGCCTGGTCGATCGGCCCCTCACGAAATACCACCCGCTCCCCGGTCTCGATATCTGTGGCAACGACTGCCAGGGGAATCTTCAGTTCTTCGATTTTTTTGCCATGGGTCAACAGTTGGATCAATTGCTTCACTTTTTCCCCAGCCACAAAACCAAGATTGGGGACGGTAATATCCAACCAGTGCTTCCGTTTCAAATGAAGAGCAAGTTTTTCCATCATATGCGGCTGAATGCCATTGGCATACAAGGCTCCGATAAAACTGCCCATACTGCTGCCCGCCACAAAGTCAACGGGTACGTGACGATCCTCAAATGCTTTCAACACACCAATATGGGCCAGACCCCGCGCCCCACCGGCACCGAGGGCGAGACCTACTTTTGGTCTTTGCTTGGCTTCCACAGTTCATCCCCCCTACTAAACATATGTGGAATCACCCATTCCCACAGCGGGGAAAGCGAAGGGGAGTGCATAGTTTTTCAAGTACAAACGTAGACATGTACTATCTCTTACGTCCAGGAGGAATACGATGGCACACCGCTCTCCTATCCTTACCTTCCTACTCGCATTGTTCTCGGTCAGCCTGGTCGTGATACTGGCGACAAATCCGGAAACCTCCTTCCAAGCTGCCCTTCGCGGCATCCAGATCTGGTGGGAGGTCGTATTCCCAGCCACACTACCATTCATCGTCCTGTCCGAAATCTTGATGGGCTTTGGTGTGGTTCACTTTGTCGGCGTTCTATTGGAGCCTTTGATGCGCCCATTATTCAACGTACCCGGTACTGGTGGGTTCGTCTTTACGATGGGTTTTTCATCCGGCTACCCGGTCGCTGCCAAAATCACCACCCGTTTGCGTGAGCAAAACAACGTATCACGGGTCGAAGGGGAGCGGCTTGTTTCGCTTGCCACAACCAGTGACCCACTTTTTGTGATCGGCGCTGTGGCGATCGGTTTTTTCCATAGCGAACAGTTAGGGCTCACCTTAGCGATCACCCATTATGTATCCGCCTTGCTCTTGGGACTGCTGTTCCGTTTTCATGCCTGGACAGAACCACCCAGCAAGTCCCTGTACAAAAAAGAGGTTCCCTTGCTGCTGCGAGCACTGCAGGAAATGCATCGCGCTCGTCTGCGTGACGGCCGACCGCTGGGACGCCTGATGGGTGACGCGGTGGAGACGGCCCTGCATACCTTGTTTATGATTGGTGGGTTCATCATCGTCTTCTCCGTTGTCATGGAGCTGTTGATGAAGGTAAACCTGACCCAGACGCTAAGTACAGTCTTAACCGTCATCTTGGGACCGCTGGGCTTTCCGGAGGACTTTTCCAAATCTGTGGTGGTTGGACTGTTTGAGGTCACCTTGGGTGCCCAGGCGGCGAGCCAGGTCTCCGCATCGATCTCCCTGATGTGGAAAGCAGCGATTGCCAGTGCGATTCTCTCGTGGGGCGGATTGAGCGTGCATGCACAAGTGGCCAGCATCCTCAGCAAAACAGACATTCGGGTAGCTCCTTATTTGCTGGCACGGATCGTCCACGCCATCCTCGCAGCCCTGCTCACGATCATCGCTTGGCGACCGCTGCAGCTGTTGGTTCACGGCGAAAAGGCTGCAGTCCCTGTCTTTGTCGCTCCCCAGCCGACGACCGCCGTACCCCATCATTGGTGGCACCACTTGAGTCAATCATCGCTGATGGCACTCTCTCTGTTTGCTGTTCTGGCAGCCGGCAGCATACTGGTGCGGAAGACCGTTCTCAAGGGTAATCGCTGAACGCTTCCAACACGCTGATATTCTGCCTTGCAAAACAGAGGCCGTCTATTGTGAAAACTTGGCTCTGAGCGCTTTCTCTACAGGTGGTGGAACCAGATCGGAGACAGGCGCGTCGTAACGGGCTACTTCCTTGACAATACTGGAACTGAGATACGAATACTGATGGTTGGTCATCATAAAAAACGTCTCCACGTCGTCAGCCAGTTTCCGATTAATAGAGGCCATCTGCATCTCATACTCAAAATCGGAGACGGCACGCAATCCTTTGATCAACACTTTGGCTTGTTTTTGGCGCATGTAATCGATGAGCAGCCCCTCAAAAGAATCAACTTCTACGTTTTCCATCTCCGCTGTTACCTCATGCAGCAGCGCCAGCCGCTCTTCCACGGCAAACAGGGGCTGTTTTTTTGAATTGATCAGGACAGCGACGATCACTTTGTCAAAAATCTTGGCCCCTCGACTCACAATATCCAGATGTCCATAGGTTACGGGATCAAAACTTCCCGGACAAACGGCAATCCGCATCATACGACCTCCTTCTCAGATCCTGCTGATTTTCCAACAGCACCAAGGTTCATCAACAGCCATCTTTTCCATCTCAACGAGGATCTAACGGTACTGCAGGTATCTTTCCAGTAAAACGATATACGGAAACGCAAGTGTCTCCATATGACGCTCTGCGATCAACGACACAATCCACGATCTGCTCTGGCAAGCTCACCTCGGTATCATGCTCGGCAACGATCCAGGCATCGGAAGCAAGCAATCCGAACTGTTGAATGAGTGTCAGGTCACTCGCTATTTTTTGCTGTGCGTATGGCGGGTCCAAAAACACAAGGTCAAACCGAATCGCCCGTTTGGCTAGCGCTCGTACGGAACGCTCCGCATCGTTTCGATATACCTCCGCCCTCTCAGCGAGTCCTAGCGAGGCGAGATTGTTCTTGATCACGGCCACCGCCTTTGGATCGATGTCGATACAAATCGCCCCCTCCATCCCGCGGCTTAACGATTCTATCGCCAATCCCCCGGTTCCAGCATACAGGTCAAGTACCCATCCCCCGTCAAAGTACGGACCGATCATGTTAAAGATCGACTCTTTTACCTTGTCGGTAGTCGGTCGCGTTCCCTTTCCTGGAACGGCCGTCAACGAACGTCCTCGGTACTCTCCGGCAATTACCCGCATTAGGCTCCCCCTCACCGTGCAATGAATGTGAAAGAACTCCAAATCAAGAAGGGTTCGTGAAGGATGCACAGAACAAAAGAAATCCTTTCCATGCAACAAGATCATCCTATCACAACGGCGGTTGCTGGTAAAACAAGAGAAAAAAATGTACCCACAGATGTATAAAGGAAAACAGATCTGGCAAAGAATAGGACTAGCGACGCAACGGTGTCGCTGACAACCGCGGAGAAGACTTACGTTTCCCCATAAGCTCTTCCTCCGGTTTCTCCTCTCCCATAATTGAAATAGTGTTCTCTCCAAGATCTTGAACGTCTGATAGGAGCGTTCGATCGCGTTCCTGCGGGAACTGGATGAGACGCTGCCTCGCTGCTTGGCAGTGAGGTTTTTTTTTACCTATCTCCATCAAAAAGGAGGGCAACCCATGGCTGAAAAAAGGCCATCCGAGCAAAAACAGACGGCTGCAGCAGCTCAATCACTAGCCGACCGCACCGGCGTCGGAAAAGAACGTGCTCGCGAGCTGCAGTCGAAAGCGGATCAGTCAGATATCATCAAGCACGGTCAGTAACCAGCCGATCATTGAGGCTGGTTTTTTTCGCCCGCTGTCCTGCATGCCTGCACCAAATCTTGCTTGCCGGAATTCAACGCGTCCGGTGGATACTAAGCTCAAGAAACATCCACAGGAGGCGCTTTATACATGCATACCGTATGGAAAGGCTCGATCAGCTTCGGGTTGGTCAACATTCCGATCCGCATGTTTACCGCAACTGAACACCGGGATGTCCGGTTTCGCCAACTGCATAAAGAATGCAATACACCCATCCGTTACACCAAAACATGTCCCACCTGCGACCGGGAAGTAGACGCCAGTGAAATCGTACGCGGTTTTGAATACGAAAAAGATAACTTCGTCATTATACAGGACGAAGACTTGGACAGTATTACGCCGGAAACACGAAAAGTGATCGAAATCCTGGACTTCGTACAGTTGACAGAGATCGATCCGATTTACTTTGAAAAAAGCTACTTCCTCTCTCCCCAGGATACCGGAGAAAAAGCCTACACACTGCTGCGAGAAGCCATGCGGCGTACCGGCAGGATTGCGATCGCCCAGATTACGCTCAGAAACCGGCAAAGTCTGGCTGCGATTCGCATCTACGGACCTTCCATATTGCTGGAGACGATCTATTACCCGGATGAAGTGCGGGCGGTTTCCCAAGTACCTGCGTTACCGGAGGACGACGTACCATTGGCAGAGAATGAACTGTCAATGGCGGAACAATTGATCGAAAACATGAGCACCGCTTTTGATCCAGGCAAATACAGCGACCACTATCGTCAGGATCTGCATGAGCTGATCGAGAAGAAACTGGAAGGTCAGGAAGTTGCGGCTGCACCGGCTGCACCGAAAGCAAACGTAATCGATCTGATGCAAGCACTGAAAGAAAGTATCGCCGCTGCCGAGAACGAAGGTGTTGGCCGACCTGCCAAGCTGGAGACAGAGGCCAGTCCAGGCACCGCTGCGGCAGCGAAACCGGCGAAAAAAACGAAAGCGGAGCAGCAGCCTGCTGAGCCGAAGAAAACAACTACCAAAAAACTGAAGCGGAAAAAGACTGCTGAGACGTAGGGGCTGCACGAGAGATGGAACCGATACTGCCGATGGAACCGCTGCGAAGCGATACGATACCGGAAGGGCCGGAATGGATCGCGCAGGTAAAATGGGATGGAGTGCGTATTCTCACGTACTACGACGGCCGGAACGTCCGCCTCTACAACCGCAAGTTGTACGAACGAACCTCCCATTATCCGGAAGTGACCAACATCCACTCCTACTGCAAGGCTGAATCGATCATCCTAGATGGGGAAGTGATCGCACTTGGCGAGGACGGCAAACCTTCTTTTCACCAGGTGATGCGCAGAGATGGCATTCGCAGGCTGGAAAAAGTGGCGTACATGCAACAACAGGTACCAGTGACGTACATGATCTTCGACATTCTCTTCCACAACGGTGTATGGCTGCATCAACAACCTTTCCGGGAAAGAATGAATCGATTGGCCGAATCCATTCAACCATGCGAGCAACTGCAGCTGGTAACCTCTCACGCAAATGGTCATTCCTTGTATGAGGCAGTCAAACGGCAAGGCTTGGAAGGGATTGTAGCAAAACGGGTAGACTCACCGTACGTGATCGGCGAAAAAAAAGGGGTATGGTTGAAGATCAAAAACTACCGTGATTTGATCGCCGTGATCGGTGGATTTACGATTCGCAACGGTGTCATTAACGCTGTGCTGCTAGGCCTCTACGATCATCTTGGAAAGCTCTGGTACATCGGTCATACCGGGCCAGGAAAGATGACACAGACGGAATGGAAGGAAGTCAGCGAGGTGCTGCGGCTAAGTGCAGTTGATCAATCTCCTTTTTCTAATCGTCCGGGACGAAGGACAGCTGCCCATTGGGTGAAGCCAATGATTGCAGTAAAAGTCAAGTACATCGACTGGACAGAAGACCACTCGCTGCGTCAACCGTCGATCCAAGCTCTCGTCGACATACCGCCTGACGAGTGTAGATTTGAAGAAGAGTGGAGCAAAATGTAAGAAAGGAGGAACAGAGGTGGCGACCAAAACCCAGTCACACGTAATCGAGATCGAAGGCAAAGAGATTCCCATCAGCAATCCGGACAAACTACTGTGGCCGGAAGCCGGTGTCACCAAACTTGCCTACCTGCGGTACCTGATTGAGGTGGCTCCCCACCTGCTGCGCTACACCCGGAATCGCCTGCTGACCGTGATCCGCTATCCGCACGGGATTGACGACAAGCACTTTTTTCAAAAGAATTTGCCCGATTACGCCCCGGACTGGATTGCCACCGCCGTCTGGGAAAAGACCCGCTATCCGGTGCTGAATGATCTGCCCACACTCGTCTGGATGGCGAATCAAGCAGCATTGGAGTGGCATGTCTCGTTTCACGAGATCGACGATGAAATCCCGACCGAATTGGTGTTTGATCTGGACCCGTCTACGCCTGACTTTGACGACGCGATTGATGCTGCACTGAAACTAAAAGAGGTACTGGACGAATTAAACCTGCCGTCCTGGATCAAAACATCTGGCGCCAGCGGTCTGCAAGTGTATGTACCAATCGAGCGAAAGTATCGTTTCGAGCAGACGCGACAGGTGGGCGAGTTTATCGCTACTTATCTGGTCAAAAAAAATCCTCGCACACTAACGATCGAACGCTTGGTCAAAAACCGCGGGACCAAACTGTACATTGACTATCTGCAACACTGGCGGGGAAAAACGCTGGCTGCCGCGTACTCAACGCGCGCCAGGCCGCAAGCCACTGTCTCCGCTCCACTCCGTTGGGAGGAAGTACCGACGATTCATCCTACACAGTTTACCGTGCATACGATGCCGAAGCGGTTGCAAGAAACCGGAGATTTGTTTACCCCCCTGCTTTCTCCCGCTCGGAGGGTCTCACTGGAACCAATCCTCTCCTTTCTCACCACCCGCTAAGGACTTGTTCACTCTTTTGTAGGACGATCTTGGTGGATATTTATGCTATACTGTCCCAAGACTGTTTTTTTGAGGAGGAGATCTGCTTGATTGATCCCATCGCCTTTACCATCGGTCCATTGAAAGTGCATTGGTACGGCATTATTATGGGAACAGCATTCTTTATCGGCACCTATCTGGCTCGCTACCACGTCAAGCGCGCCGGTTACGACCCGGACCATATGCTGAACATGGTAGTCTGGATCATTCCCGCCGCGATTATTTGCGCGCGTGCCTACTACGTCATCTTTGAATGGGATTACTACAAGGAACATCTCGCCAGCGTGGTCGCGGTCTGGGAGGGCGGCCTGGCTATTCATGGGGGATTGATCGGTGGTTTGCTGGCCGGCACACTATACATCCGCAAACATAACCTGCCGTTCCTGCGAATCGGCGATGCCTTGATGCCCAGCGTGATTCTCGGTCAGGCCATCGGACGCTGGGGCAACTTTATCAACCAGGAAGCCCACGGTAGAGAGGTGTCTGCAGAATTTATGGAGTATTTTCCGGCATTTATCCGCGATCAAATGTACATAGATGGGCACTACTACCATCCCACTTTCCTATACGAATCGCTGTGGAACCTGCTCGTCTTCTTGATCTTGATGGCCATTCTATATCGCTTTAGGCGATTCGACGGCCAAGTGTTGTTCAGCTACCTGATCCTCTATTCTTTCGGGCGCTTCTTCATTGAGGGGATGCGGACCGACAGTCTGATGATTGGCGATACCATTCGTGTGGCTCAGTTGGTCAGCCTGCTGCTTATCGCTCTGGGTATCTTGCTGTATATACTGGTCTGGAGAAGAAGCAAACGAGGGAATGGAATCAACCTCCCTTAATAAGGGGCGACGATCGCGACACGATCTGTACTGTCATTAAAAAACAGCCTCCCGCTCACTTGCCTTGACGGCCAAGTGAGCGGGAGGCTGTTTTTTTGTTGAGCATGGAAACGTATGTAACGGCTCGTCCCCTAGAGGAACACATCGTAGACAATGTAGCTTGCAGCTGACAACAGTGCCGTAGCCGGGAGGGTGACGACCCACGTAAACACAATTCGCCCGGCCACTCCCCACTTCACCGCAGAAAACTTCTGCGAAGCCCCAACACCCATGATCGCAGATGAGATCACATGAGTCGTACTGACCGGCAGAGCAAGCGTGGTAAAGGTCATAATCACCACGGAGGAGGTCAGATCGGCAGAGAAACCGCTGATCGGTCTGATCTTCATGATCTTGCCGCCCATTGTCTTGATGATTCGCCATCCACCTACCGAAGTGCCCAAGGCCATCGCCACGGCAGCAGAAATTTTTACCCAAAGCGGAATCGTAATCTCGCCGTTTTCCGCTGCCAGCAACCCCCCGCTGATCATAGCCAAGGTGATGATCCCCATCGTCTTCTGGGCGTCGTTGGCACCGTGACTAAACGCCTGCCAGGAGGCGGAAAGAATTTGCAAGTAGCGGAAGCGCTGGTTGGTCTTGTGGTAGGGAGCGTTCGCCACCACGTACGAAATCACTTTAATGATGATAAATCCGATCAGAAAAGCAGCGATAGGAGAGATAATCAACGCCTGTATGATTTTCAGAAAGCCGCTCCACTCGATCTGGCCAAACCCGGCAGCGCCAATCACCGCACCGCTAATCCCTCCGATTAGGGCATGGGAAGAGGAACTGGGAATCCCGTACCACCAGGTGATCAGGTTCCACAAGATCGCACCGGTCAAGGCAGCAAGAACGACGACAAGTCCGTTTTCCAACTGAAAAGGGTCGGTAATTCCCTTACTGATGGTTTTTGCTACGCCTGTGTACGTCAAAGCACCTACCAGGTTTAAGACAGAGGCAATGATAATCGCCATTCTGGGACTCAGAGCGCGCGTGGACACTGATGTCGCGATTGCATTCGCCGTATCATGGAATCCGTTGATGAAGTCAAAGCTGAGCGCCATTACGACAACTAATGCAAACAGGATCAGGTCTGGCGTCATCCAGTCAAGCATTCTTCAGCACGATCCCTTCCACCAGGTTGGAAACATCCTCGGCGAAATCCGCACAGTCTTCCAGCTTATCATAGATCTCCTTCAACTTGATCGCTTCCAGTGGATCCGTATCTCGGGAATTGAGCAGCTCAGAGACCATTTTTCGATAGTTAGCGTCTGATTCTCGCTCTAACTCCTGGATTTCGCCAGCAATTTTCGTCACCTGCTGGTGATCCAACTTGCGCAACGTGCGAATCAGATCGATCAGCTTGGTCGAACATTTGACCAGCAGATTGGCCTGTGCCAATACACGCGGATCCGGCTGTTTCACCTGATAGAGGTAGAGCCGATCAGCCACTCCGTCGATATAATCGATCACATCGTCAAGCGTAAGCGCCAGTGCATGGATATCTTCTCTCTCTAGTGGCGTGATGAAAGTGGAGTTCAGTTCATTCATGATTTTACGGACGATCTCGTCTCCTTCTTTTTCGACCGCCTTGATTGCCTTTACTTTCTCTTCCACTTTCTGGTAGTTGCCTACCATTTCACAGAACAAATGGGTCCCCTTGTGGACGTTGCCAACCTGCTGCTCAAACAGGTCGAAAAAAATCTGGTTGCGTGATCTCAGCATAAAGTAACTTGTCACCCCTTCTATATGATGAACACCCCTACGATTATAGCTGACAAGCCACAAAAGGTAAATTTTTTTTGTTTTCTTATCGTTATGAAACCGAATGATACTAATTCAGGTAATTTCTTCCCCAATCCCGGCGACCGCCTAACATCTGCCACCTCGACCGCACGGAACAAACAACAGATGGTTCTTTTGAATCGTACTACTGTAGGTCTATGTTACTACTCTGATGCCAGCAGAGAAAGAAGATCGCAGGAAAAAGTGCAAAAGTCTGCTACTGGTATTGAGGTGTTTGCCAGCCTCGTTTTCAGCTTCGGTCAACGTCTGCTTCCACCTGTCTCACAAACCGCGCCATTCGACGTCCCTTGTTAGGTGCATGTTTCTGATTTTCCTTTTTAGGGTTGATCGTCCTAGTACTCATGAATTATAATGGACTGTACTCGTACAGCTTTTACTTTTTACTATCAAACCCACACGAAAAAGGCAAACCCATTGAAAGATGGTGGCGCAAAACTGCGGGTCTACGGTTCTTTTTAGAACTATGACAGCCGGGTTACCGTATGATGGCTAGGAGGTAATTCGGCTGCTCCCTCGAGGGAGCAGCTTCTTGTGTTGTTGAATCCCTCGCTGGTAGAACTCCATCCAGGCATGTACCGACAAAGCTAACCGTGAGGTGATCAGGATGAAGGAAACACGTGGAAATCCGGATGAAGGAAAGAAACAAATGGTCAAAGACCTGCAGACCTTTTTGAAGCAGGCAGCAGACGATGACAATCCCGCCAACATACGCCAATTTGTCGCTCTGTTGCACAACTTTCTGCGGATTAAGACCTTTACTCCTCCGATCATGGAGATTATGGCCCTGATCAAGCATGAAAAACCAAAACTGTACCATGCAACTCGGCTATCACTGACCACGACCAGCAATCTGAAGTTTTTGTTTCAGGTTGATATGGATCCAACCAAAGCCGCTAGTCGTTTAGAGGCATTTTTATCTTCTGGAAAAAAGAAGTGAAAACCTTGCCCTTATCTATCATCATCTCTTCGTCACGGAAAAGCCACCCTCGCTTCAAGCGGGGGTGGTTCTGCTTTCCAACAACTACTGAGAAACGTTGTTTTGATAAGGGAACTGGGTAGAGTACTGATTGAACTGTTGGAACGCCTGACTCAGTTTTTGCTGATCTTCCGCTTCCAGCGCGTACCAACCTTTTTGAAACATCATGTTAAAAATACTACGTTGACTTCTATGCGTCTCATTGAGAATGGTGATCATGTCGTGATGCAGTTGATCATGACTTGCTTCACGTGCAGCGACATTGAGACTATCCGTCAGGTACTTCTCGGTAGCCAGCACGTCATTGAGCCGGTCCCTGTCATTCATTTCCGGTCCTTTTACTTTTGGCTCGCCGGCTGGTTTTGGATTTTTGATCTGATTCATCTGCTGCATGGGCGGTCCTCCTTGTAGCGGATATAGGCCTATTGAGACATGGGCTGTGAGATACTGGCCATCCCTTGCACATTATTATTCTTGCAGTGTGAAAGCAGCATATTGTAGTGGCGCTGGTGCATCTGTCCCACCTGGTCGATTGCCTGCCTCACCTGAGAGTCTGTGCACTCCTGCGCGAAGTGAGCACATTTTTTCATCGCAACCAACATCCACGACATCGCATCTCTCAAATAGAGTAAATCTTTGGTAGTGACGACCGCCGGCGGCGTCATCATCACCTGCTGTTGCTGCGATTGACTGGTCATTTGCTGCAGCATGACTGCACTCCTTTCTGATGGTTTCCAACAAGCATCTTTAGGTTCACCAGACCGAACGTGTTTCATGTAAAGCGATCGGGAACTACGCCATATACTGTATGAGATGGAAACCACTCCAAATATAAAAAGGCCGCAATCGGCGGCCTGTGTATCCACAATAAATATGCGATGGCTTATCGATGCTGAGATCTAACGCGTCGTCTCAAAAAACTCGATCCATTCCCCATCCGGACCGTAGAAAAAGATGTAGCGTGAACCGTTGGGCAGCGTAGTGATCCCGTCATCGATAAACGTTACCTGCTTGGTTTTCAACCGTTCCACTTCCGCCTCGAGATTGTCAACGGTAAACGCAATATGATGTACTTTTCCTTCCTGCGGCAGTTGATCATTGTATCCTTCGATCAGTTCCACTTCCGTCTCCTTCGCCCCGGCAAACTGCAAGAAAGCAAGCTTGATCACGCCGTTGGAGTGAACCAGTTTGTCACGTAGTTGAAGCCCGATCACATCGCTGTAAAAAGAGATGGAACGCTCCAGATCACGAACCATTATTCCGACGTGCTCTATTCTTTTGACTGCCATTTTTTGCCCCCCTGAGAAAAGCAGTGCTTTTCCGTATTTGTCCATTTTATCGTAACTGAGCCTGTCCAACGACGACAAGCCAGTCCCCGATCATATTTTTCGACAAAGAAAAAACAACCTCTGGCACCAGTAGAGGTTGTCAAAAAATAGAAATGTCACGTCCCCCCACCCCTCCCTAGAGGAAAAAAGAGGTGGTTATTACTAGTTTCGTTAAAAACACACTGTAACTTTATAGGGACATGTTGGTAATTTTCGCAGTTCGATCTCTGCATGGGATCGCTTTCGCCTGCTGACTCTTACAAAAACAGCAAAACAGAGAGCCCAACCAACAGACAGTAAAGGGTGAAGATTTTTAAATTACCGCGAGCCATCAAGCCCATAAACCACTTCAGTGAAAAGTAAGAAGCCACCAGCGACATCAGGAAAGCCGCTGCGTATGGGAGCGCCAGTTCCGCCAGAGCGGGGTCCTGGATCATATCGGGGCCCTCCAGGATCATTCCACCCAGACTGACCGGAATATAGAGGAAAAACGAGAAGCGCAGCGCCGTTTCCTGCCGCATTCCCCGTCCCATGGCAGCAACAATCGTAGCCCCTGATCGACTGATCCCTGGAACCAGTGCGAAAGCTTGGGCAAATCCGACTATAAGGGCATCTTTCATGCCGAGATCAGCATCGTTTTTACGTCCGCGCAAATTGCGGATCAACCAAAGTGCCAAACCGGTAATCAACAAGGTGAAGCCGATTACCTGGACACCCTTCAGGTAATCGGCAATTACATCTTTAAATAGCAAGCCCAATATGGCTGCCGGAATGGTGGCGATCACAAGATAAACGACAAAGCGGAAATCATCGCGAAAACGCGCCTCTCTGGTACGCAGAAAAGCCAAACTGTTGACAGTGAGGCGAACCAGATCCGCTCGATAGATCAACAGTACAGCAAGCAGAGATGCGAAGTTCACCAGCACCTCAAATCCAAGTCCTTCCACCCTCAACCCAAGAAGATGTTCGGCGATGACCAGATGACCGCTCGAAGAGATGGGGATCGGTTCCGTAAAACCCTGGAGTAATCCCAGAAATACGTACTTCCACACAACCGCAAAAGAATCCAAAATCTCTCCCACCCGTTCAAAGAAATGTTTTGTCAGACTTCGCTGTTTTGGGCTGCTTTAGTAGGCTCGTCCTGTTTTTCTTCGTTTGGCAGCTCGTCTACCGTGTGTTTGTAGGCGTAGGCTTTGGTGATATACCATACGACGATTCCAATCATCGCGATCGTCATGATACCCGTCAACACCAACACAGTGGTCATATCCACGGTTTCTCTCTCCTTACTTCTTGTTTATACCTTATCCATACTATCATGAATGTGGACAAATGGGAAAAAATCGTTTTCAGTCCGTAGTCAACAGGGAGAGAAGATATGCCCTCAGTTCCACCACCCGATCGGGAAGCTGAGGAACCTGCTGCCCTCCGGAAACGATGATCGGAACGAATGCATCCGTCCGGTGAAGAGAGCCGTGATTTCCTCCTCCTAGATGGTTAGGTGTCCCCTTTCCCGCAAACTCTGCCCCTGGTACGGCCGTCGCGACGAGAAAGCTTCCGGAGTGAGAATGAAACACGCTGGCCAGTCGGCGAAGCCCGTCTGGATACTGATACGATTCCACCTTGCCGGAGAGCGGATTCTGATGCAAATCCATTACTCGCCAATCACCGCGAATATCCCAGTGGTGGTTTCCATATCTGTCCACATGTCCCCCGCCTGTCCGGTAGGCTAGTCGTGCCCTGCTTCCGCCGCGCATCACCTCAATCCAATCACCCTCTTGCCAGGCGATCAGATCTATCCGGGGATCGTGCATCAGCTTGTCTGCCAGGCTGGAGAGAGGAGCATATGGTGAGAGAGAGTAGACATAGCTCATCCGACCGTTGATCGCGATCGCAACATCATCATTCGGGCCTGCTTTTTCTCCGACTGGCGCCAGCCGAAACGGCTTGAGGGCGCTTTCCAAATCAATCATCGCAGTTTGACGGTCTCGCTCAACAGCCGTTACACCGCTGTCTCCCATCACTACCACGATGTGCTCTCGCAGCGCTCTCCTCCAGTCTCCAAACGTATCAAGAAAGCGCTGCAGTTGTCGATCCGCTTTAACGACACCTGTCAGTTCGCTGGGACCGTGCCGGTGTTTTTCTCCATCCATATCGGGCAGGTATACCAGTGTCAGGTCGGGGAGGGCTCCTTTTTTCACCAGATGGATCAGACTATCAACGGCGTATTCATCGTTAAAGCCTAGCGACTGGACAGCACTCTTCGGCAGCCGTTGCGAGGTGACAGTTGAAAGCGCCCCCAATCCGAGTACGTCAGGCCCCTTGACCTGCTTTGTCTGCCAACCTGTTGCCGCCTTGGGCAGATACGCAGGCAGTCTGAGTTGATGCCTGCTGCTCCCGCGATAGACAAGTCCGTTGATCGAGCCACTGGTAAAACCACGTGAATGAAGATCCTCGTGAATCGTTTTCACCCGTTTCGACAGGTGTACCTGATTTAAGTTGTACAGCGCGTCCGTCGACCACTGTCTCAAACCAGGGCTCCAAACAGCTCGAAGTCCGTCTCCATAATTGACCACTCTGCGTTCTCCGGTATGATACCAGAGAAGACCGGGGATACGGTGGCCATCTGCATATGTACCCGTCAACAGCGAGTTCTCAATTGTCACAGACATAGTGGGAAACGAACTGACCAAATCGGGTCGATACCGGCCATTTTCGATCAGAAAGGAAAAGCGGGCACCTGATTGGTTGCACGCAATCGCTCAAGTGAGTCAGCCAACAGGGAGTCGATCAAAAAGAACGATAACTTTCTTGCCATTGTGCTGACTCTTTACCGTGACGGTCGGATCAGTCCCTTCCTGCTCCCCATGCTGATAGGAGCAGCCAGATAGCGAACCCAGCCACAGCAGGCATGACATACTCCACACTAGAATGCGGTTACGAATCATCTGTATCCTCCCGATCGTGCTGTTTTTCTAAAGTTACCCTGCTTCACAGCGGATTATAATCGGAGGAGGATGGGAAAATAAACGGGTATCAAAACTGGTGAGGAGGACGCCAAAATGGATTTGAACAAGATGAGCACGAAAGAGTTTGTCCACAAAATCGATGAGGCACAACAAAAAGACAGAGAAAACAAAGAACACCAAGGTTACGGTCACCCGGAAAAACGCTTGCCAAGCAAGCAAGGAATTCGATAACCATCTGGTACGGGAGGGAGGCCTCTTCATGATGGAAAAACGGAACCGACGCACCGCCCCTAAACAAAAGGAGCCCACAATAGCACCCGGGATGGAAATGGATGAATTGGATCTTGATGCATCCTCAGAGGAGATCCGCAAAGGAGATTACACACCGGTAACCAAGCTGTACCGTGATTTTGTAGAGTGATCTGGGCAGCACACAGGCTGTCTGCTGTCTGGCGAGGAGAATCCCCCGCAAAGCGGGGGAGAAAACCTTAATCGTCTAGTACCTCCAGAACGATCACAAGCAGGACAAACAATACCAGAGCCAAAGTAAAGTTGTTAGATCTTCCAGACACTGTCATCCCTCCCTCTGCTATTCTCATGACTAGCATATGAAAGAGAGAAAAAGTCGCATAGACAGGTATCCATCGAACGAAAAAATGTGTAAATGAACCTCTGTCACTCAAACGGAACTGCCCGCTGTCAATTCGTTTATTTTTTGCTGTACAGCTAGATGCAGCTTCTGCTGGGAAAGACGAAGCAATCGCGTCTCTCCTCGGTATTTCCAGAGCACAAAATGCTCGCCCTGGTCCAACTGATCACCTAGGAGGCGAATGTCAACACGACGCAGATCAGCATGCGTAGCATGTGCCATCACTTGTGCCGCATCAATCCAAAATTTCCAAACAAGCTGGTAAGCCCTGGGAAACCGCAGATCCAAACCTTCAATCAAGAGAGCATCGTGACGGAGACAAGAAACGACATGCCTCCAAGTCAACCATGCAGATACTCGTACCTCCGGGCTGATACGTTCCTCTCCTCTATACCGCATGATCAACAGCAACTGGCACCGCCGCCAAAATGTTGGAGATGATAAAAACGCGATTCGCTTGTCGTGTAAAACAGTAAGCCTTCATTTTTTCTCCGTCGATGGAATGGAGACGTAGAACCCGTTTGCTGGTCCGTCCATTGCGGTCCAGGTAGATGATTTCGACTAATTGGTTGTGAGCCAGGTAGCGCCTCAAGTCTCTTAACACCGAAATCCCCCCTGATCAAAAATAAGAACATCTGTTTGTATTATATGCGAACACAGGGGAACACGCAAATAAAAAACCCCGTCTCTTGACGGGGAAACGTGTTTAAACAATTAATCTCTCGATAAACAGGGAACGACGGGAGCGAAGATCAATGTACCGCTCCCCTTTTCGCACCAGTGGACGAATCGGCTCATCTTTGTGGATCAGTACGATTTCCACTTCTTCCCCGCTGTTTAAAACCGCACGACTGCCTATGTAATAAGAGTAGATATAGTGCAGGAACTTGGTCACAATCTCTGCATTCAACTGCCCCTCAAACACCGCTTGCCAGAGCTGTTGGGCCGCTTCAAACGGAGAAGTACGTCCCTTGTAGATCCGGTCGGAACAGATGGCATCAAACACATCTGCCACAGAAATAATCTGGCACTCGATTGGAATCTCGCCACCTTTCCTTCCCTCTGGATAGCCCGAACCATCCAGTCGTTCGTGATGCAGCAGAGCACATTGCGATAGGAGTTCCGAACCACCTGCCATTTTTGCAATCAACTGGGCACCGTATATGGTGTGCCGTTTCATCTCGGCAAACTCTTCATCGGTCAGTTTGCCCGGTTTAAGTAATATGTCTGACGCTACCAACATTTTCCCAATATCGTGCAAAAGGCCTGCTTGTCCGATCGTTACAATTTCTTGATGTGATTTATTCATCAGCTTGGCTATCAGGGAAGAGAGAATACCTACGTTTACGGAGTGACGATAGGTGTAACTGTCCGAGCCCTCTAGGGCATACAGAAAGCGGAAAATTCCCGCCTGCATATGTACCTCATTCATCAGTGGCAAGAACGGAGCGGAAAAGGAGTCAAGCGAGGGAATCTGCTCCTCGGTCACCTGTCCGAACAATCCTCTGATACCGTCCATTGCTTGGATATAACTCTTGATCTGCCCATGTTCTTCGCTTAAGCTGCTCAATTGTCCTACAAAATCAACGTCTGCCCGGTCGGTCGCAACAAGGTTGACCACACTGACAAACCAGATTCGCTGTCGCAGCAAGTTGTATATATCCGTATGTGTCAGTACTGCCCCCTTGGTTAAAAGAAGGAGACCGGTACGACTGTAAACATCTTCCTCCAACACTCGACCGACCAGGGAGAGATCCGTCTCTACTTGCGGCATAAGCAAGTAACCCCTTTTCTTTTATTGGCTTTTACACAATTGCGGTACAATTCAGCAATCTGATCTTATTTCATTATCGACATTTTTTCGGAAATTTTGATACATTTTTTAACATTTGATGCTGATCGAAAAGAGGATTCTGGTCAGATTGTTGTAACATTCCGCACTCTTTACCGTCGGATAGAGGAAGACTGTGAAAATGCTGGAGGAGATGTTCGATGAGTAGAAAAGCGTTGTGGGCGGCAGTCATCCTCGCCGCTGTCGTGGGCATATTGGCTTTCTTTCTTTTTAGAAATCAACCAACTAGTCAAACCATTGATATCAGAGGTACAATCACTGAGATTACCCAAGCTGACAATGGTTCTGCCCATAAGGTGCTTGGCGCTGTTCTGATTGAAGGAAGGTTAGAAGCAGATACTTCGTACGATAAGGCGCAAACAACCATTGTCGACAGCACGCGGATTATGGATCAGAACGGAAACCAGCTCACCTTATCAGACCTGCGCGTCGGCCAAAAAGTAGAAGCAACCTTCACCGGTCCCGTGGCTGAGTCATATCCGGTGCAAGCTACTGCAGAACAGATAACTGTCCTTCCATAATCTATCCGCGCGACAAAATCTGATCCTCATCGGCTGATTTTTCCAATGATTGGAGTGGTTGCTACTCTCCCCACACCACTCCCCTTGGTGTAGTCTGGCTCCTCTCACACACAAAGGATTTTTTTGTGGAGAATCGTTTTGCTGTTTAAGGAGAACGTTAAGCAGCAGGAGGGATGGAGATGTTTTATCACGTAAAAGAACTACAGTATACGGCTAAACCAGACAAACCTGATCCCGTCTATGCGAAAAAACTACAAGAGATTCTTGGCGGGCAATTTGGCGAGATCACGGTTATGATGCAGTACCTGTTCCAAGGATGGAACTGTCGAGGAGAACAAAAATATCGCGATATGCTTCTGGACATAGGGACCGAAGAAATGGCACACGTGGAAATGCTGGCCACCATGATCGCACAACTGTTAGATGGTGCTCCTGCAAGAGATCAGGATGAGGCGGCGAAAAACCCTATTGTTGAAGCAGTATTGGGCGGGATAAATCCACAGCATGTCATCGTATCCGGTTTGGGAGCTACTCCAACAGACAGCGTCGGATACCCATGGAACTCACGCTACACGATTGCAAGCGGCAACCTGCTAGCCGATTTCAGGGCCAATCTAAACGCTGAGTCGCAGGGTCGGCTGCAGGTGGTTCGTTTGTATGAGTCAACTACCGACCCTGGTGTAAGAGATATGCTCTCCTTCTTGATCGCTCGCGATACCATGCATCAAAATCAGTGGATGGCTGCTATTGAGGAACTGGAGCAGAACCAAAAAGCAATCGTCCCCAGCACTTTCCCACAAGATTTGGAAAAGCAAGAGGTTTCGTATTCGTTTATGAACTTCTCACAAGGCGAAGAGAGCAAAGCAGGCCGCTGGGCAAGCGGGCCGTCGATGGATGGACAGGCTGCTTTCGAGTATGTGGAAATACCTAAACCCATGGGACAGAACCCGATGTTGACGCAAGCGCCCGCTTACATCCATAACTCTCCAGTTCCCGGCACAACAGCTCCTAGAAAAGAAGCAGCCACTTACACCGTTCAGTAAACAGTTGAGGGCCTTGTTGTAGAATAGAAAACTGAAACTTTTAGGCGACCGTCGGTCGCCTTACGCATTTCTGTTCCCCCTCATCAAACCGTACGTGAGGTTTTCCCTGATACGGCGAAAATCCAAATGGCATCCAAGATGTGCACTCCAAGTTCTACACACCCGGCTTGCTGGGCACGCGGGAAAGCAAAAACTGCCCCCTTTGGGAGGCAGTTTCTCATTAGGTGCTTTTCGTCACCTGAACGTTTTAGGACTTACAGCTTTACAACGTTTTCAGCTTGCGGTCCACGATTTCCTTGAACTACGTCAAACTGTACGCGCTGTCCTTCGTCCAACGACTTGAACCCTTCACCTTGAATAGCAGTATAGTGAACGAAAACGTCACTTCCGCCTTCTACTTCAATAAACCCAAAACCCTTTTCTGCATTGAACCATTTTACTGTACCATTTTGCATGTACGCAACCTCCTGATAAATATGCTTCATGCATATATTGACCAAACAAAAATTCACATATTCCAAAGAGTATCATTAAGCTAAAGTGATAACTCTTTGGAATATGTGAATCGCTTAGCTCAATATATACAATATGGTGATTATACCACCTTTTTATTAAGGATGCAACCTCTCATACGGCGACAACCGCAGAAAAGATTGGGGATGGCAGCTACACCCCATATTGTACAGGCTCAAGCGTTCCTCGGGAACGCTTTTTTACGTCGGAAACTGATGCCGTTCAGCTATTCCACTTTCTGGCGAAAATCGAGTGGAGTGAACATAAAAAACGGGGAACAATAACAGCGAGGTGATTAGAACATGGCTGACCTACTCCCAACGTTTCCGTACACCATCCAAGTACTAATGATTTTGACCGCTGGGGTCATTTTGCTGCGGCTCTCCGGCAAACGCTCCATCGCTCAGCTAACCGTACCTGAGGCAGTCCTGATGATTGCCATCGGTACCTTGATGATTCAACCAGTCGCATCAAAAAGTGTATGGGTCGCCATATACGGCGGCTTCATGTTAGTTGTGGGAATGGTTTCGCTATCTTATCTACAGATCGTATTTCCACGGCTTCGCAAATGGATCTACGGCGTGCCATCCGTGTTGGTAACGAACGGGCAAATTGATGTTGCTGAGATGAAGCGAGCCAAAATGACGATAGATCAGCTGGAAATGCGACTTCGACAACTTCAGATCGGCAATATTGCAGACGTAAAAATGGCCGTTTTGGAGCCAAGTGGATATCTTTCCGTCGTTCAAACAGAGGCGAAGAAGGCTGCCCAGAAAGAAGATATACAGAACGTCCTGAACAAACTGGAACAGTTGGAGCAAAACATTCGAACCCTGCAAAGAAAAAAATAGAGGGGTATACATTCCCGCTCAAAAATAGCGCGCTCCAGTCCAGTGAACAACTGACCAGCCCAAAGCAGGACGGATTGTTTCAGGAAGCACAACTGGAGGACCAACGCGATCAGAACATCACCACGCCGTAACCTGCTCCGGTTCGGTGATCGAGACTCGCTCTAAGCACAACGCGAGAACACATTCACCCGCAGTCTGGAAAGGAGAGAGCCTTGATGGAAAAGCGAAAAACCGTTAACAGATCAACGATTATATGGATCATTGTCGGCATGATTGCCCTGATCGCCTTGTCCACGATCATTACGGTTTGGCCCCAATGATCACGAAATCCTGAATGATCAGCGTAGGGCGGGCATGCTCACCCTGTCACAGACCTGACTATGCAACGTTCACATCGACTATCATCGCCAGGTCAATCCAGATAGACTGTTCATCGTTAACCAGCTTTATCACCTTGTATGCCGTATCTACATCCTTTACCCAGCCCCACATCTCACGGATCCGACCGCGTCCTTTTTCGACCGGCTCCCACCAGCGAACGGTTACGCCGTAGTCATATTGGACCGAGTCGTAAATCCGATAGTTGATTTCAGCGACCTTCTCTTCCGCTAGCATGGGTTGCGAAACCAACATCTCATCCTGCGATTGTTCCATGTATATGTCCCGGTTCGCTGTTAAAACCAAACGCGTCACTCCAAACAGGTTGTTTTTCTGGCTGACTGACTTCATCTAAATATCTCCTTTCATGATCAAGCAGTATCCATCTAGCGGGATATTCCTGCTGCCATATGTAAAACAGCCACCTTATTTGTAGAAAAGGTATCCAGACTCTCCACCCAACAAGAACTTATGTTCCCATTATACCCGATACTCCGATTGAATCCACCCTGTTTTTTTACTTGTACCACCAGTCCATTTCCTTCACAGACAAAAAAAATGACCCTTTTCAGGGTCCAAGTTAAGGAGATGGAGGGAATTCCCATGTCAATTATTCTAACACAATTAAATAAATTGTCAACACAAAATAAAAAAAACGAATTTATGTTACTTTATATTACACATATAAGTCATAGGTATCGAACGCGCTCCGTTTGTAATCCCACATTTTTCTGCTATTGCCCCACACCTGTGGTCCCCTTAGAATAGCATCGCTCTATCATCCTTGAACATACACTTGCCATTCAGGGCGCATCTACTTCTGTTATCAGTCTATTCATCCTCAAAAGCTGTCACATATAATACTCGTAAATATATTCTGAGAGGGCGGGAAGGTAATTGAACTTTAGCGTCATTGTGCCCGCATACAACCGTTCCTTGCCGTTGATGTTAACGTTAGCTTCGTTCGAAACTCAATGTTATCCAAGAGATAAGTTTGAAATAATCGTGGTTAACGATGGTTCAACGGATGATACACAGGAAAGGTTGATGCAGTATGAGGCACCTTATCGACTCGTCACGATTACAACGAACCAGAAGAACGGAAGAGCAGCAGCACGCAACATTGGAGTCGCGGCAGCCAGGTCACCTTACGTCATCTTTTGTGATTGTGACTTTTTGGTTACCCCCCAGTTTCTAACTGTACACTCTCAATACCATAAGAAATCCCCAAATAGTGTGATATCCGCTGCCCCCCAATGTTGGAAAAGTGTCTATACTCACCTCTACCCCGATTTCTCCGATCAGGAGAAAGATACGATCCGCCAGCTTCTCAATTCGTGCGGTTTATGGGACGATCCGTATTGGGATGCCAACACATCCGTAGAAATGGTGACACCTGATGACATCCGGCAGAACACGGACATCTTGGAGAAGATCGCGGCTCCTTGGGACGTGGCTGACCGCATCAAAAGGGAATATCTCAAAACAGATGTCGCTCCATGGCTGTTGTCGGCTACCCGCTGTTTGTCGATGCCTAAAAAATTGTTTCATAAAGCGAACGGTTTCGATCCGCATTTTGATCAGTACGATCTGGAAGATTGGGAACTTGGATACCGACTCCATAAGCACGGTTACCGCTTCGTCAGTATCGACAAGGTGATTGGCTACCGACAGGAGCATCCCGCATCGTCCGGAGTCGATGCAAATTTGGAGCATTTAAGGAAAGTTTATCGACTGCACGGTTTTCACGATCCAGAGCTTTCATTGTTTGCAGTCTGTCCCCCTTGGGAAAAGATAAACACCTATAAAAACATGTTGCGGATACTCAACAAGTTTAGCCGTTACAAACGCCCTTCCTATCAGAGGATGGCAAAATCAATGAAACAACTCTTCGCGCACACTGCCGCAGAATTCAACAGCAACCCTCATTCACCTTGGTATCATTATCTCTCGAGAACCCTTGGTTCCGCTTGTATAGAAGCAGAGAAGTTTTTGCTGCAGAAATCAACCAAATATCGCTATAGGGGAATCCTGGTTATCATGAGGAAAACATATCAAAACATCCAAAGTCTCGCCCCCAATCGTGATTAAATGCTGAAGAAGGGGTTATGAAGTATCCCCTTCTAAACCCTTCTAAAGAAGCCTCGAAGCGTGTCCCGCTCCGAGGCTGTTTCACTAGGATGCGATCACGTAAAAGGGCGTGGTTAGACGACCGTATTCCCCATCGTCGTATCACCCTGACTAAGTAATAAGCCACCGCCAACCGCCACATTCTGCAACACTTTTGAATGGTTCGATTCGTTGGTGCGAATGGCATTGGTGAGCGAAAACCCGGAATTGGAATAAACGGAATTTCTGGCTACAACAGCGTTTGACGTTGCCTGTAAATAGATGCCAATTCCTCCGTCGCTGTTCCTGTCAAAAGATATGTTATTGCCGATCACCTGCGGCCGCACTCCCTCTTTGATCAAGACTGCGGTAATTGACTTGGTTTCCGCTATGTCGTTGTCGGAAATCAGCACTCTTTTTCCACTGCGGCCTTCCCCGTAGATAGCGAATTTTTTCGCTCCCACGATTCGGTTTCCTTTGATCGCCACATTGCTGTTTTTGTCAAAGGAGATGTCGTATAAGGACGCCAATGGACCCTCGTATTCTCTCAAGTCGATCAGGTTCCCCATTACCGATACATCCGAATCCTCAACCTTGATCCCTCCTCTGCACTTGCTAATCAAGTTGGAGGCGACCAGATTGCAGGTAATCGCAGGTTCTTCATCGGGATCGCTGGGTTTCACAGGGGATTGGAACACTTCGATGGCGTACCCGTTGACAGCAAACGCTTTGTTGTTCACCAAACTCACATTTTTGGAATGTCCGATCCTATAGGCGCTAACTTCGCAATGATGGACGGCATTGCCGGAGACCAGGACGTTCTCCGCTAGATAGGCTTGAATCCCCAATCTTCCATCGGATATGGTATTGCCCGCCACGACAACATCTTTACCCGATGCTTGTATGCCTTTAACGAAGCCTTTGACCACATTTCCGGTGATCGTCACGTTATTTCCCACCAATCCATTGGATACCCCTTCACACCTGATCGCTTCAACCTTTGCGTCAGTGCAAATAATCACGTTGTTGGCGATTACCGTATCGGTTCCGAATCCGTAGGAAATCGTGTGATCAGAGAAGTTGCCTTCGATCACGACGCCGTATCCATTGTAATTGGACATCGAATGTTCTCGATTCCCGCGAAACGTGTTGTTTTTGATCACGACATTTACCGGCACTTCGAAGTCAATGTCGCCCTCTCCGTACCCTTCAATGTCAATGCCGAATCCGGGACCGATGGTGGTATCAACACCCGCGTTGCGAATCACGTTGTTCTCAATGACCACCCCGTCGCAAGCATTAATCGAAATGTTGTTCCGTCTCGCTCCATCCAACGTGCATCTTTGGATGGTTACTTTTTTCGGCGGGGTATACGGTTTGGTGCCAACACCGATCATCCCTTGCGCATTCACAAAAATGCAATCTCCGGTAAAATCTCTGATGCTGACGTTGTAGGTTGTGATATTCCGTCCACCGTGGACATTAATCCCGAGCCCCACTCATGAGTCGGTCTCGTCTGATCGCTGTAATCATGTTCGTATCGTTCACCCGTCAGCATGCCACCTCGAATCATCACATTTTCCACATCGTCCAGGTAGATGCAGGAATAGCCGAGCGCCGCATTGGGTTCGACCTTCAATTCCGTTTCCGGACTCATCAGAAGCTTCATGTTGGAAGGGACCTTCACTCCCCCTCCGTTTTCAGGCTTTGAAGACGTTTTGGAAACAGCGTCGATCAGGTATTTTCCTTTGGGAGTAAAAACTTCGCTGTAGCCCTCCGACTTGGCGTATTGGATTGCCGCATTCAGTCCGTCAGTGGTCGCTTTTGCATGGGTCCCATCCGTATAAATCCCCCATGCAGCAGGGTCAATCATGTAGCAGGTTGTCATATCCATTCCTATCTCCTCCATTTACCTTGCTTTGTCTCCCGTTTTGATCGCTTCTTTTCCCTAGTCATCGCTGCATCCCGACTAAATAGAAAGAGCATCTTGTCAACTGACAAGTCCTCCCAGCGTTTCAATTCCATCCACGAAGAATTTTTCTACCATCGCTTTGATTTCGTTGCTTATAGAAGGGTCTTGAAGCAGACGAAGCAATCCGCCGACGTCTTGCAGGATACCGTCCGCTTTCAGTGTGATTGGCATGTTGTGGACCGTTAGCGCTATTGGCTGCCGCTGCTTCTCTTGTACCCTGGTCGGGGAGACCACTGGGACACTGGCAGGTTTTACTCCTGGTTGCCCTGCCTGTCTGTTCTCCTCCATCTTCTTTTTCATTTCAGTCCAGATTCGTTGACCGATTGGCGCCAGCGCTGTACCGACCATACCAAGTCTCGTTTTCGATGCCATCTCTTGCAATGTGTTTCCGACATCCTTGAGAATCTCTGCTGGTGGTCTTGGTGGTTTAGGAGGTTTAGGAGGTTCAACACCGAACCAAGCCTTCACTTTCTCGTAAATCGCTTGGCTCTTCTCGTAGATCGCTTCGCCACCAAACGCGCCGATGGTTCCCCCGACGATCCCGCCAACTGCAGTGCCAATCACCGGTACGACAGAGCCAATCGCTGCACCGGCTGCCGCTCCCCCCCAGGCTCCAAGTGATCCGGCCCCTAGTTTTCCGACAGCGTCCAGTTTGTCTTCGGCTGTAAAAAGTCCCGCTGCTCCGAGCAAACTGCCGATACCAGGGATTCCCCGAAGCATCTTGCCGGCTGCCGGAAGTGCTTTTCGACCCATCCCTGTTATTCCATCCCAGGCCTGTTTCACAACGGATAGCAGTGTGTCCTTTCTTGGCAGCAGTCCGCCAAGCCCTCCCTTCAATCGTTCCAGCCATCCCTTTCTCTTCGGTTCTCTCGATTCCCCGCCGCCGCCTAATGTCCTGCGAATGGTTTGCGAGGATAAATTCCGTCGGACAGAGGCGTTTCCTTTCTTAGAGCTGCCATCTTTAGATCGGCCACCCTTAGACTCGTTGCGCTTCCGTCTTTTTTTCTTGCTGCCTGTTGAGTCTTCCCAACAGCAGCAAAATGACTGCAGTTTGTCGTTATCGGGGTTTCCCCCGCCGATCTTGCGTCTCACCCGTTCCTGCAGGGTTCCCTCCCAGCCAAACTTCCCGTTAACCCGATCCTTCATTCCCATCCATGCACCGATTACAACATCTTTGAGCATTCCCATCGCCATTTTCACCCCTGCGACAGCAGCTCCTAAGGCGAGCAGCGCAGGAACGGGCGGCAAATTATTGAGAAACTGATTGAAGTTGCGGACTGCATTAGCGGCTGCGCTGACGGCAGGAGAAAGATCCTTGGCGAGAACCATGCCTAGCCCGATAAACTGGTTATTGAGTTGTGTCTGTGCCTCCAAGATGCCGGACAGAGGATCTGCCTGTTTTACTGTCTGGAAGGATTGGTCCAATTGTCCTTCCACCATGGCACCACTGCCGGTCGGATTACCAGTGATCATTTCCTGGGCCTGCTTTTGTACGGAAGTGAGCATTTGACTGTGCGGACCCGCGGCGTAGGCTTGATTAGCCAGTGCGTCTCCAATGCCTTTCACACTCGCATTTGGCGAGGCATTCTTAATTGCGATTTGCGCATTCAGGTACTGAACGGCACTGCCCAAGTCGGGACGAATCCTATGCAGCTGTAGAGCCTGGCGAGCCATCGTGAGCCCATTCTCGGGATCGGCAAGCAAAGCTTTGTTTACGAGATCGTAAACCTGAGCCCGGTCAACCCTGGGATTCATTACTGTCAGCTCATCGACTGCCTGCTGGATCTGGCTCTGCTGTTCATCAGTAAACCCCTGAGCAGCTAACCTGGCCAGGGCCTGGCTCTCTGCGGACAATGGTCCGAACCACCCCTTGCTGCTGCCTGTTGGCAGTTGCGCCATCTGCAGACTAGACGGTGGTTGGCTAACAGTCGCTTGGACAGGCACCATCTGTGCCGATATCTTGGTACTGCCCAATTCCTGCAGTTCCTGGCGAATGGCTGCGATCTCCCGTCTTGCCTGAACGGCATCTACCGTGACGTCTGGTCGAGCATTTGCCGCGTGTAAGCGGTGCAGTGCCTGACCCAATCGGGTTACGTCTTGCTGCATCCGGCGCAGACTGCGGTGAAAAGACTGCTCTCCCTGATCGACCGCCTGCCGAATGGCATGGAATTGCTTGGTTAGTTCTCTTGTCCCATCAACGAGCAGGAGCACTTCTTTTGTGACTTGTTTCAAGCTCTTTACGACCTCCCGCAGCTCAGGTGCCAACTGGTTCTGTGCAATGATCCGAACCACCGCTCCAGCATCCATATCCATCGTCACCTCCCTTTCCTTTTTATAAAATTGGCTAGTCATCCATCCTAATGGCGAAAGCATTTGATCGCCTTAGCGAATACAAACGTTCCAAAAAAAGAGAAGGGAGAAGGCTATCCGCCAGCCTTCTCCATCTCTTCTTCCTCTATACTTTGACAAGCAATGATAAACAGTTTTTGCATATGGCGGTCTACCTCGTATTCCAGCAGGTCGCACGGCCGTCCGCGGCCATTGAGGAAAGCGCGACAGAGATGGGATGATTCTCCGTCGATACGAATCAGTTTTTTAGTTCTTCAACCACCTGATCTTCCGTCTGCACTTCGCTGTTGACGCGGTTTACCGCTTCCAGCAGCAGGTTGTAGCCCTGCGGATCGTCATTAAACAGACGGGCCGGCATCTCAAACTTGTCTTTCGCCTTGTATGCTTTCAGCAGTTCGCTGTGATGCCAGGGAAAAGCGTGTTCGGTCGCCTTTACGATACGCGCATCGTTGTAGCGGAAAAAATCGAACCGTCCATCTGCTTCTTCGGCCAGGCGGTAACACTGCCGATTCTGCAGAAACGTCAGTTCGCGTACTTCCCACTCCTCGTCATGGATGAGAACCGTTTCCGTCCTGCGCTGTCCCGTTTCATTTGACTTTGCCAAGTATTTTTCCAGTTTCCCCATACTCTCGCTCCTATTCTGCGTACTCCGGCAGTTTTTCCAGGAAATCAGGCACCTTGTTGCTGCGTCCCTTGATCTCGTAGGTTGCGTTGTCGCTGCCCTCCGCCTTCGCCTCCCACAGCGTGATCTCTTCCGGGCTGAGATAAATGTCGGAGAGGCGGACCAGTTCACTGTTGCCCGCTTCTTTGTCCACCGTCTCACCGATCAGCATCGGCAGTACCGGTGTTTTGCCTTTGCTCAATTGCTCAACACAGTAATATTTCAATTCTGCGTTGGCTGAGGTTATCCGCAGCGTCACCTCGACAAACCAGTCGTTTACTGTCTGGACCGCCCCTTTTTGCAGGCGGTGAACCTCGCCGTAATTGGTCTTAAACACAAAGCGTCCTTCCAGCGTGCCTTCAATCACGTCGCCGCTGTCATTGTAGATCTGGCAGTTTTTTAGTTTAATATCTCGCTGCATCGTCTACAGCACCTCCCATTCGATATCGAAGTACTCAATCGCATCAAGCGGTTTGGCCGACAAGAGAAATCCGCGCCGGTCACCGCTGCCGTTCTTCTTGTCCGCGAAGCTCCAGCCTGCGTCAATCGCTCCCTGCTGTTCCCGCACTTCCAGATACGCCTTTACCGCCCCGACAAAGGTGGCCGCTCCAATATCGTTGTTGTCCAGTTTTCCTTTGTACTTTTTCCCGACCGTTTGGATATCGTTGACGATCTGATCCAGCGTCATCGCAACGCGAATCTTGCCAAAGTCCTCGCGCTCACCAGGACCCAGCGTCGATAAGGTATTGACCGCACTTTCGATCAGGTAGACGTCCCCGTCGCGAACGGCAATCAGTGTCCCTGTCGAGAGAGCTTGCAGGATCTCAGTATGTCCCCAATCCTTTTTCGCCTTTTTTAACGGAACGACTACCGCCGTCAGCGATTGGTCGGCCGGGGCAGCCGCAATCATACCGGCAGTCCAGGCAGCCCACTCCAGACTGCTGTACTCTGTTCCATTTTGGTGGGTGCCGGAGATTGCGCAGTTGACGACGTAGCGGGCATTCATCGCCAGCGAGCGATCCGTATGAGCGGTCATCATCGTATCGGAAGCCGCGTCACCACCGATCACCAGCGTGCTCAATTTCTTGTTCTGCGTACGTCGATCCTGCATGAACTGCTTTGCCGCAAACTGCACAGCAGCATCGGCAAATGGGAGGTAAAAGGCATCGTAGTCTACTCCCGCCGTAGCCGTAAACAATACAGTCGCATCAGCAGCAGTAAGTGGCGCAGTACCCGTCGTGCCGCCGGCCAGTTGGGTCTCGGCAACGTCTGCAATTGCGGTCTCTCCCAGTTTTGTCACCCGGATGTAAATCGACAGAGCCGTCTTGCTGACCAGCTCATCCGCATCGGCAAAGGAGTATTTCTCCGTGCTGACCGGTCCTTTGACCACCAGTTCTTTTTTACCTGGTTCGGCCGTTGAATCTGCAATCGAGATCGAGATGTCGTTTCCACGCAATCCCGGGTAGCGAGCCTGGATGGTAATCGCTCCATCCTGCATATAGCTGGCGGCAGTCGCGTTGCCGTTTGTGATGCGGTATCCGAGGATCGTAGCACCGCTTTCTGCAGCCAGTTCAATCACATCCACCTCACCGTACGTTTCAGCAATTCGCTCTTCGTAGCCTGTCATGCGCACAACCGCGTCAGGCTCTCCCCACTCCGCCTGGTACGGAACCAGCACAACGCCGCTTTTGGGCAGCACACGTTCCTGTGCTTTCGCGATCATCTCAATGGTCACACCTGGTCTTTCACGTTGAATGGTCATTACTTGCCACCGCCTTTGTATTCTTTTAACTTTTGTCTGACCACTGTTTCACTCAGCAGTTTATCGTCACTTTCAGCAAAAAGGGCACCAGCAATCTCAAAGCGTTCTGCTTTCAGACTGGCGGCGCCCGTATCGATCCACTCTCGTTTGCTGCGTTCGATCTCCATCCGCTTTTTTACTGGTTGTTTCTTGCGCGTCAACGATGCCAAACCTCCTCTGTTTCAAAAACGTGAATTTTTTCTGTTGCTTCCTTCGGAATAGCGGCCGTATAGGTGAAGCGAAAGGTGATCTCAGTCCGGTCGCTGTCTTTGGAGCGCACGCGAAACGAATCCCTCTCAATCTCGATGTAGCGCCCGTCCGTCTGACCACGATAGGCGAACTGTTTGCTTTGCAGCAGGCTGCGGATCGGTTCAGCGGGGATCGCGGTGTAGACGCTGTTCACTTCTTCATGAAGCAGAATCACAGTGGTATCGACGAGCACGTTGTGAGATGTTAAGGTATGTCCTGTTTCACCCAGTTCCTTGATCTGCACAAAAGCATAGGGAGGAGAGATGCTTTCAGCCTCCCACTCCTGGAGATTGAGCAAGATGGGCAGGTTGGGGTAGGCTTCATGCACCAGATCGACGATCACCGATAGGTCTTGTTCCATCAGATGTCCCCCCGTTTCTTGCGGATTGCGGTCACTGCCAGAAAAAGTCGTGTGCGCTGCACATTCTTGACGAGAAACGACTCTCGAAAGCCGGGCAGTCTCAAACGGTCGTTTGGGCGTATGTCCTCTTCTGGTGCAAAACCGATAAAGGCCTTGTACTCCCATTCGACCGGATTGGTCCCGGTATGCTCCCAAACACTCTCCACCTCGCGAATCGATCCGTACACCTCTCGTGCCGACAGCGCAGAGAAGCCAATCACATTGCGATCACCCACCAGTTCCTCCCGCCGAAAGACCTCAATCGGAACGCTCATCCGCCACCTCATGACGACATCGCCTGCGTCGTACCGCCATCCGTCTGTTGATCCACATAGGTCATCCACTGACGAAGCAGAGAATCGATCAAGGGAAAACCAGTCGTTACCGCTTCCCTGTTGATCGTGTACGAGTACCCGAGGTCACCTTCTGATACAATGCCTCGTGCATCTAAACCTAGAGACTCGTCATTGTCGGTCAAGGCCATTGATTCTACAAGGCGGAAATGAATCATCGCCAGACGGCTGTCTCCTTCGACAAATGGCCGCGCGGCAAACAGCTCGATCCGCAGCTTCGCCTCGTCGATTAAGTACTGCAGCCGATCCGTCGTCTTCTCCGCTGCGACTCTCGTACTGCTCCACTGCTTCACCTGCTCTGGTGTCAGCATGGGACAACTCCTCCTTTCCCTCTCTTTTCAATTGTGCTGCTGATGGTAAACATCTCATGTCTACCGCACAGGGAGCGAGGAGCATAGCTTTTCCACCTCGCAAGATCAGTTCCCTGTACGCTGTACATGAAAAAAGCCACCCGGTGGCCGGATGGCTTTCTCTCTCATCTTGCTTGACCCCATTATAACCTGTTGGCTCGACTGTTCGCAAAAACCGTTCAAAGTGTCCAATCTGTCCAAAGTGTCAATCACCTGATTCGTTCTGCTCCCCGTACATCGACCACGCCATTTTCCCGATCAAGCTGCGTTTGATCTCGTAGTAGCGCTGCCGACTCACCCCCAGTTGACGGGCGATGTAATTGTTTTTCTCCCCATCCATCAATCCATCCAGCACGGTCCTTTCCCGCTCATCTGCGATTTCTTCAGCTGCCTGTTCGATACGGTCCACTGTTTCTTTCAGTTTCATCAATCGTTTCCACTTCCGCTCCCGATGGACCACTTCATTCTGGGTTTTGTTGGCCGTCAGTCCTTTCCCTTTCGGTTGGCAGCCATCAATGCCGTAGGCACTGACCAGACCTTGGCCGACATTTCCCAGATACTCCTCGATGCGGCCGATCTCCCGTACCATGAAGCGGTAATCCCGCAGCTCTTCTTCTGTTCGCTGCACCCATTCGAGAGCAGGCCGCAGCTGATCCGTCACAGATACAGATACGTCCTTCGCACGAGCCGAAGCGCGCTTCACGGGGTATCGTTTCCATTCCTCACACTCTTCGATATAGCCCACACTTTTCCCGAAGACACTACAGATGCTTCTCGATCCCCATTGGGTGCCCGGACAGTTGGCGCATACGCTTTCGATAAGATGCTGCTTTTCCATACCTTTCCCGCCCTTCTCTATTCCTTTACACACTGCGGTCTCATACACATCAGGCGAAGTCCCTCGCTTCGGCCCCAAACACAGCGGTGGCACTTCTTGGGAAGCTGCTGTTGAGCCGTCTTCTCGTACCGTGTGAAAAACTTCACTCGCTTGGCTGCCCGGTTATCATTCATCTTGCCTATACCACTCTCACAATCCACGCTATCTCCTCCCGTCACATATCTCCCTGCCACAACAAATGCTGCTGCAGCCGTAGCCGATCGCTTCCTTGTTGGCAGTCAAAGTTTTTTCCTTGCATCACCAGCGCGCGTCAGTCGATTTCGCGAATCCGAAAGGAAAAAAAGGGCGTCAGAACAACACCCCTATCGGGTGCTGGTTCCGACGCCCTCCGCTTTTCGGTCAGGCTATCTGGAGATTTTGTAACGCTTGCGCTTCGTCTCTTCCGTGTCCAACAGCTTGTGATCCTGGGTAATGATCGTATACCTGTGGAATGCTTCCAACTTGTAGTTTTCAACCAGTTGGCCATCTTCGAAGATGATCACTCTTACCCCTTTTTCTTGCGGGATTTCCAGGATCGCTTCTTTCTGTGTAATGATCTCCATCTGCGCCCCTCCTCTGGACCAATCAACGTTATCGGCACTGTCGATCACAATGTGTGACTAACACTCTTTTTATTATAGTCACATTTCGTGATCATGCAAGCAATAAAATCCCTCTCTATTCGACACGTTTAGACGACTCCACCTATTGCGTATTCTTTGCTATTCAATACAGCATGCTTGATGACCATAGGAAAATATATCTTCTTAGAAAAGCATTTACCAATCACATATTGTGAGGTATAATAAAGAAGCGAGGTGGTTTTGGTGAGCACATTTGGTGAACGAGTCGCCAAACTGAGAACGGAAAAGAAAATGTCTCAGGCAGAGCTGGCTTCCCACTTGCAGCTTGCCAAAAGTACACTTGCCATGTACGAAACAGATAAACGAGAGCCAGGCTTTGAAACAATCCAACGAATTGCTGATTTTTTCCAAGTCACCACTGATTACCTGCTGCTGGGCAGGGAATCGACACGCAGCGAGGAAATGTCACCCCGCAACCAATTGGAACACATCTTCTTTTACGAATTGGACAAGTTGAGCGATGAAGACAAGCATAAAGCTTTGGAGCATATCAAGTACTTGCGCTATTTAGCCGAAAAAGAACAAAACCAGAAATAACAACGAGACACGCGCCGATTTGCAACGAGATGCGTGTCTTTTTTCTCATCCAAATAACGAACATACATTCCTTTTTCCGAGGCAGGTGTTCCTATGCTTCTTTTCTATCGTCCTACTGCACTGGAAGCGTGGGTTGTCCAGTTTTACCGTCGACTGCGGATTGAACAGCCGGAAGATTTAGCCGAAACTGAGATCGCCCACAGCTTAAACATTTACCTCAGCTATAGAGATGTGCCTTCTCTCTCATATGAAATGGGCCGGTTTAAGAGCATTACCATTGACTCCCGGATGCCCTCGCAGGTGCAGCGTGAACACTTTTTCCACGAATTGTGCCATCTGCTGCGGCATGCCGGGCGACAGAGCATGATGCCGGCTGCTTTTCGCGAGCTGCAGGAGCGGGACGCGCACCATTTTACCCGCTACGCAGCGCTTCCGTTGCATATGCTGCTCTCATTCGACTTCCGCGATCCGGGCATCATTGAAAATCTGACGGAACGTTTCCGGGTGACACCTGAACTCTGCCAGAAGCGCCTGGAAAAGATTCGGCACAGCCTGCAGTGTGGAAACTGCGGCTCTATGTCCTGATCACACTTGTCGATGGCGGGAGCGGAGGGTCTCCATCTCTTGTACCAATTCTAATGAGCCACCCACCTTATATTTCCAATCAGAAACACTGGCTGCTCGCCCCGCCCAACGAAAAACCGACCTCCTGCATGGAGGCCGGTTTTTCTACTGGAAATCCTAGTTATCGCCTGCTTGTACGGTCGGGAAGCCGAAGCCGGCAGCAATATCGTCACCTGCTCCTGCGCTATCGCCGCCCTGAATGTCATTTGCCTGTGCCCGTTGTTGCAGTTCTGCCCGAACCTGATCATTGCTCCACGACGGATGGGTTGCCCAGATTTTAGCAGCCAGTCCGGAGATATGCGGAGTGGCCATCGAGGTGCCGCTAATCGATCTGTAACCTCCGTTGTTCCACGTCGATTCGATGGCAGCTCCCGGTGCCGCTACCTCCACATCTCGATCCTGAATCACGTAGTCACCAGCAGTATCCGGATTGCCGCGAGAAGAGAAGTAAACCACGCGGTAGTTGCCGTTTTCCTGTACATTTTCCAGAGCAGCGACGCCAACAGCCTCCTTCAGGCCGCCTGGATAACCGATCGTATCCGGGTCCGGACCGGAATTACCTGCTGCTGCTACCACCAGTGCTCCATTTTGCGTCGCGTATTCGACCGCATTGGAGATCAGCGAACTTTCGGTTGCAGAACCAAGCGACATGGAAATGACCACGTTTTCCCCTTGGCTGTTGGCTTGATCCGCCGCGTACCGAATGGCGTAGGCGATGTCATCCGCGTACCCGCTGCCGCTGTCGCTCAGCACTTTATACGCCCATAGCTTGGCTTCCGGAGCGACCCCGTAAATCCCGCTACCGTTGCCGCCGTTAGCCAAGACCGAACCAGCCACATGCGTACCATGTCCGTGACCGTCATTGCAACCATTGACTACCGGTGACCACCAGGAAGTAAAGTTGTAGCACTGCTCCACATTGGCGGAGAGGTCTGGATGGTTCGTATAGACGCCGGTATCGAGCACGGCGACACGGATGCCAGCCCCGCCGCTGGTAGCTTGAATCGACGGATCCTGGTAGATCGCTTCGATGCCCCACGGCGTAGAATCAGATGGAACAGCCAACACCTTGCTGCGTTTTCCTTTCTCGTATTCGGCGATTGACAGAGTTTCTACCAATGAGACGTTCAACGACGAAGCTTTTTGCAACTCTTTCAGTTGCTCTTTGGTCACATCCGTGGTAAAGCCCAGCTTCCCAAAGTCATGCCGCTGGCCAAACTTTTGGGCAAAAACCGATTTTGCGCTGAGTTCCTCCGCTTGAATCAAGACGCGAACCTTGTCCGAATTCTTATCCTTGTTAGCCTCTTCGCTCACAGCCCCTGCACTACCAGAAAAGACGGAGAGCACCAACGCCGCTGACAGAACGACACCACCGAACAGTTTTTTCCTTTTCAACTCATTCACTTCCTTTACTAGAAAATATTGGGTACCCTTACTACTATAATAGAATAGAAGGAAAGATCTTTCAATTTAAAAAATTCCATTTTATGTGGGAATTTAGAAAATAATCCCAAAGTCATACCATGCCGACATGTAGATAGGTGAAATTAGGAAACTTGTACTAACGAGGAGCAGCTCTCCACTTTCCGGCCAAGGTCACGCCTCAGCCGAGTCATGCGAAATAGAAAAGGGAGACCTTCACATGGTCCCCCTTGTCGGATCCAAGCTACCGTTAAAAAGCACCCATCGAAGATTTGCTCGTCAACGGGTTGTTCTTACCGAGCTTCTCGAATCTTATGAAACTCATTTCCTTACATATGGGCGTCCGGTGCCTTATCCGATACCAGATCAAGAACGACGTTATGTTCAAGCAGCGCCTTCAGTCCACAGAGCACGATCGTATATCCTCCCATAGCGTCAATGGCTTGTTTTACGATCTCATCTCCATTTCCCGCAAATCCTGTATTCGTAATTGTGACAAAGGTTTGGTTATCGGTGCGGGGAGTAAATGTCCACTCCACTATAGTGTTGTCTGATGATTTAATCCGAATCAGCTTGTTTGGCTGGATTTCTTCTACATAGACGTTATCCCAAACTCCGTACATCTCCCAATCCCAGCGGACATGCTTGCCTGCTTCCAACCTTCCGCTGCTTTTGGTGAACCAGAATTTTGTCGTTATAGCCGGATCGGTAAAAGCCTCAAACACCTCTTTTACCGGTTTTCGTATAAGCATTTCTGCTTGCACGACCGGTACCTGATTCAACATTGTCATCCACCATCACTCCTTTTGGTTCGATCATATCATGTGGTACAAGGTTACGGTATCTTACCGATTGCTCATCACTCTCTTGAAAGTCGTTTCACACGAAATTCTTGACAGATCACTACGATCCAAATACGGAGAAATCGTTGTGCTAAGGTCCGTCTCGACCACATTTTGTTCTTTATTCAACTGTGGGAACAAAAAAAGTCAGCACCTCTGTTCACAAGGTGCTGATTTGTTTTCTCGTCGTCCATGCATTTATGTTTTATTCAGGGATGTAAGGCAAATCCAACACGGTTGGGATGTTAATGACGTGTGTTTCCGTATAAGAGAGAATCCCTTCCACACCGTATTCCCGGCCAACCCCGGACTGTTTCACTCCACCAAACGGAAAGCGTACATCCAGCCCCTGCACTGCAGCTGTGTTGATCATTGTCGTCCCCGCTTCGATCCGACGAGCGATACGCACAGCATCTTCTTCGTTGCCCCAGACAGAGCTTGTCAGACCGTAGATGCTTTCATTATGCAGCGCAATGACCTGTTCCTCATCATCGAACGTCAAAATAGGAACTGTCGGACCAAACTGCTCTTCCACAACGATAGGGTCGTTATAATCACAGCCCAAGACCAGCGTCGGCTGCATGAAATTACCTTGATCGAAGATCTCTGGATCGATGATTGTGCCAAGCTTGATCACCTCGGCACCGCGACTTTCTGCATCGTCAACCAGACTCTGCACATACTTTACTTGACCCGCATTGTTTACAGGTCCTATGGTTACATTCGGATTAAACGGGTTGCCGACACGAATCCACTTATTAGCCGCTTCGATATATTTTTCTACAAACTGATCATAGATCGACCGGTGTACATATACGCGTTTGGCAATCATACAGATCTGGCCTGCGGTTAAAAAGTTTGAAATGACCAGACGCCGCATAGCCCGTTCGTCATTCACATCAAAACTCTTAAGAATAATCGCGGCATCATTTCCGCCTAATTCCAACGTCAACTTCTTGATCGTTTCCGAAGCGGCCTTCATAATACTTTTAGCAGTTTTGGTTCCGCCAGTGAATGCGATTTTGGCTACTTTTGGATTCGATGTTAGCTCTACACCTACCTCCGCTTCTCCATGTACAAGATTCAGCACCCCAGGAGGGAACTCAGAGGAGATCATTTCCGCGACCTTGCTGACCGTAAGAGGGGCAAAAGGACTTGGCTTGAGCACCATCGTATTGCCAGCCAGAAGTGCGGGAGCAATTTTTATCGTAGAAAGAGAGATAGGGTAATTCCAAGGAGTGATCGCAGAAACGACACCGATCGGGTCATAGGTAATGATGGTTTTCCCCTTCTCGTGCTCTTTTACTGTTTGTTGAAGCACCTCTTTCGCGTTATCACATGCGAACTCCATCCACATCAGTGATACGGCAAACTCTCCTTCTGAATCATAAAGCGGCTTGCCGTGCTCTCTCGATAGCAGACGAGATAATTCGGGAATGGCAGATTTTATCTTTTCAATCGCTCGGCGCATACGCTCGATTCTTTCTTCAACCGGTACCCATTTCCACTTGCCAAAAGCTTCATACGCCGCTTCAATTGCCGCAACTGTCTCTTCTTTTGTGTTAAAGGGCGCATAGCCGACGATTTCTTTTCCATTTGACGGATTTTCTCGAGGAATCCTTTTTTCTGTCAGTACCTTCTCACCATTAATGATGGAATGAACGATGATAGGTTCAGTTGTAGTTGTCACAGGTAACCGTCCTTTAGCAGAGATGATTTGGTAATTGTATGGTTTGTAAACAGTAGCAAATTCATGCATGCCAATCTCTGATGATGGGAGTTGGCATAATTTATTTCGCACAGGATACCATACTTGTGGAAGGAGGTGGGTCGCTGGTGGCAGAAAACCGTTTGGCCATTCATGAAGCGATGGATGTATCTGAATTGCTTAATTTCAAAAGTGTTTGTTTAACCAGATCAACCGTCTCTCAAACGCTGGTTTCTGACGAGACTCTCAAGCAACTTCTCCAACAGGACGTCCAAAATACTCAGCGGCATATCCAGGAGCTGCAAACACAACTATCCCAAGGAATGAATGTAGATTCGAGGTGAAACAGTTGAACACAGTGGTAGAAAACTTAACTGGTATGAATGTGATGACAGATCAGGTTATTGCTACGGATCTTTTGTTCGCTGCAAAGAGCGGCATTCGCAATTATGCAGTGGCCATCACTGAAACAGCTTCTCCGGAAGTGCGGGCAACGCTTCGCAAGCATTTGGAAGACGGGATCGCCTACCATGAAAAAGTGACAAATTACATGGTGGAAAAAGGATGGTACCACCCCTACAATCCGCAGCAACAGTTGGATTTGGTCTTAAAGAGCGCGGACACAGCACTCCATGTCTCTCGCCAATAGGTAACTCAACGGAAACAAAAAGCCCTCCAGCGTAACCTGTTAAAGGAGGGCCACTTTTTTTGTCATGAGAAGATATGGATTTGCGGCAAACTCCCCTATAGGGAGCCGCCAAGATTTGTTCTGGATGATATGACCGTTGCGTTTTCCCTACACCATTACTGCAGCAACATTTGGCTTCATTAAGAAATGTAGATATTCTTTTCAGGATCATGATCTGTTTGAAGCGGCTCTCCCGGCGCCTGAACTGGGATTTGTGAGCTATACGTTTGCTGTTCCAACTGGTGGCTCAATGCCATCAGGTCAGCGTTTAACTGATGCAAATGTTCACTTACCTGAGCTTGCTTCCGATACGCTTGCAGGGTTTGACTGGCGTAAGCGTTCATTGTTTGCTGTTGGACTGCAGGGGCGTTCTCGAATTGAGGCTTGGTATCCCCTAGAGAAGACCTGTACAAGCTGGCAAGCTGTCCAGATGATTCTTCCAGCCACTCGTCCAGATTTTCAAGCTCCTGCCTGATCTGGGTAATCTGCTTTCGAATCGTTTCAATCTGTTGATGATTCATACTTGTATTTGGGTTGGCAAGCTTTTGTGTAACAGCTTGTACAGACTGAGCGATGTTTTGTACTTGATTGGGATCTGCCATGTTGCCGGACAATTGGTTAAAAGCCTGAGCCGATTGATCCAATCGAACGAGCAATTCATTCACTTGTTGGTTTGACATATGCTCCTCCCTTCCCCACCGTTATAGTTTTTATTATGAACCTTTGCAAGCATTCCTATCCGATTGAGCTTGCAACCTATCTCATGCAACGCTATGGCCGCACTCATAGCTCAGTCCCCTTCTCCTCGTTGAACTCATCAATTCTGTTTCAGGTGGGGGCTTCCATTCTTTGCATGGAAAACACGGGCTTGTGGAAGAGTAAAACAGCAACCATCTGTAATGGAAGGAGCAATTTACCCATATGCAACAAGCAACCTTTCAAATCGGTCCCCACAAAATGTTTGCTCGTATCGCCGGGAACGGGAATGAAGACGTCGTTTTTTTACATGGCATTCCAACAAATTCGCTGCTTTGGATGCAAATCATTCCTTCCTTATCCGCAAAATACCGGGTTATTGCACCAGACCTGCTGGGCTATGGCCAATCTGGAAGAGCAGCAGCCAAAGAGTTAGACCTTCCCAAACAAGCAAAATATGTCATTGGAATACTTGATCAATTGGGTGTTCAATCTGCACACATCGTCGGACACGATCTGGGAGGGGGAATCGCGCAGATTTTGGCCGTTCGTTATCCTGAAAGAGTAAAGAGCATGGTTGTAGTAGACGGGGTCTGCTTTAGCAACTGGCCGCTGCCTCCCGTTGTCGCTTTGCGATATCCTACCGCACCAGAGTTTGAGCCGACACCCCAGTTTATTGAACGAATGCTGCGAGTGGGTACTTATCACCAGGATCTGGTAACACCCCAATGGGTTGAAGCTTTTGTTTTTCCTTTCTCCCATCCGGGGGGTGCTGATGAATTACAACAGGCATCTCTGGCTCTTGAGCATCATCAAACGGAAGAACTTGTCCCCTATTTGCCAAGCATTCGGGTCCCGGTAACCTTAATGTGGGGGCAGCATGACCGTTTCCTTCCCGCATACTGGGGAGCCCGTCTGCAGGAGGTGATCCCACATTCGCATTTTCGAGTACTCCCCCAATGTGGTCACTACTCCATGATCGACAATCCGCTTTTATTCTCCCAGGAGCTGTTGCAGCATCTGCAAAGAAGCGCACCTGTTGTGGGACAAAACGTTTACGTCGGACAGTAAGAAAGTGATGCATGTTTATCCATGCATCACTTTCTTACTGTCATCAAAAAAACGCAGGCTGATTGGTAGTTCTAACCGGCTTGGCTACCTCAATACTCCTTGCGCCCCGTTATCGTTTCACAATTCTTCCCCTCCAATACGTGCTCGCTCTACCCTTCCAGCAGTAGATTTTCAGGATCTTCCAGCAGTTCTTTTACCTTAACGAGAAAGCTCACCGCTTCCTTTCCGTCCACGATGCGGTGATCGTAGGAGAGGGCTACGTACATCATCGGACGATTCTCCATCCTGTCTTTGTCAACAGCTACCGGGCGTGTTTGAATCTTGTGCATGCCCAGGATGCCGACCTGTGGGGTGTTCAGGATGGGCGTGGACAGCAGTGAGCCGAAGATCCCCCCGTTCGTGATCGAAAACGTTCCGTCCTGCAGGTCGGACAGACTGAGGGTATTGTCTCTGGCCTTTTCCGCAAGGGTGAGAATCTCCCGTTCAATCTCGGCAAAAGAGAGGCTGTCGCCGTTGCGGACAACGGGTACTACCAGCCCCTTGTCGGTGGAAACGGCAATTCCGATGTCGTAATATCGCTTGAGCAGGATCTCGTCGCCTTGAATCTCAGCGTTTAGCATGGGAAACGCCTTTAAAGCGCCAATCACTGCTTTGGTAAAAAAGGACATAAACCCGAGCCGTACACCGTGTTGTTTTGTGAATGCATCCTGACGACGGCGGCGGAGATCGAGAATCGCAGTCATGTCCACTTCATTGAAGGTCGTAAGCATCGCTGCCGTCCGCTGTGCTTCGACCAACCTTTTTGCGATCGTCTGTCTGCGCCTTGACATGCGGAGACGCTCCACAGGTTTGTCGGGGGCAATAGCTGGCTCGGATGCCTCGACATGCGTACGATCGTTGTCTGGCCGTGCTGCATGTTCAAGGCGAACGGTCTCAGTGCCCGCTGGTACATCCTGTGGTGATGGTATTGTTTTGGCCGAAGAGTGAGCCATGATATCCTCTACGGCGACCCTGCCCAAAGGATCCCGTGTTTGCACTTGTCCCAAGTCTATCCCCAGCTGTCTGGCCAGCTTTCTCGCGGCAGGGGTAGCAGTCGGCCTGTTGCGGGAATCTCGCTCACCAGGCTCGTCGCGACCAGGTTTTTCTTCCGTCTCCCGTTCATCCGCTGGTACTGCAGCGGACGACACAGCGGGTTGATCGGCGGATTGGTCAGCCCCCTCAGGCTGCTGTGACTCGGCACTTTCCTTTAGTATTGCAATGACCTGTCCTACTTCAACGTTGTCTCCCGCTTGGCTCAGGATCTTCTCTGCCACCCCGTCGTGCTCCGCGTTGATCTCTACGTTTACCTTGTCCGTTTCCAACTCAACCAGGAGTTGCCCCTGACTTACGCGATCGCCTTCTGATATGAACCACTGGGAGATGGTTCCTTCCGTAATGGATTCTGCAAGCTCCGGTACTTTAATTTCGATCACGGGTGTCGCCTCCTTCGTTGGGCAGTTTTGAACCGATGGGATGCAGGGCTTCCTGGAGAATACGGTTTTGTTCTATCTTGTGCAGATCCGGTTGACCCTCGGCTGGACTGGACCGCCGAGGGCGGCCGATATAGCGAACAGCCACCTGCTCAGGGGCGATGTTTCTCAGCCTCGGTTCCAAATACGTCCAGGCACCCATGTTGCGCGGCTCTTCCTGTACCCAGACGATTTCCCTTAATCGTTTGCAGCGGCCCACCACTGTCTTTATTTCTTCCTCTGGAAAGGGGTACAGCTGTTCTACGCGCATCAGATGCAGCCCGTAGGGAAGCGCCCCGCGATTTCGTCTGGACTCTAGCTCCTCCTCAAGATCAATCGCGATTTTGCCGCTGCACAGAACCAGCCGCTCAGCCTGGTCTGCTTGCTCCTTCGGCTTCGACTGTTCGATTACGGCAGCAAATGTTCCTTCGCTCAAAGCTGAACCGGGGGAAGCGACACGCTGGTTGCGCAGCAAACTTTTCGGCGTCATGATGATGAGCGGGCGAGCCTCATGTTTCCCTACAATCGCCGCCTGCCTGCGCAAAATATGGAAGTATTGCGCTGCGCTCGACATGTTGGCCACTATCCAGTTGTTTTCCGCAGCCAACTGCAGGAACCGTTCCGGACGGGCGTTGGAATGCTCGGGTCCCTGTCCTTCATATCCGTGGGGCAGAAGCAGGACAAGATTCGATTTTTGCCCCCATTTGGCCCTGCCCGCGGCAAGGAAGGTGTCGATCATGACCTGCGCGGCATTGACGAAATCACCGTATTGTGCTTCCCATAGAACCAGTGTATTTTGCGCGAACACGTCATATCCATATTCAAAGCCCAAAACGGACGCTTCCGACAACGGACTGTTGTAAATGGCAAACGACGCCCGCGCCTGGGGAAGGACTTGCAAAGGGGCAAACCGTTCTCCGGTCTTGCTGTCATGCAGAATCAGATGGCGCTGGGCAAAAGTGCCTCGTTCCGTATCCTGGCCGGTGATGCGAATCGGTGTTCCGTCGGCCAGGATACTGGCAAAAGCAAGCGTCTCCGCCAAAGCCCAGTCCACTTTCCCCCCTTCCTCCAACGCTTCCGCCCGACGCTTTAAAACGCGCTCCAGTTTGGGATTGATCGTAAACCCCTCCGGCCATTTCAGCAAATGTTGATTGATCTCACGGAGAACATCAAGTGAAACGGCCGTGTGTACGTCAGGCAGCCCATAGACGACCTCATCCGGGGGCAACGGGCGTTCCGCTGCATGCACCATCCCGTCTTGATCAGACTCCCGTCCGGTCTCCAACTGCTTCTTCAGCTCTTCATACTCCCTATGCAGACGGTCTTGTACCATTTTTTCCATCTCTTCGACTTGTGCCGAAGTGATTAACCCTTCCGATTGCAATCTCTGGTCATACTGACGGCGGACTCCTGGGTGGGTGCCAACCTTGGCATATAGCTGAGGCTGTGTGACCGCCGGGTCATCCATCTCATTGTGTCCGAGCCGTCGGTAACCGATTAAGTCGATTAGAAAATCCTTGTGGAATCGCTTGCGGTATTCGATGGCAAGACGAGCGGCCTGCAGGCACGCCTCCGGATCATCGGCATTGACGTGAACAATCGGGATTTCGAAACCTTTTGCTAGATCGCTGGCGTAAATGGTGGAGCGGGAATCCCCGCTGTCCGTAGTGAATCCCAGCTGATTGTTGGCGATGATGTGAATGGTGCCCCCCGTATGATAGCCGCGAAGCCGGCTTAGATTAAAGGTCTCCGCCACTATCCCTTCGCCGGGAAATGCGGCATCGCCGTGGATTAACACGGCGAACGCCCGTGTCACGTCTTGTTTGGGCAGGCCGGCCGACTGTCGTTGCTCCTGAGCGGCGCGCGTAAATCCCACCACGACGGGGTTGACAAACTCCAGGTGGCTGGGATTATTCGCCAAGGTGATCCGCGCACGGATCGCATCCGTCTTTTCGATCTGCCGATCCGCCCCCGGGTGATATTTCACATCACCGGTCCAGCCGTAATTGATCCCCATTGACCCTTCGGATGGCACCAGTTCTTTATTCGGCGTTTGCAGAAATTCGGAGAAAATGGTTTTGTACGGTTTCCCCAGCACGTGGGCCAAAACGTTTAGCCGGCCGCGATGAGCCATCCCGATCAGGATGTTGGATGCCCCGCCATCTACCCCCTGGCGAATCAACTCATCAAGCATGGGTACCAACATATCCAGTCCCTCGATAGAAAACCGCTTTTGCCCTACAAAAGTGCGGTGGAGAAACCGTTCAAAGCCTTCCACCTCTGTGAGCCGTTTCAGCAGCGCCACACGTTGTTCCGTTGATGGCCTACGAATCACTTCTCCCGATTCCACCATCCTGTACAACCAGTTTCGCTCTTCGACGTTGTAGACGTGAGAGAATTGAAAAGCCAACGTATCGGTGTATACGCCCCGCAGGTAACGGACCGCATCCTTTGCCGTACGAACATGGCGCGGCGCGTCCGGCCAAATATACTCAGCTGAAATGGCCTCCAGATCATGTTCGCTGAGCTGGTATTCGTCCGGATCCAAGAGGGCGATGCGAACATCTTCTTTTTCCGAAAACGTATTGATCTTGGCGGCCAAATGGCCATATGTACGAATATTCTGCACCAGCTTTTCAGTCTCTACCGCTTTTTTTAGAAGAGAGATCTGATCTGTCAACCGAGGCGAGACGCTACTATACTCGGCAGACATGCCTTCGCCAAGAGATAGTGGCGGAGGCCCCCACTGATCAAACAGCTCCCTCAGCGACTCTTCAATGGAGTAGGGGTTATTGGCGTACTGCTCGTATTTTTCAACAATATAGCCAAGATTGGTACCGTAAAATTTCTGCCACGGTAATTCTCTCCCATTGTTTTGATCGTCCATTGAGCACACCCCCGGCCGTTTTCAGGTATAATGTGTCCCTTTTGGCAGTATATGAAACAGAAATCCTATAGTTAAAAATTCCCTGATCGCCGCTGGATGGCCCCTCGTTTTGGAACAAAAAACCAGCACCTCTTTTTCAAAGGTACTGGTCCTATTTCTCGCTCATCATATCGCTGCCTACCCTCAACAATCATACTCGTACGGATTCACATACGGATCGTACAGCCAGCGAAACAACGTTCCTGTCCTCAGCGCCTCCGGCAACGGAAACTGGTCGATATACGGGTCCGGCGGGTATGGCTTCACCGGCGGCAGATTGACCGGCGGGTAGCCGCGCCGCACCTCCGGCGGCCAATGGCGGCCTCTTCTGCCAAGCGCGCGATTCTCCTCCGGACTACCTCCCTTGTAGGAATTGCCCATCTCGCCACTCCTTCCTTAAAAGAACTTTAAAAGAACTTTCGCGTATTGTAATGCTCCTCCACAATGTAGAGAGCCTCACGGAAACGCTGGGAGTGCACCACTTCACGCTCGCGCAGGTATTTCAGCACGTCGATCACATCAGGATCATCCGTCAGGTTGATCAACCACTGGTAGGTGGCTCGCGCTTTCTCCTCGGCGGCAATATCTTCAGCGAGATCCGCAATCGGATCCCCCTTAGCCTGGATGTATGAAGCGGTCCAGGGGTTGCCGTTGGCATCTGTATAGAACAAGGCCTTGTCGTGATCGGCGTAATGAGCACCCAACCCGGCTGCTCGCATCTGCTCTGGTGTGGCGTCTTTCACCAGTTTATACACGAGTGTGGCAATCACCTCGAGGTGGCCCAGTTCTTCGGTACCAATATCGGTCAGGAGTGCCTTGGCCCGTTCGTTTGGCATCGTGTAACGCTGGTTGAGATAACGAAGGGCAGCCGATAATTCGCCGTCGGGCCCGCCGTACTGCGTAATTAGAAACTTAGCCATTTGCAGGTCTGGCTTGCTGACGCGGACGGGTATTTCCAGCTTTTTCTCATAAATCCACATACCGTTTCACCTCAGTATTCGATTTCCCATGGCCAGGGCGTACTCGTCCACACCCATCTGTTCGGTGATCCGGAAAAGCCGTACTGCATCAGCGGTCCGTACTGCATTTCAAACCGGTGCTTCAATCGGTGCAACTCTTCAGACAGAACATTGTATTGGTGGACAGCTCGCTGGTCAGCCGGGTTCATGTCCAGATAAAGCTGCAGTTCCACCAGGCCGAACTGCACTTCCTGCAATTTGCATAGGGTATCGTGATCCATCCATTTCCCCTCCTGGTCGTCATTACGCTATAGCCTATGCAAGTAGGCAGATGACCGTCCCTGATCTTGCTGCCCATTTTTTTCGCGTGCTTGCATCCACCAGATCGCCTTATGCCAGATTGGTTGTAGAGACAGGTGGTTTGACTGCACCAGCCTGCTTCTTCCTCATCTCATACAGCTTTCGTCCTCTGGCAAAGCAGAGCAGGCTAGCCAGGGAAATCAAGGCCAGGACGAGAAACATCGTCGTACCGCCAAACGCTGACAGCAACATGCCGCCCAACCAGGGGCCGAGGAAGTTGCCCAATTCGCTAAATCCTTGTGCACCATAGTATGTGCCGCGCATGCCGGGCGGTGTGATTTGATCGATTTGGGCGTATTCGGCTGGGACCAGCAAAATTTCTCCCAGCGTAAATACAAACATCGCCACAATAAAAGAGATCCACCCTTGTGCAAAGGCAAAAACCACTGCTCCAGCGGAAAGCAGCAGACTGCCCATCACCATTCTGCGAAATAACGAAAAACGTTCTGACCAGCGTGTCAGCCATACCTGGATCAGCAGGACGGTCAAACCGTTCACACTCATCAGCAAACCAAACAGTTTCACGCCATCGACAAAGTCTTTTTGCAAGTACTGGGAGAGCGGTACGGACACTTCACCATGCACCGTCATCAGCATCACTCCCCCTAAGACGAACATCAATAGGGCTCCGTCATTGCGGACAACGCTCCAGACATGTGCGACGGAAAGGGGTTCATCATCTGCTGTCGACTCTGCCGACTCTCTTCCCGACAGATAACGGCTAAACAGCAGCGGCAGCACCAGAGCATACAGCAAAAAAATAGCTGCCGTGAGGAAAAACGTCAAAGCGCTTCCGCTAATCCCAAGAAAAGCACCGACAACCGGGCCGATGGAATAGCCCAGGTTTATCGCCAGATAGCGATTGGAAAAGACGCGAAATCGCTTCTCCTCTGGTGTCAGATCGCCCATCAATGCTTTGGAAATGGTCGCAAAGAACGAAGCGGCCAACCCTCTGACGATGCTTAGCAGCAACAGCATAATCGTGCTTCGGGCGTACACAAAGCCGCCAAAAACGATGAACAGCACCAGGAGCGAGAGAATCATCAGTCGTTTACGGCCAAAAAAGTCAGACAGCGTGCCGCCGACAAAGCCGCCAATCGTTCCAGCGAGTGGTCCTGCCCCAATAATCAGACCGATCAGCGCATAGTCCAACTCTGTCTGTTCCGCGAGATAAATCGCTAAAAACGGCATACTCATCGAGCTGGTCAAGCTGATGAAAACCGTTCCCGCCAACAAAACCTGGACGATCGGATGATAAGCACTCAGATACTGCCGGATCTTACTCACCAGTACTCACCTGCCTGTTGACCAGTCGCCGAAGACCTGCGTATACCGTCTCCACAAATTGTTCACGCAAACTGTAGTAGGCGGGAGTGGTATCACCTACGTAGTGACTGCGGATCATCCCTGCCCGACGAAGCGATGTGATATGGTGGTGAACCGTGCTTTTGGCCAATCCAACCTGCTGATGGATCTCGATCAGGGTACGTGGCTTTTCAGCCAAAAAATGAAGAATCCGCAATCGTTTCTCATCGGCAAGGCACTGTGCCAGTGGCAGCAATTCGCCCACCGGGTCATGAAGCGGCTCTGGGCTGATCGGGTATAGGCAAGTCGCCATCCCGCGAAAGAAATCGAGAATGGTAGAAGGCGCACAGTGATATTGGGGAATCAGAATCACCTGACGAAGCTCAGCTACTGGTTCGATCCGCATGCCATCGGTTAGCTGCTCCACCAGGTCGATTGGCTGTTGCTCCTGTACCAATGCAGTGGTCCTGACAGCCTCCTGCTCCAAGCGGCTCAGCAGCTCGGCAGGCAGGTGGCGGAAGTAATGCTGGTTCCATTCTGACAGCAGATACAGACTGCGATCGCGAATGTCTCCCAGATCTAAAGGAATCGAACGGACCCACGGCACCAGCCTCTCGTAAATCTCCCCCGGCGGAAGCTGCTCCAGCCAGGCAAGGAATCCTTCCACACTCTGCTTGTGGGGACATTGGGAGATGAGCAGAACCATCCGGTGAAGAACCTCCCAGCGCTCATCCTCCAGTTGGCGAGCATATGCAGCGGGAAGTCTTCGCCTCGTCTCTTCCTTCCAGGCGGTTCCCAAATCGGTCCACTTGATGTTTCGGTGATAGCTGTACACGTAAAAGCTGACTAACAGTTCGTAAGCGGGTGAGCATTCGACCTTAATAGAATATTTCGTATTCATTCGATCACCATCGAATATAAATTTTGTTTGATCATATTCTAATGGTGAAGATCATAACTTGTCAACGTAAAATCTATTGTCATCTCGCACTGAGACCTTAGGGGAAACAGCAATCGCCGGAAATAAAAAAAGCTCTTCCCCACACGTGGCAGGAAGAAGAGCTCGCTTCGCTTCTGTATGATTATTTCTCTTTTGTCTTGCTTACGACATGATGACCAATGGACAACCCTTTGGCTTTTAACTCGTCAGCACTCATGATGCAGAACGTCTCGTCTTTGCACGGCATCGGCATCAATCCTCCCAACGGGCTCATCATCTTACCATTGGTTTCGGTTTCGATGACAACGTACAAACCTTTGTTCTCCAACTGCTCAAGAAACTCAGTCCATCGTTTGGGCGTCATCACTCCCGCGTGTTTGGTGAAGATTTTGCCCATTTCTTGTGCTAACATGTAGAGTCCCCTTTTCACACGATGCAATGTGGCTGCAAGATTTCTTCGTCTATCCTACGCGATGGCTCCCTTCCCACGCAAAAGTCATTTCGCGATGCATTTGGCTAAAATCAGCTGATTTTTTTGGTTTTGGAAGATCATATTCCATTTACCGCATCGCCCTTCCTTTTTTGACTTTATGCTTGCTCACTTGCCACTTGCATTTCAACTTCTCACGTCACTATCGGTAGGTAAGCGCCTGCTTTCCCAGCGCTTCCCAGCTCTTTATCATCGCTCCACGCTCTACCGGCTGATTCTTCCCTCCCCGAAGCGGGTCGTTGACGTATACATAGGTCGGGTCATAGCCGACGATCAAGACGGCATGTTCGTCAAACGGAGCGACGATCTTTTTCCCGTCCTTGTACCAACTTTCCCACTCTGTGGGCAGTCTGAAATCGCCAGTCGTCCAGACGACGACAGGTCTTCCTTTTCGCACGCTTTGCAACACGCGATCAAACGACTGCCCGGTCAAGTTGACCGTCCGTTCTCCCATATAGTGACGCAGCAGTTTCTCCAGCGGTTTGTGGTATACGGCAAAACCTTTCCGTTTTCCGGTCATATCACCGACAAACCCCTGATTAGGGTCGCCCCACTGGCGAATGTCTCCTTTCTGCTGCACGAGCGGTTCCTCGTCTTTGGACACCTGACTGGCAAGCGTCATCTTGTCAACATCATAGCCTGCGTATCTGAGGAGCATGGTCAAACTGGTTATCTCACACCCGTACTTCAATTCCGGGTTTTGTTTGATCAGCGGCACGTCAAGCATGCGACGATCAGGTACTTTCTCCTGCTGACTCACCTGTCGCTGTGGTGAAGCCGACTTGATCGGTTCTGCCACCTGCACCGGGCTCTCTGGGCTCTGCGTGAGCTGTGTGGTAATCGGCTGCCGTTCTGCTGCAGGAGGCTGCGAAGCAGAACATCCCACCACCGTCAAGATGCACAGAAACGTGACGGTGACGATCCCGCGTTTTGGCGAGAACACTCTTCTCACGATGCGTACTCCTTTTTACTCACATCCTCCCCTAATCTATCTGCCGCTATGTGTCTGGAACCTGGGAAGTTTTCACCCACCACCCCCAACATCAAGCAGGTGATCGACAGAAATCCACTCCGTTCCTTGATCTGTTCTCAGCTTGATCCGCCGTGTCACCTGTTCCATGTGGAGAATCACTCCCCGCACTTGCCGCGGCCCACGCCGATCGTAACAGGTGACCTCCACTTCCTGCTTCTCTTGAAATGCCTGCCACAGTCGACTGGCAAGTTCTGCCCGCTGGTGTTCATCTAGTTGCGGAGGAACGTAAAAGACCTGCTCCTGCTTCATCTGGAGATAGATCTCCCGGTGCTCCGGCAGAACAAACCGGCTGGCCGCAAACAAATTCTCCTTTTTGGACACCGCCTTACGCCCCATTCCGCTCTCCTCCTCGTTCCATCAGCCAGATGCGAATCCGCTCTTCGCATTCGGCTCTGATCCATTCGACCGAGTACACCGCTTCCTGTTGATAACCCCCGATGATCAATTGGATCCGGTAGACCTGATCAAGCCGCTCGCTGTTCAACAAGAAGCAGCCTTGCTCGCGCAAGCGGCGTCGCAGCTGATAATGGCGCCGTTCCGCCCAATGGGACAGTTCCTCAAGCGGTGCCTGGTACGACAGCTTGAGCGCCCTCGCCTGCAGCACCGTCAAATCGACCATGACCGCCTTGAATAAAACGCCAAAGATGACACACTCCTGCAGCGTCTCCCGCCAACCGTCCGGCTGCATCCGGGATACGCTGCCCTGTTGGCCGCCGTTCTCCTCTCGTCTGCCTTCTCCATCCAGTCCCAGCAGCCTGCGCTTGTTCATTTGTAGTGGCCTCCGATCTTGCGCGCCCGCTCGCGTGCCTGCCCGGAGTCAAGCAGTGAGATGGCCCGCAGCACGGCAGCATTTCCATAACGGGCGCGAATGCCGTCGATCGCAGCAGCCAGCGCCCGCTGCCGCTGTTTGTCTTCAAACAGGCTGAGCTGATACGTATCATCCTCGATGAGTTGACTGAGGTTGACCCCAATGCTTCGGACCGGTGTGTGCCGCCAGTGCCGCTCAAACAAATGGCCCACCGCCTGAAACAACGTCATTGCGTCATGCGTTGGCTCGAACAGCTTCATCTGCCGCCAAAAGCCGGTGGCTGTATCAAAGTCGGCCCCACGGCAGCCAACAGAGACGACCGATCCCATCAAGTTCTTGCTGCGCGCCCGCCGACACACTTCTTCGCACAGCTCCAGCAGGATCACTTTGATATCAGCCGCCGTGTGGTAATCACGCGGCAGCGTCATATGGTGGCCGATCCCTTTTTGCAGTTCGTGCGTTCGAGGAGAAACCGGCGAATCGTCAAGCCCGTGAGCGGTTCGCCACAGGATCTCTCCGTTGACGCCCCAACGGCGGGTCAGGACGGCAGGAGAAAGCTTAGCCACTTGTCCGATCGTATACACGCCAATCCGGTGGAAATGCCGCTTCATCCGGGAACCGACTCCAAACAACTTCTCCACCGGCAGCGGCCAAAGCGTCTCAGCCAGATCCGAGCGCTTCAGCCAGAACACTCCCTGTGACTGCTTCTTAGCGAAGTTGTCGCAGGCCATTTTCGCCAACACTTTGTTTTCGCCAATCCCAATCCGGCAGACAATCCCCGTCTCCAGCCGGACTCGCTCCCGAATCTGTTCGGCAATCGTCAGCGGATCGCCAAACAGTGCCGCACTGCCGGTCACATCGAGAAACTGCTCATCGATCGAATACGGCTCTACCAGGTCTGTGAAGGACTCAAAAATGCGGGTGATCTGCAGCGATACGCGAATGTACGTCTCCATTCGCGGCTTGACCACGACCAACTGACGACATTTCTGCTGTGCCTGCCAGAGGGCTTCTGCGGTGGTCACGCCATATGCCTTGGCAAGCGGGCAGGCGGCCAACACGACACCGCTGCGCCGTTCGGGATCACCAGCAACAACGATCGGTTTGTCGCGAATCGTCGGGTCAGCCGCCTTTTCCACACTGGCGAAAAAGCTTTGCATGTCGGCAAGAAAGATGATTCGGCTTTTCATGATGCCACCCCCTCATAATAGGAACACCTGTTCTTATTGTATGCTCATTATAAGGGGAATATACGTTCGATCTCAACTGGTAAAAAAATCATCTTGCAGACGCAGCGATCCCATCAGACACCTGCTGTGGATTACCCTTCCGGATCATAGCGGGCGATCATATGGCGGGCTTGCTCATAGATTTTATGCCGCAGGGAAGATGGCTCCAGCACCAGCGCCTGCCCTCCCCAACTGAGAATCCAGGAGAGTACTTCATCCTCATCGCGTACGCGCAGCGTCACCTCCAGTCCCTGCTCCGTCTCTTTCTCGGTTTCCCAAAAAAACGGGCGCGATTCCCGAACGTAAGCGGCCATCGCGGCAGGAAACTGTACGCGAACGATCAGATTGCGGTTTTGCTCCGGCTGATACTGCTGAATGGAAAACTCCTCCGGACGGCGGAACCTCTCCGGCAGTACATCCAGACGGCGAATGCGATCGAGCCGAAACTGTCTTACGCCTTTTCTCAGGTGGCAGTAGCCGATCAAGTACAAGGCCCCGTGTACGTTGACCATGCCGTAGGGGTCAACCCGACGCGGCTCGATAGGCGGAATGCGATCCAGCCGCTGCCGCTTCTGATAGTGAAGTTCCAGTCGGGAGCTCTCCAATACCGCCCTCCTGATCATTTGCAGCTGCTCCTCCTGCTGCTTGTTCTGCTGCTTGCGATGATAGCTCGGATCAAGCGCGAGAAAGCGCATACTGTCTCTCAGGTGCTGTACCCGCTGGCGCAGCGAATGCGGCAAAATGGCCTCAATCTTCTTACTGGCTGCCTGCGCGGTTTGCTATGGGGAGTGAGGCCAGAAGCAAACGAAAAGGTAGAAATCAGCTTTGAGGTAGAGGCAATCGAGTCTGTTTATGCCAGATGGCAGGAAAAAGGAGTTGCGCTGAGCACAGAACTGATCGATTTTCCATTGGGTCGAAAGTTTATGGCGCGAGACCCTGAAGGGCAAACGTTAGTTGTCTATGAGGTAAAGAAGTGAGGGAGGTTGGCGTGAAACAGTTTACAAAGCAAGGTACACTATACCCGGCAGCTCCCTATGATTTCAACAAATCGGCTGCATTCCTACAAGGCTTTTCTCCGACAAAAGGCGAGCAGGCGACCGGAAGCAGCGAGATCGTCAAAGCGATCAAGTGGCAGGGACAAGTATTCGCTTTTTCTCTGCGTTCGACAGGTACCCTCGAACACCCTCGGCTCGTCTACACACTGTTTTCCACAGAGGCCATCACAGATAGTCAGCAGCGGGAGCTTGAGGAAAAAATCCGTTTTGTGTTTAGTCTCGACGATGAACTGCGTCCGTTTTATCAGTTGGGGAGCAAAGATCCGGTGTTTCAGCCGATCGTGGAGCGGCTGTACGGCTATCACCAGGTAAAGTTTTTGACACCGTTTGAAAACGCCTGTTGGGCTGTTCTCTCCCAACGGGTGCCGATGCCCGCAGCGAAAAGCGTCAAACAGGAGCTGTCCAGACGTTATGGCGGCAACGTAACGATCCATAACCAGCCGTATCCGGCTTTTCCCGAACCGGCCGACCTGCTGGCGGCAGACAGAGAGGAGATGCTAACGATCGTCGGTCAGCAAAAAAAGCAGGAATATCTGCTGGCTATGAGCGAAGCCTTTCAGCATGTAGGCGACGATTTCCTGCAGAGGGGCGACTACCAGCAGGTACGCCGCTTCTTGCTGGGGATCAAAGGAATCGGCGAATGGTCGGCGTCGTTCATTCTAATCCGAGGTTTAGGCAGAATGGAAGAACTCCCCACTGGTGAAGGCGCGCTAGAGCGAGTATATTCTCGATTGTACCGCAGACCGGCAGGAACAGGATGGCCCGATTACGGTCTGTGGCGGGGGTATTGGGCTCACTATCTACGGGCGAGCGAACTGTTTCGGTAATCGTGTGTATAACAGACGAGCGGCTGAGGTGTGTTCAGCCGCTTGTTGTGGCAAAAGCTTTCTTTTTGGCAAAACGTTTCGTTTTCTTTTTACTGCTTGCCCCATCTATTTACCCAATCAGGGTCTAAATCCAACTGGTCCAACACCCTGCCCACTGTATGGTTGACGATATCGTCAATTGATTTCGGCTGGTTGTAAAAGGCGGGCACGGGCGGGAAAACCATGGCCCCGGCCAGTATGACCGTTTCCATGTTTCTGACGTGGACGAGATTGAGTGGTGACTCACGTGTGAGCAGGATCAACTTCTTACGCTCTTTGAGCATCACATCAGCCGCTCGCGCAATCAGATCGGAAGCGAGCCCGGTTGCTATCCCTGCCAGGGTTTTCATACTGCAAGGGGCGATGACCATCCCATCTACCCGAAACGACCCGGACGAGATGGCAGCGGCCTGATTTTTTACACTGTACGAAACCGCAGCCATCTTCTTTACTTCCGGCAGGGTATACGATGTTTCCATCTGGATCGTCTTCTCCCCCCACTCGCTGATGATCAGATGAGTCTCTACACCTGCTTCGTTAAGTGCTTCCAGTAGACGAACCCCATAAATCGCGCCGGAACCGCCCGTAATGCCAACGATGATTTTTTTGTCCATCTGGTCCACCTGTCAATCCTCAGAGAAGCTGCGATCGTCTGCGAGCCGACTCTCAATATGTTGGTCGAAGTGGTACCCCTCCATACTGGGGATCCGCGTCACTTCATAATCCTCTGGCTCGGCACCTAGCGGAACCGTACAATCAAATCCCAGTTTGGAGCTTACCCCGTCATCGGCCGAGGGATCCAGTTTGGAACCAAGCGCACCGTGGACCACGACCAGGTCTCGTTCCGCCTGAAAGCGAGTCGCCACACACCATTCCACCTGATCCATGTCAAAAATATCGATCTCTTCATCGACCACGATTACTTTTTTCACATCATAATGGCCGGCAAAAGCAGCGAAAATCACATTTTTCGCTTCCCCTTCATTTCTCTTTTTCATGGAGACCACCAGATGGAACCTGCATTTGCCGCCCATCGTCAGATGTACGTTGCGAACAGTAGGAACTGTGTTGCGCAGCGCACGAAGCAGGCTGGCCTCACGCGGAATGGCTCCCAGCAGCAAGTTTTCATCCGAGCCAGCCAGGCAAGCTTGATAGATCGGTTTCTCCCGATGGGTGACACAGTGAATCTCGATCACTTCTTTGTTGCTTTTCGGTCCGTAATAGGCGGGAAACTCGCCAAACGGGCCTTCCGGTTCGCGAACGTGGGGAAGGATCTTGCCTTCCAATACAATCTCGGCATAAGCCGGCACATCGATGTTGACCGTCTTGCAGCGCACGACGGGAACGGCTTCCCCTCGCAGCCCGCCCGCGATCTCCAATTCGTCCTGGCCGAGCGGCGCGATCGCCTGGGACGCCAGCATCAATATCGGGTCCACTCCCAACACAATGGCAATCTCGAGCGGCTCCCCTTTCTCCTCCATTTTTTTAAAGGCAGCAAATGTGTGACGAGGCAGAATCAGCGCACCCAACCGGTTTTTGCCGGACACCTGCAAACGATGAATGGACACGTTTTGTTTCCCTGTTTCCGGGTCCCGGACGATCGCTAATCCTGCAGTGATGTAGGGACCGGAATCCTTCTCCTGATGCAGACAGATGGGGAACATCTTCATCAAGTCGATATCCTCGGTTACCACGTGTTGCTGAACAGGCGCTGCTTCACTTTTCACCATCTCAGACGGGATCGGATGATCGATGGCATGCAAAAACTTGTCGATCATCTCATCCGTCCGACAGCCCAGCGCTTCCGCAAAATGTTGACGTGTACTGGCGATGCCGGAGACGACAGGTATGGTGTACCCATCTACATCAGGGAAATACACCGGTCTGCTGCCGTCAAGATGCTTGGTATACGCTGCGATCTCATATCGGGTGGAAACCGGTTTGGTCACAACAGCCAATTCCTCTTTGTTATGCAAATAACGCAGCCATGCGCGAAGAGATTGAAAAGGTGCCGACAAGAAAAACGCCTCCATTCCTATTCCTCTGTCTTTGAGAGAAAAGCTTTGACGCTAATCGAAAACTTCCCGTGACTATAAAGACTCAACGGCAATCCGCTCTCCCTTTTTCTTCTCTTTCCATAGGAAAGCAAGCAGGACGATAAAGAGCAGAATCCCGATGATATCGGTTATCTGGCCGCGCACGATCATGGCCAGCCCTGTCGCCGCCAACAGTACTCGCTGCAGCATCTCGACCTTAACCAATAAGAAGCCGATGATTGCGCCGGACATGGCGATAAGACCCAACAGTGTCTTGATTGTCATCCAGATGATCTCCAGTGGATCTCCCACCAGAACCAGGGCTGGATTGAACACAAAAGAGAGCGGAATCAAAAATCCGGGTATGCACAAGAAAAAGGCGAGGTAACCGGTGCGATTGGCATCACATTGGGCGATGCTTGCCGCGCTGTAGGCTGCCAACGCAACAGGAGGCGTCACCATCGACAAGCACGCGAGATACAGGATGAACAGGTGGCTTGCGATGGGCTCAAACCCGAGACTTTGCAGGGAAGGAGCGAGCAAGACCGCGCCCATGATATAGGCAGAGGTGGTTGGCATCCCCATGCCAAGTATGATGCATCCCAGACAAACCAGCAGAACGGAAAGCAGCGGTATGCCGAACGAGTAGTTCACAATCATGCTGCTGAACTTCAAGCCCAGTCCGGAATGAATGATCACACCCACGACGATGCCAGCCACGGCACACGGGATAGCTACCTGGATCGCCTGTTTAGCGCCATCGACCAGTGCGTCCAAAATGTCTGTCACACTCATCCGTGTCGCCTTTCTCAAAAAACTGACCGCCACGATCGTCACGATCGACCAGAAGGCTGACAACTGCAGGGTTTTTCCGGAGAAAATCAGGATGATCAGGATAGCCAACGGCAGCAGCAAATGAAGGCGGCCTAGCAGCTTTTCCTTTGTCTGCTCAGCCGCTTTATCGCTTGTGTTGTCCGGACTAGCTTGCAGATTTTTTTTGCCTGCTTCCAGATGTACCATCACGTAAAGCGACACAAAGTACAGGACGGCAGGGATAAGCGCCGCCAGAGCAACATCCACATACGGGATGCCAACCGTATCGGCCATGATGAAGGCGGCCGCCCCCATAATCGGCGGCAGGATTTGTCCCCCTGTGGAGGCAAGCGCTTCAATGGATGCCGCAAAGGTTGGTGTGTAGCCAGCCCGCTTCATCAGAGGAATCGTGAATACCCCTGTACTGACGACGTTGCCGATCGCACTGCCGCTGATCGTGCCCATACCGCCGCTGCCGAGAATCGCCGCTTTGGCAGGCCCTCCTTTCGACCGTTTCGTCATTTTGAAGGCAAGATCGATGAACAGTTTCCCCCCGCCCGATCGGTCCAGAAACGCGGCAAACAAGACGAAGTAAAAGACGTAATCAACCGACACACCGATCGGAACGCCCAGGATTCCTTCTAACGAGAAATACATGATCTCAACCATCCGCTTGAGGGAAATACCCGTATGCGCTAATGGTCCGGGGAAATACGCCCCTGCAAACGCGTAAAAGAGAAAAAATACCGCTAAAATGGTCATCGCTTTTCCCACTGTACGCCGGGATGCTTCTAGGATCAGCAGCGTGATCGAAATGCAGACGGCATAGTCCATCGCCGTTAGTTCGCTGACGAACTGAATGCGGGAGACAAGTCTGTCCGCTTCAAAGTAGATGTATAGGCCAGATGCTATAGAAACCAAGGCAAACAGATAGTCGAGTTGTCGAACCAACCCGTTTTTCGCATTCTCTCCTCGCCGCACTAGCAGAAATGTTAGAGCAAGTGCGAAGGCGACGTGAATGGAGCGTTGCAGCTGGGCTGTCAAGGGACCGACCGCTGCAAGGTACAATTGGAATAAAGCCCATATGATCGCAACCAGCGGTACCCATCGCAAGTATTTTCTAGCCATTATTTCGCCTCCCGGCCAAAACATGGGATGTCTTTCAGAGTGGAGCACATCATGTCGAACGTTTGCGTCCTGCCCGCCCGGACAGGACGCAAACGATTCGTTTGGTCATTCTTTCAGGATGCCTGCTTCACGGTAGTAACGCTCTGCGCCAGGGTGCAGCGGGACGCCGAGCAACTCCGGGTTGGCCGCTTCCTGCGGATCAAAATCGTTTACTGATTTATGCCCGTTCACCAGCGCCTCCTTGTTCTCGTTCACCGCTTTCGTGAGCTGATAGACCAGTTCTTCGTCCATATCTTTATGCGTGATGTAGCTTACGACAAAGCCGACCGTATCGACTTCCTGTTCCTGCCCTTTAAACTGCCCGCCGGGGAATCCGATGTTCTTATAGCCGTACTGTTTAAACCACTCGCGGACCTCATCCTCAATTCCCATCACCGCAATGTCTGTCTGCAAGGCGATCTCCGTAATCACCGGATGTGCCTTGCTCATCGCCAGCACGTGCAGGTCGGCCGTTCCGTTTTGGAATGCCGTTTTGATCACATCGTTGGAGGTGAGTTCGACAGAACCGCCAAAACTCTTGACGGTGTCGTAGTCCAATCCGTATGCATCCAGAACCATTCTGGTGTTGTACTCCGCCAGCGAACCGACTGGATTGGTGATGATACGCACAGGGATCTTCTTTTCTTTGATGTCTGCGATCGAGTCGATTCCATGTTCCTTTAAAAAGTCGGTCCTGGCGATAATGCCAACGTAATACTGGTTGATCCCACCAACCAATGCGCGGATGTCAGGATACTTCTTGTCGTATGCGACCACACCATCGCTTGCCCACTTGTTGGCAATGTTAAAGCTGACCGCAAAATCGGCTTCTTTTTGCGCCACCAATTCAATGTTCCCGATACCACCAGCAAATGGCAGAACTTCCAAGTTGATATTGGAACCATTGTTTTTCAGCACTTCAGCCAACGCTGCGGTAAACATGTACCAGGAGGTTTGTGTGTTATTGGACGCCACTTTTAGGTGGATCGGTCCACCATTGTCAGCGGGTTGTCCGGTCGAAGGCGAGCCCCCGGCATCGGAAGCTGGGCTGCCGCAACCAGCCGCTATCCATACAAAGCAAAGGAGAAGTGACGCCCATACCATCCAGCGGTAAGTGATGTTCTGTTTCATGTTGATTGCCCCCTTGTGACAAAAATGAAGAGTCGTTCTTCTTTCTCGGAACGGTTCGATGCCCGTTCATGGATCCAACCTGTAAAGATGCGCGACGTGCTATCCTGCACCGCCGACCTGGCTAATCTTGCTCCGCATCTTTTAAGTGTTTGATCTGATAAGAAAGCTGGATGGAGCGATTGTTCCGCTCGTCAAGCAGTTCAGCACGGAAGGATTCGCCGAACTGGAACTGTCCCTCTACCAGCGGCAGCGTACCACAGAATAGAGCGATGCCCGGAGCTGCATAACCTCGCTCCCGGACGATTGCGAGCAGCTCATCCGGGTTGAGGAAGGCCCCTAGCTTTCCGGATTGATACAACCGTTCCTCGCCGTCCACTGTTACCCAACTTCGCATCTCTATCTCGTCCCAACGATCACTGATCGAATCAAGCAGCCACACTTCTTTGGCAATCGGCTTGCCGCAGGCCTGCTTCGATTTTTGGATCGAGACCGCCTCTAGAACCCGATCGGTATGGTCACTGCCAAGACCTATGTACCATCTGCCATCAACGTCCAACAGAACAGCTTCTGCCTCGCCGCTGCTGTCGTTTCGAACAACCGTAATCTCCTCTGCGGTTTGCAGCAGTTCAGGCGATACGTCGTAGATCATCGGAACCCGCCTGGGAGCAGGCACGCCTAGTTCTCGCAACTCATCAATGTGCTGCTTCACCGCCGCTTGGTCTTTTGCCGTATAGCCAGCGATAACGAGCCTTTGTGGAGACCAGCGGATTGTCGCATCCCAAGTAAAAAGCTGCATAAAACACCTACTCTCTCATCTGATTGATCGACTCCAGAACGCGTATGACGTTGGGCCCACAAACATATCCTGCATGACACGAAGATCCTAACATGCCCGGTTTATGCGTGTTGCTACTCCCCCTTCCGACACCTACGGCGATATCTGCGGATCGGCTGTTTGATTCGCTCTTCTGACAGTGTCCTGACTGCAATGGTTTCAGCGCCGACTGAAAATGCTTGGCCGAAAACGGATTACACATTCAGAATAAAGAATATTGTGTTGTGTATACACAATACGATGTGAAAAAAAGAGAGTTGCGTAGGGCAGGGCCATGGGCAGCACCCTCCTGCAAACGGTCTCCATTTCCTTCTTCGGTGATCGCAGATTCTCTTGAAGCCCTTGCGGATCAGGAATGACCCCTCTCTTTATGTATACACAGTACTACATACATAATACTAAGGTCAAGGATAATTTCAGAACATTCATAATAAACGGCAGATTGGCAACTACCCTTCTATTGCGAATGTTTCATCGGCCGACTGCATACTGGGAGCACGACATAAAATACGCTGCCTGGACACCCGACAACCGTCCCTGCACGTGAAACGAAGCGCCGCACAACATCGTATAACGGATATGGAGCAAATACGACAAGAAGGAAGGGCGATGATGAGACAACGACTTTTATTCCTGATTCTGCCTGTTGTGGCATTACTGACGGCCTGCTCACTCTCAACATCTGATACTTCACCTCCACCATCCCAGACCGGACCTGATCCCAACTCAGCCCCATCCGCTGCATCAGGTGACCCAATCAACTTGTCGTCCTCGGGATCCGAACCATTGGCACAGATTCCGTTTGACTACGCCGCGATGAAAGAGCCCGTCCTGATCCAATGGGAAAAAGATCCCCGGATTCATTCACCGATTCAGAGCGTTGTGGCAGACACTCCGCAGCACTTTTTCCTTTTTTTCCGCGAACCGATGGATCGTTCGTCTGTGGAGGACGCACTCAAGCGGCAGGCGGCAGAACACTTCCATCCACTGATCCCGACATTTGCGTATCAGTGGGCCTCGGATCGTCAATTGCGGCTAACCGTAGAGATCCCCAAAGCAGCAGAACCTGACATTGGCTCTCGCTCCTATCTGCTCAGTGTAAATGGAGCGATTACGAAAAGCGGAACCGTACTGCAGGAACCGCCTTCTCTAGTGGCTGTTGTCTACACCCCTTCTCAACTGTGGAAGGTGTCAACAGACGGAGAGGAAAAGATCCAACTTCGTGCTTTTGATCTTTCTTATCCCACTGCTTCGTTTATCGGTCCCGATAAACGTTACCTGCTGCTGAGCCGATATAAAGAGTACTGCGAGTGTGACGCACGACTGGAGCGGTTGTATGCTCTGTACGACACGGAGCAGAACGAGCTGATTCCCTATCCGATTCCGCTGCAAACCCACTATCTGGGCGAAGGAACGTTCACAGCCGATACACGCGGCTTCTTTTACGCCAAGTCAACTGCTGATGTCACGGTACCAACCAGTGACACGACAGTGAATGTACAGGTAGACGGTTATGTGCACGGTGCCAACTTCAGCCGGGACCACTCCCACCTGATCATGGCTGTCGGAGCAAAAGAACAAAGAAAAGATTTCGATCTGCTGATTTACGATCTGAAGACGCAAAACGTCCTTCGGTTGCCGAATGCGATCAAAGGAGAAGAGCCACGCAGTGCACTGGACGATGCGGAGATCGGCATTGCTTTTTGGGACGACGGTGATTCCGTCCATTTTGCCGCCGTAGACGGGGAAACATATCAAGAACGACGTTACCAGTATTCCTGGCAGACGCAAAAGATCACTGACTGGAGTCCACCCGTACAGCCCCAGGACTGGTCCGGATTCTCCTCCTCCAGTGACGGCCTGTACCGGTTGTACCCCAACGCCGGGCTGTACAAAGGCAAACAGCTTGTGGAGGGAGAGCGGATATACGACGGCGTCTGGCTGGACGGAACGCACACCATCCTCTACAAACAATTCGTGCAGTCGACAGACAACCGGCCTCATACAGTCAGCATCCAATCGTTTGATGCGGATACGGGAGAACAGCGGACGCTCATCGAAGGACTGCACCACTATACGCAATTGGTTGGCACCAGTGCGGACGGCAAATGGTTCTATCTGATGACAGTGGAACCACTCGATGCAGCAGGCGATTCGAATACGGCAAAAAAATAGTGCAACACAAACAGGTTGTCAGGACATCCCGACAACCTGTCTTTTTATGAAATCATCGTAAGCCGATCTTGGACTCCCGCTCCCTATATTGATTTGTTAATCCAGCACCGTCCCCTCCAGAATCCCCTCTCGTCTCAACAGATTGCGCAGCGCCTCAAATTCTGGACCTCGCCAAAAGTGATCGCTTGCGACCAATGATGCCGCTTCCTGCCGGGCTACTTCCAACGCCTTGTAATCGGTGGTCAGGTCAGCTACTTTAAACTCCGGCAGGCCGCTCTGCTTGGTGCCAAAGAAGTCACCCGGTCCGCGCAGCTCCAGATCGCGCTGTGACAGCTCAAAACCGTCATTGGTCTCACACATCACCCGCATCCGTTCGCGACCTACTTCTGTTTTCGGATCGGCAATCAGTACGCAGTACGACTGGTCTGCCCCCCGCCCAACCCGTCCCCGCAGTTGGTGCAGTTGGGCCAGGCCGAACCGCTCGGCATCGTAGACGACCATATACGTAGCGTTGGGGACATTGACGCCTACCTCAACAACGGTTGTGGAAACCAGCACCTGAAGCTCCCCAGAAGCAAATCGCTGCATCACATCGTCCTTCTCTTTGGCAGGCAATCGCCCATGCATCAGTCCAACGCGGTACTGGCGGAAGTAGGTTGTCAGCTGTGCGTGGACGTCTATCGCGTTTTGTACGTCCAACTTGTCGGACTCTTCGATCAAGGGACAGATCACATAAGCCTGACGGCCTCTATCCAGTTCACGCCGCATCTGTTCCAAGACTAGGTGGAACTGCTCATGCTTGGCCCAGCTTGTCTCCACTGGTTTGCGTCCTGCAGGGAGTTCGTCAATCGTCGAGACATCCATGTCGCCAAAAGCGGTAATCGCTAGTGTGCGGGGAATCGGTGTCGCCGTCATAAACAGTACGTCGGGGGAAAACCCCTTGCTGCGTAAAATCCGCCGCTGCTCTACACCGAAGCGGTGCTGCTCATCGGTGATCACCAGCCCCAAGCGGCGAAAATAGACATCCTCTTGAATCAACGCATGGGTCCCGACTGCCACGTCAATCAGTCCCATTTGCAGCCCATCGATCACGTCACGCCGCTGCTTGGCTGTCAGCGAACCGCTCAGCAGGGCAACCTGTATGCCGCACGGTTCCAGCAGAGAACGGAGGGACTGCAGGTGCTGTTCGGCCAGTATCTCCGTCGGCACCATTAACGCACCTTGAAATCCTGCTTTAACACTTGCCAACAAGGCGATGGCCGCCACTACCGTTTTGCCGGACCCTACATCTCCCTGCAGCAGCCGGTTCATCGCATAGTTGGCTTGCATGTCGTCGAGAATCTCCTTGATGACCCGTTTTTGCGCCCCGGTCAGCGAAAACGGCAGAGAGCGGATAAAGCTGCGCACCTCTTCCATCGGAATCTGCTGAGCCACTCCCTCCGTCTGCTGGCGGGTGATCCGACGATACGCCTGGATTTTGAGCTGGAACAAAAAAAGTTCCTCAAACATGATCCGCCTTCTTGCCTGTCGCCCCTCCTCCAGATCGCCGGGCGCGTGGATGGCACGGATTGCCTGTGCACGCGGCATCAGCCGGTAGCGCTCCACCAGTTCTGACGGCAGGGTCTCGGTGACGTGATCACCATATTGAGTCAGTGCCTGGTCGATCAGCTTGCGCAGAAAAGCAAGCGAGACACTCCCAGACAGCGGGTATACAGCGGCCAGGTCGGATCGCTTGCGGGCACGTGGTGAATCGGCATCCATTAATTCTGATACGATGATCTGCAGTTTGTGCTTGTCCCATTTTCCGGTCACGACAACCTGCTTTCCAGGAGAGAGATGTTTTTTTACAAAAGGCTGGTTAAACCAGACACCTGTCACCGCGACCCGGTCGATCACCAGACGGACCGTCAACCGGGATTTTTTTTTGCCGTAGAAACGAACGGAGGGCTCACTGTAGACCGTCGCCACAAGCGTAACCCTCTCCCCGTCCTTCACTTCGCTTAGGTCGCGTATCCGGTAATCTTCGTAACGGACCGGAAAATACTCCAGCAAATCCTGGATCGTCTCGATACCTAATGCTTTCAGATCATTCGCCCGCTCCTCGCCCACCCCGTACAGGCAAGTTACGGACGACGCCAACACTTCGTTCATCGTTTACTGATTTAACGGCACTCCAAAGATTTTGGCCTCGATCTGGCGACCAGTCTGTGTCGCGGCCAGACCGCCTTGTGCCGTCTCTTTGAGTGCAGTCGGCATCGTACAGCCAATGCGATACATCGCCAGAATCACTTCGTCCGTCGGGATAACACTTTTAATCCCGGCCAGAGCCATATCGGCCGCAACGGTGGCAATCGCCGCCCCCATCGCATTCCGCTTGACACACGGCACTTCTACCAGTCCGGCAACGGGGTCGCACACCAGACCAAGCATATTTTTCAAAGCAATCGCCACAGCCTGCGCCGACTGCTCTGGGGTTCCTCCAGCCATCTCCACAATCGCTGCCGCCGCCATCGCTGTGGCTGACCCAACCTCCGCCTGACAGCCGCCCGCTGCCCCGGAGATAAATGCGTTGTTGGCAATACAGTAGCCGATCGCTCCCGCTGTGAACAGGAAGTTTACCATCTCTTCCCGGGTGGGATTCAGCTTTTTTGACACAGCAAACAGCGTACCTGGCACAATGCCGCATGCTCCAGCCGTTGGCGTAGCGACGATCGTGCCCATCGCCGCGTTTACCTCATTGACGGCAGTAGACATACTGACAGCGTTCAGCAGCGTCTCACCGGAGAGATAGGGCTTTTCCTGCATATAGGTTTGCAGCCGTTTGGCATCTCCGCCGGTCAGCCCGCTGTGTGAGCGGATATCTTCCGTCAAACCGCGCTGGACCGCTTTTTCCATCACATCCAGGTTGTTGTACATCTGATTCATGATCTCTTCTCGTGTGCGCTGGGACACTTTCATCTCGGCTTCTATCATCACGTGCGAAATCGGCTTTCCCTGTGACTCAGCCAGTTCGACCAGTTCTGCCACATTGCGAAACATGGAGCCCACTCCTTTGAGAGGTTGTGTTTGTTTGGTACTAGGTTGGCAGCAGTACGGATACACCCCGGATGTGGGGGATCTGCTCAATCTCTTCGACTGCCCCCTCACCAACCTCCGAATCCACTTCGATCACCATCAGCGCCTCGTCGCCGCGGTCACGGCGCGACACTTCCATGTGCCCGATGTTGATCTCGTACTTGGTCAGGATATTGGAGACGGCGGCAATCATCCCATAACGATCTTCGTGCAGCACCATCAAGGTATGGGCATTGCCCGACAACTTGAGTGGAAACCCATTGATCTCGGTTATCTCTATCTTACCCCCGCCGATGGAAACACCCGCAACTTCCAGGCTGCCCTGATCATCGCTTAGTTGAATCCGCGAGGTGTTGGGGTGATCCGTCATCTCGTCAGATGTGCGCAATATTACTTCAATCCCGCGTTCCTTGGCAATCTCAAAGGAATCCTTCATCCGCAGGTCGTACGTATCAAAGTCGAGAATACCGGCAACAGTTGCCACATCGGAACCATGCCCCTTGTACGTCTTGGCAAACGAACCGTAAAAGGTAATGACGGCCCTCTTCGGCTCCCTGCCAAATACGGTCCTGGCAACCCGGCCGATCCGCGCTGCCCCTGCTGTATGCGAACTGGACGGTCCAACCATGACCGGTCCGATAATGTCAAATACACTCTTGTACTTCATGTATACTCTCCTCCCGTCTCGATTCGGGAAACGATTAGATCAGAGATAATCAAGGTCATACTCTATTGTATCGCAATCCCCGTTGGAAGCGCTACACCCAATCACGAAGGCGGCAATCCCCCAAACGCAAAAACGCGCATGACTCACATGGAGTATGCGCGTACGCAATCAAGAAATCATATTTTCTTCCTACCCCTGCCTTCAGACTACCGGTCTTTCACGATCAGGCAGCCAATGGTGCCAGGTCCGGCGTGCGTCCCGATTACAGGGCCGATCTCCGCGACAAACGATTCCGTGACTGGAAGCTCACCTTTGATCTGCTCCAGCAAATCTTCTGCAACCGTCCGCGAATCGGCATGAACAACTGCTACTTTGACCGGTTGATCCTGCGCGTACGCCCTTAACTCCTCCTTGATGCGGGCGATGGCCTTTTTGCTTCCCCGAACACGTTCAAACGGCGTCACGACACCAGTCGGATCCAGCGTGAGGATCGGCTTGATATTCAACAAGGAGCCCAGCAGCGCCGAAGCTTTGCCAATCCGTCCCCCTTTTTGCAAGTATTCCAGGGTATCCACCATGAAGTACACCTGGATGTCATGCAGCAGCCGTTCGATCAGGTCAAGCACCTGCTGCTTGCTTTTCCCCTCCCGGACAGCCCGGGCCGCTTCCACCACAACAAGCCCGTGAACGAACGATGCCTTCTTGGAATCAATCAGCGTAATGTCAATCGGATCATCCAACATCGATTTGCCGATGACCGCTGATTGGTAGGTACCGGACAGCGCAGCAGATAAAAAGATGCCAATAATCTGCACTTCGGAACCGTGTTTCGCTGCAATCTTTTGGTATGTATCGGCGAATTCAGCCGGTGATGGCTGCGACGTGGTCGGCATCACCTCAGACTGCTTCAATCGCTTGTAAAAGTCCCCCGCCTGGATGGTTACACTGTCCAAAAAACTTTCGGAACCAAACAACACCTTGAGCGGCACCATTTCGATATCAAGCGACTGACGCATGGAGGCATCAATGTCGGCCGCACTGTCTGTCAAGATTACGATAGGCTTCATGCCTGCACCTCTTTCAACAACGTTTATTCGACTGAGATGATGAACGGATAGAGAGGTTGTCCGCCGGGCAGTACTTCCACTTCCACATCGGGGTGAGCATCTGCCAACGTCTGTTGCAGTGTGTTGGCCTGTTCTTCCGTAACATCCTCACCGAACAAGATCGTCACGATCTCTGTCACCTCGTCGACAAGCTGTTCCAGCAGCTGCTCGGCACTTCTCATCATATCAGACTCCGCGGTGACAATCGTTCCGTCAGCGATGCCGATGTAGTCGCCTTCCTTGATCTGTACATCGCCCATTTGGGTGTCGCGCACCGCATGTGTCACCAGACCTGTCTTCACTTGTTTGCCAGCTTCGGTCATCGCCTCTACGTTGCTCTCCAGATCGGCTCCACCGTTAAAGGCGACCAGTGCCGCCATCCCCTGCGGGACGCTTTTTGTCGGGACGACACCTGCGGGAACTTCTGAAAGCACCGCCGCTTGCTGAGCAGCCATCACAATGTTGCTGTTATTGGGCAAAAGGATTACTTGCTCGGCGTTGCATTCCGAAATCGCTTTCAACAAATCTTCCGTACTGGGGTTCATCGTTTGTCCGCCTTCCACCACGACGTGCACCCCAAGGCTCCGGAAAATCTCGGCAATCCCGCCCCCGGCGGCTACGGCGACAATGCCGTATGGCTGCAACTCCTGCGCCTCTTGTGACACTCCGGCAGTTGGCGCAGAAACGGCTTCATCTTCTACCTGGGTTGCCGTTTTTTGCTTTTCCGTCTGATTGGCATCGTCTTGAACGATGGCGGCATGCTGCTCGCGCATGTTGTCGATTTTGATCCGATGCAGACTGCCAAACTGCTGGGCGTAATTCAACACCTCACCTGGATTTTCGGCGTGGATGTGCACTTTGACCACTTCATCGTCCGTCACTACCAAGAGGGAGTCGCCCATTCCATCCAGTTTGGTGCGGAACAGCGACTCTACGAACGGTTTCTTGTTCGCTTCCGTGCTGCGGGTCAACCAAACCATAAACTCGGTGCAGTAGCCAAAGGTGATATCCTCCGTCTTCAGATGAGCCTGGGCACGATGCTGTTCAGCGACGATCTGCTCCATCTCGCCTGCGATGGCAGGCGGACTGGGCTGCTTTTCCCACGTCGGGGCTGTCTCTCCTTTTAATGTACGGAGAAATCCTTCATAAATAAAAACAAGGCCTTGGCCTCCGGAATCGACCACACCGACTTCTTTTAAAATAGGCAGCATGTCAGGTGTGCGTGCGAGGGTTTCCTGTGCCTGTTCATACGTCTGTTCCATCACCTTGGTCACGTCGTCCGTTATGCGAGCGGTGCGGACCGCCATCTCCGCCGCTTCCCGCGCAACCGTCAAAATGGTTCCCTCAACCGGTTTCATAACTGCTTGATACGCCGTGTCGACACCTGCTTTCAACGCATCGGCAAATTGTCGGGCGTTAATCTCACGCTTGCCGCTGACCGCTTTGTAGAAGCCGCGAAACAATTGGGAGAGAATCACCCCGGAATTGCCTCGCGCTCCCATCAGCAGCCCCCTGGCAAACGCAGAGGCGGCTTCGCCAATCTCCTCCCGCTCTTTGCGGGCAAGCTCGTCCACACCAGAACTAATGGTGAGATTCATGTTGGTGCCCGTGTCGCCATCCGGCACGGGGAATACGTTGAGCGAGTCAACGGTATGTACATGATGTTTCAGCTGGCCGGCGCCCTGGTAGACCATCTGGCTGAACAGTTCGCCACCGAGAAGCTTATGTATCACTCACGTTCCTCCTTACGTGTCCCTATCTGTACGGACTCCCTGCACAAAGATATTGATCGTGGTAGCCTCGATACCAACGGTTTGTTCCAATGTATAGCGAACGCGCCGCTGCACGTTGCCAGCCACTTCAGAGATCTTCGTTCCATAGCTGACAATGATATGCATGTCCAGGCTGACTTCGTCACCTTCACTGCGAACGACAATCCCCTTGCTCAGGTTTTCCAGCCGCAGCAATTCGGCGATGCCATCCTTGAACGCTTTGCGCGATGCCATACCAACTAGTCCAAACACTTCCATCGCCGCACCTCCGGCGATTCGTGCGATTACTTCTTCCGTGACATCAATCTTACCCAGAGGAGTACTGATTTCCACTGCCATGCAAGGACCCTCCTTTTGGAAGCCATTGGATATAAAAAGTGCAGATCTCTTGTACCACCTGTACGTACAAGAACGGAACATGGCACAATCTGCTGTTTACAGTGCCTTCCTACAATTTTACTACATGCTGTACTGGAATGTGAAGTGATTTCGCCATGTACGGCCAACGATACCTTATTGTGTCAAGTCTTGCAATTGACACAGCGATGTGCTACTATATTCAAGTGTTTGTACGGTACAGATCATACCATTCGTCTCACGATGCTTCAAGGGAGGTGGAAACTGATGGCACGCAGATGTTATGTTACTGGCAAGTCCGCGAAAGCTGGCAACGCACGCTCTCACTCCATGCGCGCTTCTCGCCGCAAATGGGGTGTTAATGTACAAAAAGTGCGCATTCTCGTTGACGGTAAACCGAAACGTGTATATGTAAGCACAAAAGCGCTGAAGTCCGGTTTGGTGACTCGCGTATAAATAAGTGGATCAAACCATTGTGATATTGTCGTAAAAAAAGCACCCGTGCAGGTGCTTTTTTATTTTTACCTTCTTCCGCCCGGAAGGCTGCCCCATTCTACTCACTTCTTTTTGTTGAACGCCTCAATCACCGCGCGGATCATGCCGCCCAGGAATTTTGGCAGCTTGATCGTATAAAATCGCATACGAACCCCTCCTTATGAGTTACTTGTGATGAAAGAGAAACCAACCAGCCGCTATCAGTGCAATTCCTGTGGCGGTATACCAGACCCACTGAGGCGCTGTGCTGAGGAGAATGGTTAGCCCTCCGACGGCAAGAATGATTCCAAGTACTCGTTTAAGGGCGAACCCTTGTCGCATTCGAAAGGAACGAAATCCCATGTCATACCGCACCTCCCTTAAGGGCAAACCGAAATCATTGTTATTACATCATATTCCGTACCATTACAAACATGAGCCCTGTTCAACGGAGAAATACGAAAAAGAGGGTATGACAACGACTACCATTACCTGATCAGTATATGCCCCCAGAAGCGAATCGTTCCTGCGACCAAGGTCACAACCGACATAAACTTACACCCGGTTCGGATATCTTTCTGCAGCGGACAATGAAGCGAAGGGCTCCCTGTTTTGGGAGCCCTTCGTCGGTTGGTATGGAATTCGTTCGGTTTGCACTAGCCGCGAATCGCTGCGATTGCTTGCGCTCGATCCGCCTGGTTAAATACTGCGGAACCTGCCACCAGTACGCTTGCTCCTGCTTGTTGGCACAGTCTTGCCGTATCCGGATTGACACCGCCATCAACCTCGATCTCGACGTGGGTCAGCCCACGCTCCTCAAGCAGTTGACGAAGGGAGCGGATCTTGGGCAGGACACTGTGAATAAAGCGTTGTCCACCAAATCCAGGGTTGACCGTCATGAACAGGACCATGTCAACATCTTCAAGAATCGATTCAATCGTTACCAGTGGTGTAGCCGGGTTGAGGACGACACCTGCCTTAGCCCCTTGGTCTTTGATCAGATGGACCGTCCGATGCAAGTGACGGCATGCTTCCTGGTGAACACTCAGGATATCGGCACCACTTTTGACGAACTGGGGGATGTAGCGGTCAGGCTCTTCGATCATCAAGTGTACATCGAGCGGAAGCGTCGTGACTGGTCGAATCGCTTCCACAATCAGTGGACCGATCGTGATGTTCGGCACAAAGTGGCCGTCCATCACATCAACATGAATCCAGTCTGCCCCGCCGCGTTCCACATCACGAATCTCATCTCCCAGCTTGGCAAAATCTGCTGACAGGATGGATGGCGCGATCTTTACCATGATTTGTTCCTCCGTTTTTGTTCTTTTTGCTCTTCCACAAACTGCTGATAGTGCTGATACCGTTCAGCGTCTATCTCACCTTTTTCCAAAGCGGCCAGCACCGCACATCCCGGTTCGCTGAGATGGAGGCAGCCGCGAAACTTGCAGTGGTCTGCATGTCGGCGGAAATCTCGAAAAGCCTGGGCCAGGTCAAGTTCGCTCAGTTCGTTGAAATCAAGCGAGCTGAATCCGGGAGTATCGGCAACATAGCCGCCCACGTCAAGAAGTGGAATCAACTCTACATGACGTGTGGTGTGTCGACCTCTGCCCAAGCGGTGACTCACCTCGCCCGTCTGCAGGCTGACTCCCGGAAACAGATGGTTGATCAACGAAGATTTGCCGACACCGGACTGACCTGCAAAGACAGTGATATGTCCGGCCAATTCGGAACGAACCTCAGCCAACCCCTGCTGTTCCACGGTAGAGGTGGGAATCACCCGATATCCGATCTGCTGGTACTTCGCGCGTATCAAGTCTACTTCCTCCGACGGTGCCAGATCTGCTTTGGACAAGAGAATTACTGCATCAATCCCAGCCTGCTCCGTATGAACCAAAAATTTGTCCAGCAACATGGAGGCAAATGCCGGCTCCCGCATGGAAAACACAAGCATGGCGAGATCCACATTGGCGATCGGCGGGCGAACCAGTTCTGTCTCCCTGTCCGTCACTTCCATCACGTATCCCTCGCTGTCACTGATCTCGTCGTAGCGGACCCAATCACCAACGAGCGGGGTCACTTTGGCATCTTTTTTCTTAAACAAGCCGCGTGCACGACACTGCAGCACCCGCTGGCCGTCCGCCACGTAGTAAAATCCGCTCAATGCTTTCACAATGCGCCCTTCCGGCATTTGCTTCCCTCCAACGTTACTCCAGGTTTTCGTACGAGATATGATGCGTCTGGTCTAGCACTCCATTTTTGAAGACTTCAATCTTCGCGTCTTTCTCCGGTGACAGCACAAGTGATAGCGTTAAATCCTGTGGCTGTCTGATCGTTTGCTCCACCACTCCTTCACCCCGTGCGTCTTGTCGCACGATGCGTATATCCATTTTCTCTCCATCCGGGTCGACATGTATCACATAGCTGCCAATCCGAGCATCGGCCGGATACTTGCCGTTGCTTACCCGCAAATTAATTTTCGTGCCAGTGGCCACTTCCATTCCCGGCTCATGCGGATAGGTAGACAGGACGACATTCGGATCTTGTTCTTCATAGGAAGGTTCTTCCGATACTTCTCCTACCTCCAAACCAGCCTGCAGCAGATCTACTCTCGCTTCAGCCAATTGCTTGCCGATCACCTCTGGCAGTTTCACATACTTTTTCCCTTTGCTGACATATAGGGTAACCGCCGTCTTTGTCGGTACGACCTGCGTGTCTGGAGCCGGTATCTGCTCAATCACGTGTCCTGCCGGAACCTCTGGGTCTTCCCGCTCTTTGATGATCACTTCTTTGTACTTATCCTGCTGCAACTGCTGCTGCACCATGCTTGCCTTCTCTCCGATCACTCGCGGCATGGCCACTTCCTCAGGCCCTTTGCTGACGTACAAGGTGACCTCACTGTTTCGCTTCAACCGCATGGGCGGCGCTGGCTCCTGTCTGTAGACTGTTCCTTCCTCTTCTTCGTGATAGTCTTCAATCACATTTGGGACAAGTTCGGCTTGTTCAATTTTGAGTTTAGCCGTCGCAACAGGTGTGCCGGTCACAGGCGGGACGGCTACTTCCGGCACCTCAATCGCATCCAGGAGATAGATCACCCCGGCAGCAGCCAACAGCAGAAAAAGTCCAATCGTACCGACCCAGATCAGTGTTCTCGTCCACCAGTTGCTCTTGACTTCCGCTGATTCTCCCTCTTCATCACCCGTTCGTCTGTCAAGCTGATGCTCCGGTTTGTACTGGGCCATCATCTCGGGCGTGATCGCCGGGAGCACCTTGGTCTCTTCGTCATCGATAGGAAAGCGGATCTTTTCTTCGTTGAGCCGCTCCGGCGCAAGGCAGGTTTCCAGATCAAGCATCATTTCCTTCGCCGATCTATATCGCAAAAACGGATCCTTCACCAGTGCTTTGAGCACGATATTCTCTACACTCTGCGGAATGTCAGGGTTGATTTGGCGCGGTTCAGGGAGCGGTTCCTGCAAATGCTTCAAGGCAATCGTAATCGGTGAATCGCCGGAAAACGGAAGCTGTCCGGTCACCATTTCGTATAAGACAATTCCTAATGAATAAATGTCCGATTTTTCAGCCGTTACCCCGCCGCGAGCCTGTTCCGGCGAAAAGTAGTGAACAGAACCGAGGACGGAACCAGTATGTGTGATGGTCGCTGAGGTGACCGCACGTGCGATGCCAAAGTCTGTTACTTTCACCCGGCCGTTTGTGCCGATCAGGATGTTTTGCGGTTTGATGTCACGGTGAATGATGTGATTCTGATGGGCGTGATCCAGAGCGTCGCAGATCTGCAGCGCAATTCGCACCGCTTCTGCAACCGGCAGGGCCCCTCGTTCGTTGATCACATCTTTTAGATTGGATCCTTCTATGTATTCCATGACCATAAAGTAGGTATCGTCTTCCTGACCAACATCGTATACACTCACAACATTTGGATGAGACAAGCTGGCGACAGCCTGCGCCTCCCGCCGGAACCGCTGGACAAAATCTTCATCGCTGCCAAACTGGGACCGCAGTACTTTGACGGCAACGATACGGTTTAGTACGAGATCTGTCGCTTTGTATACGACTGCCATGCCTCCGCCGCCAATGCGATTCTGCAGTTGATAGCGCCCGCCCAGACGTTGACCTTCCATTCTCCTCACCCCTCTCCCCCACTGACGTCAACCGACTTGTCCATGTTGCGTACCGCAATGACCGTGATGTTGTCTTCGCCGCCGGAATCCAGTGCGTATTGAACCAGCCCATCTATTTGTTCCTGCAGGCTGAGTGGCTTCTCCAGCCACGTCTCGATCACATCAGCCGGTACCTTGTTGCTTAAACCGTCTGAACATAGCAGTACGACATCACCTGCTGTCCAGGTGATCTGGCCCAGATCGATCCGCACGTTTTGCTCGGTCCCCAGCGCCCGCATCAGTACGTTGCGTTGAGGGTGGTGGGACGCCTCCTGAACCGTGATCTGTCCCGTTTTGAGCAACTCTTGTACCAGCGAATGATCTTCTGTATGCTGGGACAAACCGGCTGCACCGTACAGGTACAGCCGACTGTCGCCGATATGGGCCGTTGCGCCGCCTGACGGGGTGAGAATCGTCGCCACGACAGTTGTTCCCATTCCGTCACACTCAGGATGAGTCTCCGCATAGCGGTAGATTTCCTCATTTGCGCGAAGCAGCGCATTCATCAGCCCTTCTCGTTCATCCTCTAAGGTCTGACCGATCTTTGAATTCTGCAGTTCTTCCAGGATCATCTCTACAGCCATTCGGCTCGCGACATCGCCAGCGGCGTGACCGCCCATGCCGTCCGCCACGACCGCCAGCACTCGTCCTCGCTCGTCGATCGTACAGGCGTAGAAGTCCCCGTTCACCTGTCGGACGCATCCGACATGTGATTTCATCGCAATCTCCATCTCCATCACCCCACCGTCTCTTTGGCGTGCTGCGCCCGCAGCTGTCCACAGGCTGCGGCGATATCGCTGCCGTGTTCACGCCGGATTGTGACGTTGAGCCCCCTGTTCTCCAAAATTCGCTTAAACTGAAAGATGTCATCGCGGGACGTTCGCACGTAATCACGCTCAGGTACGTAGTTGACCGGGATCAGGTTGATATGGCACATCATATCTCCGATCAGGTCCGCCAACTCCTCGGCATGTTCCGGCTGGTCGTTTACGCCGCCGAACAAACCATACTCAAACGTAATCCGTCTATTTGTCTTCTCTGTATAGTTGCGGCAGGCTTCCAACAGTTTGGGCAGTGGAAAGCCCCGGTTGATCGGCATTAGCTTGGACCTCAATTCGCTGTTGGGTGCATGCAGGGAGATCGCCAGGTTCACCTGACCGCCCCGCTCGGCAAACTCGTAAATCTTGGGAACGATCCCGCTGGTTGATACCGTCATATGGCGTTGTCCGATGTTGAGACCACGGTTGTCGTTGATGATGGACAGGAACGAAAGCAGCGCCTCAAAGTTTTCAAACGGCTCGCCGATTCCCATCACCACCACGTGGCTAGCCCGCCCCCCTTCCTCGTCAAGGGCCCGCTGAGCTGCCAACACTTGGGCGACGATCTCCCCGGCTTCCAGATTGCGCTTCAGACCGCCAAGGGTAGAGGCGCAAAAGGTGCAGCCGATCCGGCAGCCCACCTGTGTCGTTACGCAAACACTGTTGCCGTAGTTGTGGCGCATGATTACCGTTTCAATCGCATGGCCGTCATGCAATTGGAACAAAAACTTGACCGTTCCGTCCGCAGACGTCTGGCGGGTAATCTCCGCAAGAGCGTTGAGGCGAAACTGCTCACTCAACTTTTCGCGCAGCGACTTTGACAGATTGCTCATCTCGTCGAATGACCTCACCCGCTTGACGTACAACCAGTCAAAAATCTGTTGCGCGCGAAACGGTTTTTCCCCCTGCTGGGTAAGCCACTCCTTCAATGCATCCAGTGTCAAACTGTAGAGGAGGGGGTGTTGCTCGTTTGCTGTATCGTTTTTCATTGATTTCACCTTTTTTATGATAAAAGTAGGTGCTCATTTGGGCTCAACATCAATCTACATTGTACCCTTTGGTCATCGAAAGGAAAAGGGAATTCACTCCCGTCTTTGGCAGACACGAAAAAAGGGTTGGACAGTTGCCCTCGCACCTCTCCACCCCTACACGCTAAAGATCTGCCCGCTTGATCCGGGAGATAAAAAACCCATCGCTTGAAAACTGGTGAGGCAAAATCTGCACGTAGCCACTGCTTGCATCACAGTGTTCGACTACTGACTCAGGAAGGTCCTCAACAAGTGAGTGATCCAGCTGAAAGTTTTCATGTTCGGCAACGAACCGCTCCACCAGTTCCTGGTTTTCCTCCGGTTCAATCGTACAGGTACTGTAGACCAGGAGGCCACCGGGAGCCAGCATAGGGGCTACCTGCGTCAAAAGGTGATACTGCAGGTGAGCAATATCGGCAATATCATCGGGCTTTTTGTTCCACTTCAGGTCTGGTTTGCGACGGATCACACCCAAACCAGTGCAGGGCGCGTCCAGCAAGATCCGGTCAAACAAGCCAATCCCCTGCTCAGGCAGGTCGGCTGCGTCGCAGACGAGCGTCTTGATGATCGTCACACCCAGCCGCTCTGCAGACTGCTCGATCAACTGACGCTTGTGCGGATGGATGTCACAGGCGACGATTTCTCCCTGGTTGTCCATCAATTCAGCGATATGCGTTGTTTTTCCACCCGGTGCGGCACAGGCATCCAACACCCGCATACCGGGGCGAGGAGTGAGAGCAGGGGCTACCAGCATCGAACTTTCGTCTTGAATCGTACAATAACCGGAAGCGAACCAATCCGTTTTGGCCACGTTTCCACTCTGCAGCACAACCCCTTGCTTACTCAGCCGAGAGCTGACGGCCTCTGGAAACTCACGTTGCAGCTCGGACAACAATTGATCCCGCTCCATCCTCAATCGATTGACGCGGAGAGATGGCAGCGGCGGCTGGTTGTTGCTCTCACAGATGGCACGGGTAGTCTCCTCGCCAAACTGTTTCAACCAGCGCTTCACCAGCCACTCTGGATGTGAGTGGAGCCAGGCAATCTCAGCTGCTGTACCACGGCGGGGCGGTTCGTCCCAGACCTCCGGGCGGCGGAGAACATTGCGCAGCACACCGTTCACCAGTGAAGCCACCCCTTTATGCCCCCTCCGTTTGGCGATCTCGACCGCCTCGTGAACGGCTGCCCGATCCGGCACGCGATCCAGGTAACGGATCTGATACAGGCTCATGCGCAGCAGGTTGCGTACCCACGGCTGCAGCCTGGCGATCCCCCCTTTGACCAAGCGGCCGATCACCCCGTCAATCGTCCCCCGTCGTTGTGTTGTCCCGTATACCAGTTCCGTAACCAAGCCGACATCAGGTGACGAGAGGGAAGCGTTCGTCAACGCGCTTTTCAACTCCAAATTGCTGTACGATTGGTGCTCGTCCACTTTGGTCAATACATCTAGAGCGACATCCCGAGCGGTCGCCGATCTTGGCTGTCTCATCGATCAGTCTCCCAACGTGCAGCCAGGTTGAAGCTTGGCACCAGCTCCCTGCAGGAAATCACGCATACTCATCCGCTTTTTTCCTTCCGGCTGAATCTCGATTAATTTGACGCTGCCTGTCCCACAGGCTACAACGACTCCATCACGGTCGCGCTCTACGATCGTTCCTGGCTGTCCGACATGACTGTCCGTCGATACCTTCTCCACCCACCATACTTTCCAGATTTTCCCTTGATACTTGGTAAAAGCGACCGGCCAAGGATTCAGGCCGCGGACCTGATTGTAGACGTTCTCTGCCGGCTTGCTCCAGTCAATCTGTTCGTCAGAACGCTTAATGGTCGGAGCGAACGTGGCAGCCTGGTGATCCTGGGGTACCGGTTGAATCCTGCCTTGGAGCAGTTGGGGGATGGTATCGACCAGCAGGGAGGCGCCGACAGCCGCCAATTTGTCATGCAGGGTGCCGACCGTATCACGCTCCTCGATTGGTACGGTTACGCTGCTCAGCATGTCGCCTGCATCCAGCTGTTCCACCATGTACATAATGGTAACGCCTGATTGCGTCTCCCCATCGATAATCGCTTGGTGGATCGGTGCGCCGCCACGATATTTGGGCAGCAGGGAAGCATGTACATTAATCGCACCGAATCGCGGTGCTTCCAGCAGCTCTTTGGGCAAAATTTGTCCATAAGCTGCGGTGACAATCAAGTCGGGATTCTGCGCCAGCACTTCGTCCAGCGCAGCCCGCTCTTTTATTTTTTCCGGCTGCAGCACCGGCAATCCATGCTGCAGCGCCAATTCTTTCACCGGCGAGGGCCTAAGCACCTGGTTTCGGCCAACTGGCCGATCCGGCTGGGTCACGACGCCGACCACCGATTGTCCGGCCGCAATCAGCGCCGCCAGGCTGGCAGCGGCAAAATCTGGAGTTCCCATGAACAAGATCCGCGCGTTGCTCAAACCTGCTACTCCCCTTCCTCATCCTTGCTGATCGGATAGACACGTTCCGCTCTGTCGAGGAACAAGATGCCGTCCAGATGGTCAATCTCGTGCTGGGCACACCGGGCGAGCAGTTCTTCTGCCTCCATCTCAAACGGCTGACCGTGTCGATCCTGTGCCCGCAACTTCACCCATTGGTATCGGCGTACGTCGCCGCGCAGGCCAGGTATGCTCAGGCAGCCCTCCGGGTAATCGAACTGTTCTCCTTCGCTAGCGATGATTTCAGGATTTACCATTTCTATCAGACCCTCACCACAGTCCATCACGATAACTCGCTTGAGGATGCTTACCTGGGGTGCAGCCAGTCCCACACCGTCGGCATCGTACATCGTCTCCGCCATATCATCCAGCAGCTTATGCAGGTTCGGTGTAAACTTGGTGACCGGCTTTGCTTTCTCCCGTAAAATCGGATCGGGATGCTTCACAATTGTTCGTATCGCCATTTCTTTTTGCCTCCTATAGTAACATCTGGGGGTCGACGTCAATCGTCACTGCCACCTGATGCTGTTTGATCCACTCAGAAAAGTGCTGATTTGCTTGGGCAAGCAGTTCCACCACTTTTGGTTCATCCCGATATTTTAGCATGAGTTGGAAGCGAAATCTATCCTTCAGACGGGCAATCGGCGATGCCACCGGACCCAGGAGCTGCGTGGTAGGAGAGAGACGGGGGCGGAGATAGCCAGCGTAGTTTTCTGCGGCGCGGATCACGACCGGCACATCCTGGTGAGAAAAGGTAAGCAGCACTAACCGATAAAAAGGCGGGTAGCCCGTCTTTTTGCGGTGCCCCATCTCGATCTGATAAAACCCTTCATAGTCGTAATGAGTGGCATGGCGGATACTGTAGTGCTCCGGCGTGTACGTCTGGATCACCACATCTCCAGCTAAGGAATGGCGCCCTGCCCGCCCCCCTACCTGGGTGAGCAGTTGAAAGGTCTTTTCCGCTGCCCGAAAATCAGGCAGGTGGAGTGATGTATCAGCAGCGATCACGCCGACCAGCGTAACACGCGGAAAATCAAGTCCTTTGGCAATCATCTGCGTACCGAGCAGCACGTCTCCCTGATGACTGCGAAACCGGCCAAGCAGCGTTTCATGGGCTCCTTTGCGCGATGTCGTATCCACGTCCATTCGTATCACCCGCACGCCCGGGAACAGACGGGCCAACTCTTGCTCCACCTTCTGCGTGCCAGTGCCGAAGAAGCGGATATGTGGACTTTGGCAGTCCGGACAGTGATTGGGCTGAGGTACCGCATAGCCGCAATAATGACAGCGTGCAGAATGATTTGTACGGTGATAGGTAAGCGAGATGTCACAGTGGGGACAACGCATCGTATAGCCGCAAGAACGACACATGACAAAGGTAGAAAAACCTCGTCGGTTCAAAAAGAGCACAATCTGTTCCTGCTTGGCCAGGCGATCCTCGATCATCTCGTGCAGCGTCCGACTGAACATCGAGCGGTTGTCGGAACGCAATTCTTCCCGCATGTCTACCAGATGGACAGACGGCATCGATCGACCGCCGCCCCTCTCTCTCATACTAAGCAGATGATAACGTCCGCGTGTGGCCAGCGCGTATGTTTCCAATGAAGGTGTAGCACTGCCCAATACGAGAACCGCCTGATTCTGCTTGGCCCGCCAGATCGCTACGTCACGTGCATGATAACGAGGAGTCTCTTCTTGTTTGTAAGAGGTTTCGTGTTCTTCGTCAATCACGATCAGGCCCAACCGCCGAAACGGAGCGAAGATCGCCGAACGCGCCCCGACCACTACTTGTACTTCCTGACGCTGAATCTTGCGCCACTCGTCGTAGCGCTCCCCTTGAGAGAGCGCGCTGTGCAAAACAGCCACTTTTTGGCCAAACCGTGCTTTAAACCGGTCCACCATCTGCGGGGTAAGTGAAATCTCAGGCACCAAAAAGATAGCCTCCCGCCCCGATGCGATCGTCTGCTCAATCGCTTCCATGTACACTTCCGTCTTGCCGCTTCCCGTCACGCCATGCAGTAAAAACGAAGCGTATTGCCTCGCTGCAAGCATACGTCCGATCTGTGCCAGACTCTCTGCTTGTTCATCTGTCAGTTCGTGCCGGGGCTGTGACTCAACTTGTTTATGCTCATATGGATCCCGGTACACTTCCCTGCGCTCGATCCGCACCCAGCCTTTTTTCTGCAAACTGTTTACGGTAGAACGGCTTGTCTGCAGCAGATCGAGGAGCTCGGTCATTGAGATTGGCTGCTCGAGGTCGGACAGGTAGCTGAGCACCTGCTTCATCCGTTCCGCACGGGTAGGCAGAGAGGCAATCAATTCTGCGACCTCTTCTTTTGTCACTGCCAGCGAAACCATTGTCACCTGCTTGCGGGTGACGCGATCACGCACGCGCTGGGTAAGGGTAACCCATCCAGCCTTCAACCACCCCTGTAGCAGCACAGCCTCCTCGGGAAACCGCTTCTCCACTTCCGAGAGAGGCAGCACACGTCCCTGCCTCAGTTCACTCAGCAGCGAGGAAGTGGAGGCAGCTGCCGCATCGAGGAGCTCGGTAGCGGCCAGCTGCTTCTCCGCTTTTCCCTTCAAAACAGCAGGGATCATCGCTTGCAGTGCGGTTACCCAGGGACAGAGATACTGTTTGCTCATCCATTCCGCCAGCTGGATCAACTCTGAAGTGAGCGGCGGCAGCTCGTCCATTACCTGCTCGATCGGTTTCAGTCTTTGCTCCATACCGCCAAGTTGCGGCAGATCCGCCTGTTCGCTCTGCTGTAGACCAACGATGTAGCCCTGCAGCTTGCGCGGTCCAAAGGGAACAATCACACGGCTGCCAACCGCCACCCGATCACTCAACGCCTCCGGGACAAGATAGTCAAATGGGCGATTGGTACGCGCGGTCGGGACATCGACAATCACTTGTGCCAGCATCATCCATCAACCCTGCGTTTTCGGGCAGCCCTTTTTTCCAACACCAGATCGAACAGCTTCTCCGCCACCTGGCGCTTGCTCATCAGCGGCTGTTCAAAAATCCCTCCATCGGCCGAAAAAAACGTGACAAGATTGGTATCTGTCCCCATACCGGCTCCTTCAGCAAGCACATTATTGCCGACAATCAGATCGGCGTTTTTCCGCCGCAGCTTGTCGGTCGCATGCCGCGCCAAATCCTGTGTTTCCGCAGCAAATCCGACCACGAACTGTCCTGGGTGTTTCCGCTCGCCGACCGCCTGTAAGATGTCGGGTGCCTTTTCCAACTGCAGGGTCAAGCCGTCTTCCCCTTTTTTCACTTTGTGGGTGTGGGTGACAGCAGGCCTGTAGTCGGAGACAGCAGCAGCTTTTACGACGATATCACTCTCCGGCAAATGAGCCATGACGGCGTCGTACATCTGCTGCACCGATTCGACAGCGATATATGTGATACCGGACGGACGGGGCAAAGCAACAGGTCCGCTGACCAAAGTCACTTCTGCACCTCGATCCCGTGCCGCTTCGGCGATGGCATAGCCCATCTTGCCAGAAGAATGGTTGGAGATATAGCGAACGGGATCAATCTTCTCCCGTGTCGGACCGGCGGTGACCAACACCCGTACACCGGCGAGATCGCGACTTTCTGTATGCTGATGGGATTGTTCATCGACGAAGCGTACAACGGCTTCTGCTATCTCTTCCGGTTCGGCCAGCCGCCCTTTGCCAATCCAGCCACAGGCGAGCAGTCCCTCACCTGGTTCGATGAAGCGGCAGCCGTATGCTGCCAACCGCTGCATGTTGGCTTGAACGGCAGGATGGTTGTACATATTGACATTCATCGCAGGAGCGATCAGGATGGGAGCTTTCGTTGCCAACAAGGTAGTCGTCAGCATATCGTCTGCAATGCCGTTTGCCATTTTACCGATCAAGTTGGCCGTAGCCGGCGCGATGACCACCAGATCGGCCCGGTCAGCCAGGTCGATGTGGGCGATCAATTCAGGATCTGGCTCGGTAAACGTATCGCTGTGGACAGGCAAGTGAGAAAGTGCCTGAAAGGTTAGCGGCTGTATGAACTTCTGGGCGTGATCGGTCAAGATCACGTGAACAGCTGCACCCATTTGCGTCAGTTTGCTGGTTAAGGCCGCCGCCTTATAGGCAGCAATCCCACCTGTTACCCCCAAGATAATGGTTTTTCCAGTTAACGGTTGCAAGATGCGTCTGCTCCTCTCCAGTAGGAATGAAGAAAAAAACAACCTGCCGTGAGGTTGTTTTACTGACGGGAATCGCTTTCTATATAGACCAGTTGATCCGTGATGATCTCTTCCAAAGCCTGCCCCACGTATTTTTTGGACTTTGGCTTCTCAATCTGTACGTTGCTGTTTTCACGCAGTTGACGGGCACGCTTGGCTGCGACAGATACCAGTACGTATTTGCTGTCCATTTTCTCGGTCAGCTTGTCAATCGATGGGTACAACATCAATGTTCAATCCTCCTTCATCCATTGGCGAAACTTGTGGATTTGCCTTTCTTTTCGCAGATGCTCTGCTGTGATAATCGCTTCGATTCGCTGACACGCCTGCTCGATCTCGTCGTTTACCACCACGTAATCATATTGGTTCATCAACTCGATTTCTGCCCTGGCGGCATCCATCCGTTTGCGTACCGATTCTTCGGTCTCGGTGCCGCGTCCGACAATCCGGTTCTGCAGTTCCTGCAAGTCTGGCGGGGCGAGGAACAGAAAGATACCTTGCGGAAATTTTTGTTTTACCTGCATGGCACCCTGTACCTCGATCTCAAGGATCACATCTCTCCCGCTAGCCAGTGTCTCCTCTACGAAGCGGCGGGGTGTCCCGTAATAGTTGCCTACGTATTCCGCCCATTCCAACAGCTCGTCCTGTTCAATCATGCGCTTGAACTCTTGCTTTGTCTTGAAAAAATAGTTAACCCCTTCCACCTCGCCAGCCCGCGGAGGCCGCGTGGTCGCTGAGACTGAGTACACAACGTCTGTAATACGCTGGCGCAGCGCTGTACAGACGGTTCCTTTGCCTACTCCGGAAGGGCCGGAGAGGACCAGCAGCAGACCGTTGTCATTGTCCATCCTTCGAATTCAACTCCTAGCTTATTCATCAGATACGTCGTCTTTGGTATGTAATCGTTGTGCCACCGTTTCAGGTTGTACGGCAGACAAAATGACATGATCACTATCGGTAATGATGACGGCACGGGTCCTGCGTCCATAAGTCGCGTCTACCAGCATGCTGCGGTCACGCGCTTCCTGGATGATCCGTTTGATCGGCGCTGATTCGGGACTGACAATGGAGATGATGCGATTCGCGTTGACAATGTTGCCAAATCCAATGTTAATCAGTTTGATTCCCACTGTACCAGCTCCTCCTTTCCTCGTCATTCAACGTTTTGTACTTGTTCTCTCATCTTTTCCAGTTCGGTCTTCATCTCTACGGCGAGGCGCTGGATCGGCAGATAATTGGCTTTTGCCGCAATCGTGTTGGCCTCACGGTTCATCTCCTGCAATAAAAAATCTAGTTTGCGTCCAACGACCTCATCTTTGTCAAGCAGTTCCGCAAATTGTTGACAATGGCTGGCGAGACGAGTTGCTTCTTCAGAAATGTCTGCCCGGTCAGCAAACAGCAGCACTTCCTGAGCAATCCGCTGTTCGTCAATCTGAATGTCAGCCGACCATTCAGCCAACCGTTCTTTCAACCGCTTGCGGTAATCGGCCACTGCCCCAGCCGCCTGCTCACCGATCTGCTGACTCCAGCTTTTGATGTTTTGCAGCCGCTGACGCAGATCACCAACCAAGGCGCTGCCTTCTGTTTTCCTCATCACGAGGAGGTCGTCCGCCGCCCCTTCCACCAGCGGCAGCAGCCATTCTGCTGCTTCCTCCAGTGTATGGGACGCCTCTTCACCCGTCTGTACGACACCTGGCAGTTGCAGCAGATCCTTCACCGCAAGTTCGTCGTTGAGCACATATTGCTCGCTCAAATCTTTGGCTGCCAGGATATACGCCGCAGCCACTTCCCGATTGATTGAGAATCCGCCGCCCTGCCCGGCTGACGCTTCAACCGAGACGAACACCTCGACTCGGCCGCGGCGCACCTTACGCAAGACCGCTTTTCTCACCTGATCTTCCAACGCTGTCCAACTTTTCGGTAGGCGAACCACAACCTCACAAAAGCGATGATTGACTGCCCGCATTTCCACTACAAGGCGCAGATGTGCATGCTCTGCTTCTCTGCGCCCGTAACCTGTCATACTTCGTATCATTCATACCACATCCACGATGGAGTGACAGCTGCCACGTTGTATCACCGAAAAAATCGTTAATTCATTATAGGAAACAATCCCGACAAGTGTCAACTCGAGCACGGCGCGATTCCTGATTCCGCTTGGGTTGTGCCCGGGGATATGGTAGACTGTGTGAGAAACAAGAAGCGTCAGAGGTGAATACAATGGCGTACGACGGAATGGTCACACGCGCGGTCGCTGCTGAATTGCAGCAGCTTGTAGGCGGCCGCATCTCACGAATATACCAGCCGCACCCGCACGATATCGTGCTAGCTATACGCGCGCAAGGCGGCAACCACAAACTGCTGCTCTCTGCGAACCCCACTTATCCCCGGCTGCACCTGACAAGCGAGGATTTTGTGAATCCTACAGAACCACCCATGTTCTGCATGTTGCTGAGAAAGCACTGTGAAGGCGGAACCATAGAAGCGATTCGTCAGGTAGATACAGAGCGAATCATTCACATGGACGTGAAGGCACGCAACGAGTTGGGCGATATGATTGTGAAGCGAATCATCGTGGAAATCATGGGTCGTCACAGCAACGTGATCCTGACCGACCCTGAGAGCAACCAGATCCTGGACAGTGCCCAGCACGTATCTCACTCGATCAGCCAGTACCGGCAAGTTCTACCGGGGCGCCATTACGTAGCGCCGCCCGATCAAGGGAAGAGCAACCCGCTTCAGTCCACTCAAGATCAGTTTTACAGGGCAATCAATTGGAACGCCGGTAAACTGGACAGGCAGATCGTCGACGTCTACAGCGGGATCAGCCCGCTTCTGGCCAAAGAGGTGCTGCACCGGGCGGGTGTGCCGACGCGGGAGAACCTATGGCATGCGTTCAACGAACTGATGTCCCGCATCAAAGCAAACCAGTATGAGCCAACGATCGTGCACTCCGCCACCAAAACTGTCTTTTCCATTACGACCCTAAACCACCTCGACGGTGAACAGCATCGTTTTGAATCGATCAGCGCCTGTCCGCAGAGCTACTATCAGGAAAAAGCGATGCGTGACGTCGTCAAACAAAAGGTGTCCGATCTGATCCGGATCGTCACGGGTGAAAAAAACAAAAATGAGAAAAAGATCGAAAAACTGGAACAGACACTGTCTGAGGCACAAGACGCTGACCGGTTCCGCCTGCATGGAGAACTGTTAGCCGCCAATCTGCATCTGATCCAACGTGGAGATCGTGAATGTACGGTCACCAACTGGTACGATGAAGACCAGCCAACCATCACGATCCCGCTTGATCCGTTAAAAACGCCTTCGGAAAACATGCAATCCTACTACAAACGATATAATAAGGCGAAAAACAGTGTGAAGGTCGTGAATGAGCAGATCGCTGCAGCACGGGAGGAGATCAGTTACCTGGAAGGGATACTCGTACAGCTGGAATACGCCTCGTTGCGCGAAGCAGAAGAGATACGGGAGGAACTGGGTGAACAAGGATATGTACGAAACCGCAGTCGACAAGGTACGAAACGGAAAAAACCAGACCAACTGGAGTTAACCGTCTACCACTCCAGTGACGGGATTCCCATTCTCGTTGGTCGCAACAACAAACAAAACGACTATCTGACGAACAAACTGGCCGCCTCCTCCGATACGTGGCTGCATACCAAGGATATTCCGGGTTCGCATGTGGTGGTTCGTTCCCGCAGCATCCCCGACCAGACACTGCGAGAAGCGGCTGTACTTGCCGCTTACTACAGCAAAGCACGTCAGGGAAGTCAAGTGCCCGTCGACTACACGCTTGTCAAACACGTAAAGAAACCGAGCGGGGCCAAACCAGGCTTTTGTATTTACGAAAACCAGCGTACGCTGTACGTGACCCCCGACGAAGCACTGGTACGACAACTGCAAAAAAACAAACCCGCTGCCAGCAGTCAGGCGAATAGCTGAGACCACGCGGTTCATACTAAGAGCAAAGGAGGCATCGCTGCCGTGAACATCCTTCTCAAGCTCTTGCTAACCGGAATGGTCGCTATCCCTGGTCTGCTCTGGTCCGGCACCTCCCTGGTCTTTGCCGTACTCGTCAGCCTGCTGTTTGGGCTGCTTTCATACGCCATAGGGGATCTGTTCATCTTGCCAAAAACCAACAATACGTTTGCCAGCACGGCTGATCTGCTGCTCAGTTTCAGCTTCTTATGGGCAGTGAGCACGGTGTTTCGCCAGCCTTACCAGTTGGTCGGTCTGTTCCTTACTTCGTTTGTGATCTCAGTTGTCGAATTCTTCTACCATGATTATCTGCAGCGCCGAGGGGCCCATCATTCCAAGCACCCAGGCTGAGCTGTTCCGTTGATCAAACACTGACGGAGGTTATGACATGAATGTAATCGGTATTGTGCAAACAGATCTCAACGAGTTCAACATTCTCTTCGAGGACCACAACAGACGGCGGCAGGACGGGGATGGCTCGCAAGGATTTTTCGGGTTCGGCGAACAGGACGATCGGGGCGGCGGTGAAGAAGAACAGCAAAACTTTCAGGAAATGACTGTGCGGATCAAAGGAGTCCCAGAAGGGCAAAAGGCAACCTTTCTCCAGATGTACCAGATTATTCAAGATGCCAGAGAAATGCACGACCTGGAACGCAATTTAACGATTGTCAACAACGGCGACGAACAAAACCAGCAGGGTCATGGAACAAGAGGTCGACAGTAAAAGACCCCGCCCGGAAGCAGCTGTGCTGCCTCACGGACGGGGTTTTGTTTATGTAAGTAAGCCCCGCTCTGCCGTCCAACCTCATGTTTCTTTAACCTGCTCTCAACAGGTGGGTGACCCGTCCACGCTTCTGTCTTCCCATGCGTCCCATACGGGAGGTGGGCCTGACATACCTCGCAGAGTTCTGTCTCCCTCGAAACACTCAAGGTTAAAAACATATACGGCCGAACGTACATCGCAGGATCGTTCTATGTACGTTTTTATCCTAGCACAGAGCGATCGCGAACGCAACGTGAATTGTTTCCACTGTATCCTGCTTCCGCCATTGACAGGAACCGCATCTCCGAGCTATCCTCGCTTCGTCTTCGCTGCTATCAACTCCTGAAACTCTGGAGAGGCGATAAGTCGCGGCTGCTGCTCTTTTTCCCACACCAGCATATCGGCCAGACTGGCAGTCAGCCCTTTGGCAAAGCCATCTTTGGTGACGGCATACGCCTTTCGCGGCAAGCGTCGCAGCACGCCAATAAGCTGTTCGAAAGCCTGCTGCAGGCCGGCCTCAGGGACGGCCTTGTAAATCAGCCCGATTCGCTCCGCTTCCGCCCCTGTCAACCGCTCACCGAGCAGTGCCAGTCGCTTGGCTTGGGGCATCCCGACGAGTCGTGGCAGCAGATAGGTTCCTCCAAAATCGGTAGTCAACCCAATCTGTACGAAAGGCTCCTGCAGCAGTGCATCTTCCCTGGCGATGACGAAGTCAGCATGTAAGGCCAAGTTCAGCCCGGCTCCTACCGCTGCACCTTCCAACACAGCAACGGTAGGCTTGTCTATCGCAGCAAGCTGGCTGAGGAATCCATTAATCATCACCAGCAGCGAATCAACTTCTCGCGGATCAGACATCTTTTTCAGTGCGTTGAGATCAGCGCCTGAGCAAAAATGGCCGCCCGCGCCACGTAGCACCACCACACGGATTGTCTGGTCATGTGCCGCCTGGCTGATCGCCTCGGACAATCCTGTAAACATCGACATGTCCATCGCATTCATCACATGCGGCCTGTTAAGGGTAATCGTATAAACATCGTCAGTGAGGTTAGTCAGTACGGTATCGATCATCGGTTGATTCATCATTCATGACTCCTTTCGGAATGATTCCCAACATGGCATAGCGCTGCAACTGCCCGTCATTTACGGACAACCGTGAACGGAGCACATCATAGGTATCGCCTCCAGTGGGCGGGACTGGCTCCGTCGCTTCCTGCAGCTTGGCGGGCGCCCCGTGTGTCTCCAGTGCATGTCGAACAACAAAGGGGGATAGGCGGCTTGTAACGTACGGGCTAGCAAGCCAGGTATCGATCTCCTCTACGGCTGTCAAACAACAGTCTACTTCCATCCCCAGATCATTCCACTCAGTTTGTGTCCGGGTGAGGAACAGTGCTTTCATCTCCTCGTACACGTCCGACTGGTCGAGCACACTCCGTCCGATATACGGCTCCCAATCCTCCCGTCCCACCGCGTGGCAGAAATTGTGCCAGAATTTTTCCTCCAGGGCAGCTAATGCTACAAAACGACCGTCCGAGGTCTCATATACATTGTAGTTGATGAGGCCGAATAAATACTGGCCGATCGTCGCCTCCTGTCGGGTGTGGCCAAGCAGCAGCATGTGCAGTGCCGTCCAGGAAGCCATCACATCGACGGAAGCGACATCCAGAAAGACTCCCCTTCCAGTCCTCTCCTTCTGGACCAATGCGGCACAAATCTGCTCAGCAGCGTACAATCCTCCTGCAAAATCAGCCAGTGGAACTTCCGGGATAACGGGGCGTCCTTCGCTGTCACGGTTTGCAGCAGAGAAGCCGCTGACCGCTTGATAATTAAGATCATGCCCTCCCAACTGATACATCGTGCCGGACTGGCCATAGCCTGTCAACGAACAGTAAATCAGGTCAGGTTTGGCTTCGACAAGTGCCTCGTAATCCAGCCCGAGGTGGCTCATCACTCCGGGGCGAAAGCTCTCAACTACCACGTCTGCCTGGGCAGCCAGCGCAAATGCCAACTCTCTGCCCGCAGCCGTGCGCAAATTAAGTGCCACACTGCGCTTGTTCCGATTGGTACTGGGATAACACAAACCAGTGTTATCTACTCTCGGCCCTCCTGTACGCCCGGCTTCTCCTGGCGGATACGCCTCGATCTTGATCACTTCTGCACCCATATCAGCCAGCCGCATCGTACAGTACAGTCCTGGAAGGTGACGGGTAAAATCGACGACCGTTGTTCCCGACAGCACTCCTATCCCCCCTGTGTTGAGGCTGCTTTTTGTTCTAGATTCTTTGCAAACTGCTCATATCCTCCATTTATTCAGAAAATTGCTGCTAAAAGTGTCCGTCTCTGACGAGTCAGTTGAGAGACTGACAACGGAATCGACAGGTTGCAAAAAGTTGTGATGAAGCGGAAAAAGCGCCTGGCAGGGGCGCTTTTTTCCATATCAATATCTGCTGTCGTACATATAGCCGGAATGGCTAGAGTCGTACATCGAAGAAGAGGAGTCATAGTAGTGGCGGCTTCCATGATGGCTTCCATGATGGCTTCCATGGTGATGATAGCAATGTTTCTTGTAGTAAGGTTTGTAGTAGCAATATTTTTTGTAATACTTTTTCTTGCAGCAGGTCTTGCAGTGCGACTTATGGCTGTAGTGTCTGCGTTTGCATTTGCATCCCATTCTCACTCACCCCCTCTATTCAGGTACAGTTACAGGGTATGATGTAGGAGGGTCTTTGGAACGGTACACTTGTCTATCCGTTGGGAAAATAGACCCCTGACCCGCTGAAGGTTGGCGTCCCGTGATCGATTCTCGGCTGATGGGGCATACTATGCAGTGTCTCAGGTCTGGTTGAAAGCGAGGTGAATCGTGTTGGGCGAACCCAGTCGCTTTAAACCCGGGGAAAAGTCGCCGAAAAACGCGGTCTACATGGAAATCGGCGAGACGGGTGCAGGAGTGGAAGATCCGATGATGGTGGAATTGAAAAAAGGGGAGCGGTTTCCTGCCACACGCAATCAAAACCGCGTCTGGACACAAAAGTGACCATCAGGAAGAAGCGCCAAGCGTCCACCGCTTGGCGCTCCCTATTTTCCAGTGGCCCATCCCTACTCAGCCTCGGCATCTCCTTCATCGTCGGTTACATAGATGATCGTCACTCCCAGATCTTGCAGCAGCCGCAGCACTTCCCGATTCAACGCTTCGTCTGCGAGCAGCCCTAGATGTTCCACCAGTTCCAATTCCTCCAGATCGCCTGCTTCGGCATCTTCGATCAATTCAATCACATCCGTTAGCTGTTTCTGTCGCAACAGCTCGAGAAGTTGATTTTTTTCCATCGTGTCGTCACCTCTCATTACTGCCTGGTTCCATTTTCTGCTGTCCACCCTTTATAATATAGAAAAGCGAACAGGGACGTCCATTCCCATGTCCGTAAAAACGAACAGGAGATTTAAAACATGTCAGATAATCTGTATCCCGAAGCATATGTACAGTACCTCTGCCACTTTCACGGAGACCGTGATTATTTTGAATGTCATGAAATCCTGGAGGAGTACTGGAAAAGCAAACCACAACCGCGAGAAGCGGTGTGGGTAGGGCTGATTCAAATCGCTGTCTCCTTGTACCATCAGCGGCGCGGCAACATGGCCGGTGCCGCCAAGATGATGGAGAGTGCGATCCGGATCGTTGTTAACCGGACAGAACAGGTACATGCATTGGGCTTAGACCACACCGCACTCGTAGACATGCTTCAGCAACGGCTTGCACAAATCAAAGAAGGAGCCGCCTATACCAGCCTCAATCTGCCAATCAGCGATCCTGGGCTGCAGAAGCAATGCGAGCAGTGCTGTGACATGCAGGGAGTTCGCTTTGGCCAACCTAGTCAGCTGGACAATCTGTTTTTGCTGCATAAGCATACCCTGCGTGATCGCAGTGATGTCATCCAGGAGCGGCTGGAGAGCTTGCGCAGAAAGAAGAACAGGTAAGAATTCCATCCTCTCTGCCTGTCTTCTGCAAAAACTGATCGTCCTCTTTCCATCACTGCTTAGTAAACCCAACTGATCAGTGCGACTGCCAACCCAAAGTCTGCCAGTAAGTGACTTAGCCAAGAAGCATAAAGCGTATCGTAGCGCAGTTTTAACAAACTCCACAACACACCGGCCAGAAAAACCAGCCCGGTAATCAGCCATCCTCACTGCTGACCAAACAAGGCAGTGGCTACCAGCAGATGATACAGCGAATAAAAAAAGCTGTTGATGAGAATCGCTTGGCGGCGTCCCCAAGCGACCAACCGATCGAGCACAAATCCCCGCCACAGCAGTTCCTCCAAAAACGAATTGACCACGCCAAGATAAAGCCCAAACAGAACTACCCACTCTGGGGCAAGCCCCCAACTGTCCAGCAAGAAACGGACAGCGGATAGGTCTGCACCGCTGTACATCATCAGCCAGATTCCAGCCAGAGCAGCCGCAAATAGCGGCACACCACTAGCGAGGCCAACAAACACAGCCTCCGGTCGCTTCAAATCGTCGCCCCGCCATAAAGCTCGCCAGCCTTTTCGAAGCCCGCCCTCCCACAGGGCGTGAGCGAGAGGGATACCGAAGCAGACGACCAGATGAAACCACAGGAAGGTGACCAGCAGGCTTTGCCTCCAGATCAAACCGTAGTAAACAGCCAGACTGGCTGAAAACCCGTAACAGATGAGGAGCAGCCTGATCTGCTCACCTGCAAGCCGCATTTCTTTCCCCCTCCTTTATCAAACCGGCTTTATTATTCCCCCATCACGATCGGCCGATGCGACCACTCGCCTCTGTCCGACTAAGAGCGATCCTGCTTGAAGTCATTCGTTCAAGGGATCTTTACCCCCTCACAGCTAGTCGATGCGACGCGAAAATATTATGTTGGCTTTATTGAAAACCTGCTATAATAGTAGCTGTTCTCGATAAAAAAGTATTGATCGATGAGGGAGGCTGAGTCCCATCCTGTTACGGAATCGTTCGTTTCTATTCCTAATGATCGGGGAAATCATTGCCGGAACGGGCATGTGGGTGGCGATCATAGCCAATCTGCAGTTCATGCAGCATCTGATTTCTTCTGATTTTCTCAAGAGCCTGGTGTTGATGGTTGGATTAACGGCCAGCGTGGTGCTGTCACCAACCGCCGGTGTAATGATCGACCGACATGATAGACGGACGATCCTCATCATCTCCAGCCTGGTCCGTTGTGCTGCACCGCTCTGCATGTTTCCCGCGCTCGCATCCGACTCTATCGCCTGGATGATCCTCTCCCTCGTCATCCTGCAGTCGGCCAACGCCTTTTACTTACCGACAATTCAAGCAGCGGTCCCTTCCGTTGTCTCCTCTGAGGAACTACTGCAAGCCAATGCCGTCTATCTCAATATCTCCACTTTGTCGCGGATTGGCGGAACCGCACTTGGCGGGATCATGGTCGCAACGATGGACCTCTGGACGCTGTATCTGTTGGCAATACTGTCGTTCGGTCTGCTTGTCGCGCTCTCCTGGTACAACCGTATTCCACAGACGGAGCGCGCTGGCGCCATGCTGCCGGAAAAACCTCGCTTCGTTGAAGTATTCTCGATGATTCGCGGGGAGCCGGGCGTGCTGGTCGGGATCATCAATATGGGGATCATCACCCTATTTCTCGGCGGCTTTAACCTGCTTGTTCTCTCGTATAGCGAGATACAGCAGGATCCCGGATTGATGGGCTGGATCTATACGGTAGAAGGCACGAGCATCCTGTTGGGCGGTCTGTTGGCGAAGCGGTGGACCGGTACACGCAATCTGTTGACCACCTCCACCCTGCTGATCTTTGTCTTTGCTTTTTCACAGCTTGGGATGTCGTTTGCCGAACACCGTATGGCGGTGCTCTTATCATTTGCTCTGTTCGGCTTTACCGTTGCCTTCTTCTTCCCCATGGTGACGACCATTTTCCAAAGGAGACTGCCCGATGAAGCTCACGGACGTTTCTTTTCGTTTAAGGGGATGCTGGATCGGGTGTTGTTCCAATTGGCGTTGTTGATCACTGGTGCTGGTCTGGACTTGTTTGGCCTCTCCTGGTACATGCTGTTGTTAGCCTCGCTGACTGCTTTTAGCGCCTTGCTGACCCTACTGTTCATCCGCAGACGAGCACAGCAAGGGAGCTCCTTGAGTGATCGGCGCTCTGCGGCAGGTTAAGGGTAAGCAGTGTGGTCATTGGCTATCCGCATAGACATAGCCGTTTTGCATTGAACACTGCAGCTATTGTGAGGTAAACTAAGATGGAAGCAACGATTGATCAACTATCGATATTGAGAGAAGGAGTAGTGCGATGAGTCAGCTTTTTACACCTGCCGTTGTGGGAACAATTGCTGCTCTGATCCTGGCTGCCGTCATTATTCTGATTCGCCTGAGGGCGGCAGAGCGACCTGTATCATCCAAAAAAATCCTGCTGCCTCCGTTGATGATGACGACGGGGTTCAGCATGTTTCACTTTCCGGAAGTACTTACACCCATCTCGTACGACTTGGTCGCGTTTCTAGCTGGTATGCTGTTCTCGATCCCGCTGATTCTCTCTTCCCGTTTTGAGGTTGTAGGGGAACATGTCTATTTAAAACGGTCAAAAGCATTTATCGGCGTCCTGCTCGCTCTTTTCGTCATCCGTTTGATCGTGAAAGTGGAAGTAGGCGATTTGTTTACCCCGATGCAGACGGCCGGCCTTTTCTTCGTCCTAGCCTACGGCATGATTCTGCCCTGGCGGATCGCAGTCTATATCATGTACCGTCAGATCGTGAAGAATCGCCCGGTGTAAGAAGCCACGCCGTGAGAGGAACACGCCTGAATGTGCACGTTGAGGCATTTTTACATCAGCTCAGTTTTGCAGCACCTTGAAGATGTCTGTCGAGGGAAATCATGATAAACCAGGGGAGGTAATCCTGGGATTCCCTGATTAGGTTGTCCCTGTTGATAAACTGCTGGACGTAGCAACACTGGGGATGTTTACGTGGCTGACCAAAGTCTCGCTATATGATTGACATTGTGCCCAGTCACTTTTATGGTTGAAAAAGGGTTGCTGCTTCTACGCTTGCTTGTTTCTGATTTGCCTATTTTTATATAGAGGTTATGGCATGCTGATTGCTTCGCTGTGGTTTGCACCTATCTCGCTTTACTTGAGTTTGACACGTATCGACTATTGGCATCTCCAGACGACAAGGAGATTGTTTTCTAAAAATCCCTCGGACTACCGAAACCGGTAGTCCGAGGGATTTCCATTTAGGAGAAAAACGTCTCGGGAGTTTCCCTCCAGGCGGCAAGCAGCCTCTCTTGTTCTGCCGTAATCACCTGCTGTTCCTTGGCTGCTTCAAGCAATGCGGTATATCCGGAGAGTGTCGTCATCTCAATCCCCGCGTCGCGAAACAAGGCCTCAGCCTTGGGGAATTGATAGGAAAAGATCGCCACCACTCCCAGCACAACCCCACCCTCAGCTTGAACGGCTTGGGCGGCCTTTAGCGAACTGCCGCCGGTGGAGATCAGATCCTCGATCACGACTACTTTTTTTCCAGGCGTCAGTTCCCCTTCGATCTGATTTTGCCGGCCGTGTCCTTTTGCCTTGTCACGTACATAAATCATCGGCAGTTCCATCCGATCCGCCACCCAGGCTGCATGCGGGATACCGGCAGTAGCAGTCCCGGCAACCAGGTCAGCCTGCGGGTAGCGAGAACGGATCACCCTGACGAACCCGTCTGTGATCTGGCGACGCACATCAGGATGGGACATCGTGATCCGATTATCACAGTAGATCGGTGATTTTAGCCCCGATGTCCAGACAAACGGCTGATCCGGACGCAAGTGAACCGCCCCAATCCGCAGCAGCTCAGCGGCAATCTGTTTGGCTAAAGATATCGTCTCTTTGTTCATCGTTTCCCTCCTGTTGGTGTCCCCTGCTCTGTGGTGCTGTTCTGCAGTGCGGTCAGCATGGCTTGCCAGGCGGCACGAGGCTCCTCTGCAGCCGTGACCGCTCGGCCGACGACGATGTAATCACTGCCCAGTCGAAACGCTTCCTCCGGCGTCGTTACCCGTGTCTGGTCGCCGCGTGCAGAGCCGGACGGTCGAATCCCCGGGGTTACCGTCTGAAATGCGGTGCCGGCTGCCTGCTTAACCAGCGGCACTTCCAACGGTGAGGCCACGACCCCGTCCATTCCTGCCTCTTTTGCCAGTTGGGCATATCCGACAACGACCTCTTCCACCTGTCCAGGAATCAACAGCTGCTCGTTCATCGTCTGCCTGCTGGTACTGGTCAGCATCGTCACCCCAATCAAGAGCGGGCGGGTGGAGCCTGCAGGCGCTCCCGCCTCCAGTCCTTCGCGTGCTGCTTCCATCATCGCCCGTCCTCCGGCGACGTGCACATTAACCATGTCAGCACCCAGGCGGGCCAAGCTGTTCATTGCTCCTCGCGCCGTGTTGGGGATGTCATGCACCTTCAAGTCGACAAACACTTTGAGCCCTCGTTCCTTTAACGCGTAGACAATGCTAGGGCCGGCTGCATAAAACAACTCCATGCCCACCTTTACGTATTCGAGCTCGCCCTGCAGAGCAGACAGGCAGCGGTTCATCTCATCTTCGGCAGGAAAGTCCAGAGCGAGGATGATGCGGCTTTTTACATTCTCCATCGGCTGACCACCTCTTCTTTCTATGTCTTGAAAACGGAACCCAGGTGCGGGCTGTGTCGAGCACCCCCACTATCCTGAGTGTTTTTCGCCCTATTTTAAGAACTGGTCACAACCAGCTTGCCAGTTCGCTGTTCAGGCATGGATTCCGTGGAAAAGGTAATCGTCTCCAGCACGTGCAGCAGCGCCTTGGCCGTATCCAGCGAGGTGAGACAGACAGCGCCGTTCTCTACTGCTTCCCGGCGTATGCGGAACCCGTCACGCGCTGGTGTCTTGCCCTTGGTCAGCGTGTTAAGCACGATATTTACCTTGCCGGTGCGGATCTCGTCCAACAGGTTTGGTGTACCCTCTGACAATTTCTGCACGCGGTCAACGCTAAATCCGGCCTTTTCCAAGTAATCGGCTGTACCGGATGTGGCGACCAGCTTGAATCCAAGGCTATGGAAGCGACTGACAATCTCCAGGGTCTCCGCCTTGTCCTTGTCCGCTACGGTGACCAGCAGCCTGCCGTGAGTTGGAATGTTCATTCCGGCGGCAACCAGTCCTTTGTACAATGCTTTGGCCAGCGTACGCTCGCGTCCCATCACCTCACCAGTCGATTTCATCTCCGGGCCTAAGGTAATGTCGAGGCGGCGCAGTTTGGTAAAGGAGAAGACAGGAACTTTTACCGAGACCATCGCTTCTTCCGGATGCAACCCGGGCTGGAAACCTTGTTCGGTGATGGTGTGTCCAAGAATGGCTTTGGTTGCAATGTTAGCCATTGGAATCCCGGTTACCTTGGATAAAAACGGAACGGTGCGTGAGGAGCGTGGATTGACCTCGATCACGTACGGTCGATTGTTGTAGATGACGAACTGGATGTTGAGAAGCCCGTTGATTTCCAGTGCAAGAGCCAGCTTGGTCGTCATCTCCACCAGTTCCCGCTTGATCGCTTCCGTCAGCGTCTGCGGCGGGTAGACGGCGATCGAGTCGCCAGAGTGGACCCCGGCCCGTTCGATGTGCTCCATAATGCCCGGGATCAGCACGTTTTCACCGTCACAGATCGCATCCACTTCCGCTTCAACGCCAAGCATATACCGATCGATCAGGACCGGATGCTCCGGATTTACCTTGACTGCCTGCTCCATATAGGCGAGCAGTTCCTCCTGATTGTAGACGATCTCCATCGCCCGGCCGCCCAGGACGTAAGAAGGCCGAACCAGGACAGGGAAACCGAGTTGCTCCGCTGCCCCCACCGCCTCTTTCACAGAGGTAACGGTTTTGCCAGGGGGCTGAGCCAGGTCGAGACTGCGCAGCAGCGCCTCAAACTTTTCACGATTCTCGGCAGCATCGATATTTTCCAGACTGGTGCCAAGGATACGCACACCGCGCTGAGCCAGTTTGTCGGCCAGATTGATCGCCGTTTGACCGCCAAACTGGACGATGACACCCTCTGGCTGCTCCTTGTCGATGATGTTCATCACATCTTCCAGGTAGAGCGGTTCGAAATAGAGTCGGTCAGAAGTGCTGAAGTCAGTAGAAACCGTCTCCGGGTTGTTGTTGATAATCACTGCCTCATATCCCGCTTCCTTGATCGCCCAGACGGCGTGAACGGTGGCGTAGTCAAACTCGATTCCCTGACCGATCCGAATCGGTCCTGAGCCTAGTACGATGATTCGTTTTTTACCCGTTTCCATCCGTTCATCTTCTTGCTCGTAGGTGGAGTAATAGTAGGGTGTCTGGGCCTCGAACTCGGCTGCGCAGGTATCCACCATTTTATAGACCGGCACCAAGCCGTTTTCTTTACGCAGACGGCGAATCTCCTCTTCTGTCCGTCCGCTCAACTCGGCCACTTTGCGATCTGTAAAGCCGATCCGTTTTGCTTCGTACAGGCGCTCCGGCGAAAACCCCTCCGACGCCAGCTCTTGCTCCAAATGGACGATTTTCTCCAGCTTGTGCAGGAAAAACAGGTCAATCCGGGTTAATTCGTGCAACTGCTCGATTGTGCGGCCTCGTCGAAGCGCTTCTGCGACCAAGAACAGTCGCTCGTCGTCCGGTACTTTCAGGCGGTGATCCAATGCCTCGTCAGGTAGCGCTGCCGCCGTATCCAACTCCAGATGGTAGGTTCCTACCTCCAATGAACGGACCGCTTTCATCAGCGACTCTTCAAACGTGCGGCCAATTGCCATCACTTCCCCTGTCGCCTTCATCTGTGTGCCCAGGCGGCGATTGGCAGCGTGGAACTTGTCAAACGGCCAGCGCGGGATTTTGCTGACCACATAATCAAGCGTCGGCTCAAAGCAAGCATACGTTTGTCCGGTCACCGGGTTTTTCAACTCATCCAGAGTATAACCGATCGCGATCTTGGCCGCCATCTTGGCGATCGGGTAGCCGGTTGCTTTGGAAGCCAGGGCGGAGGAACGGCTGACACGCGGGTTTACTTCGATCACGTAGTATTGGAAGCTGTGCGGGTCGAGTGCGTACTGCACGTTGCAGCCGCCCTCAATCTCAAGCGCACGGATGATGTTGAGCGCCGAAGAGCGAAGCATCTGGTACTCGCGGTCAGACAGCGTCTGACTGGGAGCTACGACGATGCTGTCCCCGGTGTGAACACCGACGGGGTCGATATTTTCCATATTGCAGACGACGATGCAGTTATCGTTGGCGTCGCGCATCACTTCGTATTCGACCTCTTTCATGCCGGCGATGCTTTTCTCGATCAGGCACTGGGTGATCGGCGAGTACTTTAATCCATTGGCCACAATCTCCCGCAGGCTCTCCTCGTCGTCACAGATCCCGCCGCCGGTCCCTCCTAGTGTGTAGGCAGGACGCACAATGACTGGATACCCTATCTCCTGGGCAAACTGAACCGCCTCATCTACCGTGGTGACAATGGTCGATTCAGGGGTCGGTTCTCCCAGCTCGTTCATCAGGGCACGGAACAGGTCACGGTCTTCCGCCTGTTTGATTGAATCGAGATTGGTCCCGAGCAGTCGGACGTTTTCCGCTTCCAGCACACCAGCTTCAGCCAATTGTACGGCCATGTTCAACCCAGTCTGCCCGCCAAGCGTCGGGAGCAGCCCATCCGGTTTCTCCTGACGGATCACCCGTGCTACAAACTCAGGCGTGATCGGTTCGATGTACACTTTGTCGGCCATGTTGGTATCGGTCATGATCGTCGCCGGATTAGAATTGATCAGCACGACTTCCAATCCCTCTTCTTTCAGCGCCTGGCAGGCCTGCGTCCCGGCGTAGTCGAACTCAGCCGCCTGCCCGATCACGATCGGCCCGGAGCCGATGACGAGAATTTTTTTCAGATCAGGTTGTTTTGGCATACGCGTTTGCCCCCTTTGTGCTTGCAATTAACTCTAAAAACTGGTCGAACAGGTATCCGGAATCGTACGGACCGGGTGCTGCTTCTGGATGATACTGGACGGAAAAGGCGCGTCTGTTCAGGTCACGCAGTCCTTCGATGGTTCCATCGTTCAGCGCGATGTGCGTGATCTCCAATCCGGTTCCGACGATCGATTCACTTGTGACTGCATAGCCATGGTTTTGCGATGTGATGTACGTCCGTCCGCTGGTCAGCTCTTTCACCGGATGATTGCCGCCGCGATGGCCGAACTTCATCTTCTCGGTGTTGGCTCCAGACGCCAGCGCAAACAGCTGATGCCCCAGGCAGATGCCAAACAGCGGGTATTCGCCAAGCAGGTCGCGTATCATATGGATCGCTTCCGGCACGTCTTTCGGGTCGCCGGGGCCATTGGAGAGCAGGACGCCATCTGGCCGAATCCGCCGTATCTCTTCTGCCGTCACATCGTAAGGGACAACGACGACGTCGCAGCCGCGTTTGGTCAACTCTCGCAAAATGCCGTGCTTCGACCCGAAGTCAACCAATACAACGCGTGGCCCGTTTCCCGGGCAGCTAAAGACGCTCTTGGTAGAGACACGTGATACCTGGTCGGTAAGCAGCGGCGTACGTCTGATCTGATGGATAAGTTCATCCGCTGGCGTGTCCGCCGTTGTAATCAGGCCGCGCAGCGTTCCATGATGCCGGATCTTGCGCGTCAGCATTCGAGTATCGACACCGGCGATGCCGGGAATCTCATATTCCCTCAGCAGTTCGTCCAGCGTGCTGGCACTGCGCCAGTTGCTCGGCAGGTCGCAATGCTCGCGCACGACAAATCCGTGGATGAACGGCCGCACTGCTTCAAAGTCATCGCGGTTGATCCCGTAGTTGCCGATCAATGGATAGGTCATGACCACGATTTGACCGCAGTAGGAGGGATCGGACAGCACTTCCTGGTAACCTGTGAGCCCGGTGTTGAAGACCACTTCGCCAAACTGTTCGCTAGCCGCCCCCAGGGCCGTTCCCACACATTCTGTCCCGTCTTCGAGTAGTAATCTAGCACGCATAGGGATTCCTCCTCTTTTCTATCGCTTATGATTGTCGCCAGACAACCTCACCGTCTACCATGGTCAGCATTGGCCAGCCCTTGCACTTCCAGCCGGCAAACGGGGTATTGCGCCCCTTGCTGGCAAATGAATCTGGATCAATGGCTCGTTCCTTTTCAAGATCAATCGCTACCAGATCAGCTACTTCCCCTTCGGCAAGCCGTCCATACGGCAGTCCAAACAATCGAGCCGGTTTGGCCGTCATCTTGTCAATCAGCTCCGCCAATGTCAACTCTCCACTCAACACTAGATAGGTATACAGCAGCGGAAAAGCCGTTTCCAAACCGACGATGCCAAACGGCGCCCGGTCGATGCTGTTCGCTTTCTCTGCTTCCGTGTGAGGGGCGTGGTCGGTCGCGATGATGTCAATCGTTCCGTCCTTCAATCCAGCCAGCAGGGCAGCCCGATCTGCCCGCGAACGAAGCGGTGGATTCATCTTCCACCGGGCATCCAGACTGTCCGGAATGTCTTCGTCACACAGCAGCAGGTGATGAGGCGTTACCTCTGCCGTCACGTTTACGCCTGCCCGTTTGCCGTCGCGGACCAAGCGAACCGATTCCTTGGCACTGATGTGACAGACGTGATAGTGGACACCGGTCTGTTCAGCCAGCAAGATGTCACGCCCGACGTGAATCGACTCCGACTCAGAGGGGATGCCTGGCAGCCCATGGCGGGCCGCTACCTCACCGTCGTGCAGCGCAGCACCACCGGGGAGCAGCGACTCGTCCTCACAGTGAGCAATCACCGGCAGCCCCCATTCTTTGGCTCGCAGCATCGCCTGTTTCATCATTCCGCTGGTCTGCACCCCGACTCCGTCATCTGTGACACCGGCGATCCCGGTCTCTTTTAGTGCAGCAAAGTCGGTCAACTCTCGGCCCAACTGACGCACGGTAATCGCGCCGTATGGCAGCACACGCGCTTTTTTCGCCGCTTTTGCCTGTTGCAGGATATACTGGACCGTTTCTACGTTGTCGATGACCGGTCGGGTATTGGGCATGCAGGCGACCGTGGTAAAACCACCGCGCACGGCAGCGTCGGCACCGGTTGCGATCGTCTCTTTCTCCTCAAACCCAGGTTCACGCAGGTGGACGTGCATATCGATCAAACCGGCAGACAGGAACAGACCGTCCAGATCGATTTGCTCATGTCCGTCCGGCTCTATCCGCTCGGCAATCCGTACGATCCGATTTGCTTCAACCAGGACATCCTTTTTTATCAGCTTGCCGAATTCATCTAAAAGTTGGCCGTTTGCAAGCAAGATTCCCATGATTTCTCTCCCCCATTCAGTACGTATTCCAGGACAGCCATGCGGACCGCCACTCCGTTGCTAACTTGCGCGGTGATCAGCGACTTTTCCGACTCTACTAGGTCACTGTGAATCTCGACGCCCCGATTGACCGGTGCGGGGTGCATGATTACTGCTTCTGGCTTCATCCGCGCTGCCCGTTCCAAGGTAAGACCATACGCTTGATGGTACGTATCAGCATTGGTGAACAGCGAATGGGTGTGCCTCTCCAGTTGCACCCGCAGCATCATCACCACATCGGCCTCCTCCACTGCTTGCTCCAGTTCAACCTGCCTGACTCCTGCTGGAAGGAGATCCTGACTTGGCATCATGGACGGTGGCCCTGCCAGCAGCAGTTCCGCTCCCAGTCTCGGCAGGGCATGCAGGTGGGATCCGGCGACACGACTATGTCGGATATCACCGATGATCGCCACACGCAGACCGTCGATGCGGTCAAATCGCTGCTTCATCGTCAAAAGATCAAGCAGGCACTGGGTGGGGTGTTCGTTCGTACCGTCACCCGCGTTGATCAGGCACATGCCTACCTGGTCGGAGAGATGCTGCACCAGCCCGTCGTGTCTGGTGCGGATAACGGCGGCCTCGACACCCATCGCTTCCAATGTGTGCAGGGTGTCGTAGATCGTCTCTCCTTTGGTTGTGGAAGAAGCCTCTGCAGCGAAGTTGAGCACATGGGCACCCAGGCGTTTTTCCGCTACTTCAAACGAGAAACGGGTACGGGTACTTGGTTCGAAAAACAGGTTGGCCACAAATCGTCCCCGCAACGCGCCAGACTGCTCTCCCGGTTTCCGGGCCCAGTGATCCGCGCGATGCAGGATGCTCTCGATTTTCTCTGCTGTCATTTCTTTGATCCCGGTCAAGTGAACGTGATTCCCCATTTTTTCCTCCGCCTTCCGTACTGTGATCGATCTGTCTAGAGCTGCCCGTCAGCTCGGCTGGCGGGTGAATGCCAGGATGGTCTTTTGGTTTGGGTGAAAAAAGCTTCTCATCCAGCCGCGGGGGCAAAGGATGAGAAGCTTGTTCCGTTGGGCGTGTCATTCGCCACCGACACGATGTTGGTGGCCATCAGCCTAACAGAGTAAACCCGCTCAAACCTTGCCATCCTCGCAGGGCTGTTTTAAAGGTTTGTATCAGATCAAGCCGTTTGCCGTTCCGATTGTGTCGCTTCGGCAGCCGGGATTTGCTTCCCTGGCAGCACGGCATGCAGCAGCATCCCGAGAAACGTGGAGAGGGCGATGTTGTCAATCGTTAGATTCGGCAGGAAAGACTGCCAGATCGTCGCTTCCTGGAAGCTGATCTTGTAGCCGCCAATCCCGGTTACGAGGATTACGGCGGCGATGATCATGTTTCGTTTGTCAGCGAAGTCGACGCCGTTTTCCACGTACATGCGCAGACCCTGTGCCGCAATAATCCCAAACAAGATGATCGAGACACCGCCAAGCACAGGGGTGGGAATCGTCATCAAGAAGGCGCTGATTTTCCCGACAAAGGCGAACAAGATGGCGAGCACTGCTGCCAGCGCGATGACCGCTCGGCTGTATACACGCGTAATCGCCAGCACACCGATGTTTTCTCCGTACGTGGTGTTGGGAGGTCCGCCAAGAAAAGCTGCCAACGAGGTAGCCAGTCCATCACCCAACAGGCTGCGGTGCAGACCAGGCTCTTTCAGCAGATCGCGGTCCATTACCCGACCGGTGACCAACAGGTGACCCAGGTGTTCGGCCAATGTCACAAACGCGACCGGTGCCAGAATCAACGCAGTCAGCCAGGCGCCGGGACTGCTCATCGCATGCAGCAGCTCCCCTGTCATGAGGTGTTGATTCCACATCTCCATCGGCGAGATGAACCAATCAGCCTTCACTACGCTAGCCCAGTCGATCAGTTCCGGATGTCGGATCAGTGCGTACAAGTAACCGCTGACGATCCCGATCAGGATCGGAATCAGGGAGAAAAAGCCACGCAGCACAACAGCGGCTAACACCGTCACCAGCATCGTAACCAGTGAGATTTCGACCGAAGTGAGTGAGATCACCGGGTTGCCGTCAACTTTGACGATGGTGGCCATTTCCACAGCCGTACCCGCCAGGCTGAGCCCGATCACCACGATTACAGAGGCGATGACAACTGGCGGCAGCAAGCGATTGAGCCAGTTGACGCCGCTTTTCATCACAATCGCCGCGACTAATACGTAGACTAGGCCGGCCAGCAGGCAGCCAAGCAGTGCCGTGCCCACTCCGTGACTGGCACTTACGGTCAGGATCGGACCGATAAAGGCAAACGAAGAGCCAACGTAATTGGGGATTTTCCCTTTGGTCAGAAAGAGGAACAGAAGCGTACCCAGCCCGCTGGAAAGAAGAGCGACAGCTACGTCCAGACCAGTCAGGATCGGCACCAGGACAGTCGCTCCAAACATTGCGAACAAGTGCTGGACACCAAGCGGCAGCAAGCGGTGAATCGGTGGCACTTCATGAACATCGATAAAGTTCTTTTGTTTCATATTACCCCTTCTTTCCATATCTCATGTTTTGGCAAGCTGCGTACAAAAAAGCCTCTTCGCGGGTCCGCAAAGAGGCACACTTCTTCCCGGCGGCAGTCCCCTGACCGTCAGAAAGAAGATTCCCCTTGCCGACCTCACGGGATCAGCGTTAAAGAGGATATATGGGTCATTTCATCATTTACTCTTCCCTGCTTGTCACCTGTCGGATCGTCACCCGATCGGTGCCGTCCACTTCCCTCATCTGTACCGCCACGATCTCACTGTGCGAGGTCGGTACGTTTTTGCCGACGAAATCTGGGCGAATGGGAAGTTCCCGGTGGCCTCTGTCCACCAGTACGGCCAATTGGATCATCTTTGGCCGTCCGTGATCAATCAAAGCGTCAAGCGCCGCCCTCACCGTGCGGCCGGTATAGAGCACATCGTCAACCAGAATTACGGTACGGCCGTTAATATCTTCCGGCAATGCCGCTCCCTGCAGGACAGCATCCTCGGCTTTATGTGTCAGGTCGTCGCGATACAGTGTAATATCCAGTTCGCCGACCGGCACGTTTACATGTTCGATCTGCTCGATTTTCTCTGCCAGCCGCTGCGCCAGGTAGACACCGCGCGTCTTGATTCCGACGATGAGGCAGCCGTTGACTCCCTTGTTTTTTTCCAGGATTTCATGGGCGATGCGGGTCATAGCCCGACGGATGGCAGCCTCGTCCATAATCACGCTTTTCTCTTTCACAGCGCTCCCCCCTTCCTCGATTACTCAATGCGGAACCAGGAGTCATTCTGCAGAGGTGAGTTCCCTATTCCGGTACAAAAAAAGCTTCCTGCCCACCGACAAGAAGCTTGTGACGTTTGGTTTGCAAAAAAAGAGAGAGGTCTCCCTTATCCTTACGTCATGTATCCGTACTCCTTGCCAGCCTCACGGGACTGGATTTAAAGGCACCTATTCACCTTCAGACATTATGACATGCTTCGACACCACTGTCAATTGTTTATTGATTGAGAACAGCGATCAATTTTTTCATATCATCGGGCAGCGGTGCCTCAAACTCGAGGTACTCACCGCTGCGTGGATGGCGAAAACCAAGTGTTGCCGCGTGCAGGGCCTGTCCCGGAAAGTCAAGATCGCTTTTCGGTCCATACTTGGGATCGCCCACCAGCGGATAGCCGATGTATTTCATATGTACGCGAATCTGGTGGGTACGGCCCGTTTCCAGCTTCAGCTCCACCAAGGTGTGCTGTTTGAAGCGGTGCTGTACGACAAAGTGAGTGACAGCCGATTTGCTGTTTTCAAAGACAACAGCCATCTGCTGCCGGTTCTTGGGATCACGGCCAATCGGGGCATCGATGGTTCCCATCTCGTGCGGAATCACTCCGTGAACAACAGCCACATACTTGCGGTTCACCGTATGTTCTTTTAACTGCTCAGCCAAACTGAGGTGAGCTTTGTCATTTTTGGCTGCCATCAACAATCCGGAGGTGTCTTTGTCGATGCGGTGGACAATACCCGGTCGGAGCACACCATTGATTCCCGACAAATCCTTGCAGTGGTACAATAGTCCGTTCACCAGCGTCCCGCTGTAGTGTCCTGGTGCCGGATGAACCACAAGCCCCCGCGGTTTGTTGACGACGATCACATCGCTGTCCTCGTAGGCGATATGCAGAGGGATGGCCTCCGGTTCAATCGCCAACTCCCGCGGTGGGGGGACGCGCAGCGTCACTTCATCGTCCTCTGCCACCTTGTAGTTGCTTTTCACGGTATCGCCGTTTACAGTTACCCGTCCTTCTTTGATCCAAGCCTGTACCTGGGAACGTGACCAATCCTCCTGCTGCCCGGTAATAAACTTGTCGATCCTCTCCCCCTGATTCGTCCGCTCCACGGTCCAGTCATGTCGTTCAAACAAGGCTTGTTCGCTCATGGTCATACTCCTGTCGTCTCACGTTTTTTAAGCTTCTCGCCGGGTACGCCGCGAATCGAGAAAGACGTCCAGCAACAGCAGAGCAACCCCGATCGTGATCGCTGCATCAGCGATGTTGAAGATCGGAAACTTAATCAAGGTAAAGTCCAGGAAGTCAACCACTTTTCCCGTAGTGACACGGTCGATGAAGTTGCCGACTGCTCCTCCGAGCACCAAGGCCAATGCCGTCGAGACGCGCGGCTGTTTACGGCCAATCCGGTAAAGGGCGACGACGATGCCGATCACCACCACTACTGTAATGACGATGAACAACGTTCGCTGATTCTGCAAGATGCCGAATGCGCCCCCCATATTGCGATGCGAGGTGAGGTGGAAGATGTCAGGGAGCAGCGGGATTGATTCTCCTAACTCCATTCTGCTGACTACCAGATACTTGGTCCATTGATCAAGAGCCACGATAACAAGAGCAATCAAGTAGTAGTACAAATTATTGGTCCTCCTCCACACACGGTTTGTAACGTATGTGCTGCCTAATCTCTACCAATCTAAGAACACCCGCCATTGTATCACAGCTCGTCTGACGCAGGCAACCAAGGCGGTTTTTCGCCGATTTCCTACTTTTTCAACCATCTCTTCAACTTGCTGTAGTAGCGGTACCCTTTTCGAACGGCTTCCAACAGCCAAGGGCGTATTTTCCACCCGCGGTCTTTTAAAAACGGCAGGTAGATCTTGTAGTACGCCCGCCGAAGATCACGCCACTTGGTATCCACCTGCTGTTTGTAGTAGTCAGAGACGTCTATTAAATAGCCTCGTCCCTGGTACATCAGCACGTTTTTACCGTGAACATCGTGGGGAAACAAGCCTTTTGAGCGTGCCTCATCCAGAGCATCCTCCACATCCTGAATCACCTGTGGCGGAATCGGAATTCCGTATAGAACACACTCGTAAAGGGAGATGCCCCTCATCCGTTTGATCACCAGGTAATCGTCACCTGTCTGATAGCAGACAGGAAAGTAGCGTGACTCACCCAGTTTTCGGTACACTTCGCGCTCCTGCTCAATCCCCGGGCGACCGGGAGCGTACAGTTTCACTACTACATCCGGGTAATCGGGGTGACCGAATACACCAGCGTAGTTGCCGGTACCAACCAGTTCCCATGGCTCCGGTGTGTGCCGAACAATCACCGGATCGTCTGGCGACGGGCTTTCCAGTTGAACCTCACGCAGGAATGCTTCCAATATTTGTGGATCGATTCTCATACAGCCTCTCACTTTCTCGCTTGGCTCGGCAAACGTTCGCTTGCCTCACCATTGTAACAAAGAGTGGGAGGCAACTAAACCAAAACCTGCGTAATCCCGAGCTGAAGCCAACATAACGGCATGATTTCACGCATACCATTCTCCTCTTCCCTGCAAGATAGGCAGGCAGTTGTAAAAAATCCGGCAATAGCACGAAAAAGGACGCCTAGAGTGCGTCCTTTTTCGGGGGGCTTAGGCTATGTGGTCTCTTTCCGTTGAACAGAAGCGATCGGCTTCACTTGTTCCGTGTACATCTCTTTGCCAGCCTCCACCGGTTGCGGCTGCTTGGCAAGATATTCCTGTGACAACCGCTGCTGATCGTTGGGACGTTTGTTGTTTGGTCTTGGCATGATTATTCCCTCCGGGTATCAGGTATCACTTTTACCATTAGCCATCCCGCTTGGTTTTATACGACACGAGCATGCTGCGTTACCCCCGCATGCGGAAATAGAGAATTAGCTCATCTCCACCGATGCCCTCTGATCGTTTTGCCGGGTCCCGACAACAATAGCGGCCAGCACAAGGATCATCCCGATTCCGTGGAACCAGTGGAACTGCTCCCCAAGAAACAGAATAGAGACTAGCGCAGCACTGATCGGCATCACTCCGGTAAACAGGCCGGCGACGGATGCAGGTACTTTTCCTACGCCAAAGTACCACAGGACAAACGAGAGCACACTGGCTGTAACGGCGTAAAAGGCAATCATTCCCCAGACAGCCGCCGAAATACTGCCGAGATCAAACCAAACAAACTCCCAGACAGCGAATGGCAAAAAGAAAAGCAGTCCAAACAGGTTCACCCCTGCCGCCAGTTGGAACGGCGTCACCTGTCCGGCTAACCGTTTGGCGAATATGGTAAACAGCGCCTCCGCTGCCACAGCGAGCAGCACGAGGAGATTACCCAGCATCTGAGCGGCATCCAGTACCACTCCACCTGCCTGAAACGTGATCAAGGCAATGCCGAGCACGGAAAACAAGATCGCAAACATCCGATTTCGGGTCAATTTCTCTCGCAGCAGCCACAACGAAAACAGGGCGATAAAGGCAGGTACCGTACTGGTGATAATCCCGGCTGCCGTTGCTGTGGTATACTGCACCCCGTACAGCATAAACAGGCTAAACAAAAACACTCCGAAAAAGGCCTGCAACCCCATCTCTTTCCATCCGGACAGCGGTAGTTTGAATCGCCCCTCTCCCCGGGCCATCAACAGCGGAAGCAAGATCGCTGATGCAATCAAAAACCTGATCTCTGAAAACAAGAAAACCGGCACTTCTTCCACAATCATCTTGCCGATCGCTATATTGCCGCCAACAAAGGCCATCGAAAGCGCCAGTTGCATGTACGCCCCAATCATCAGACTCTCCTCCTATCTCCCCTGCACCCTTCTCTTTACTACCTGTTGCGACAAGGATAATATTTCCATGATAATCGATCGAACAACTTCAAGCAAAAAAACACCCCTTTTAAAAAAGGGGCATCCGTAAAAAACTTCCGGCTCCTACCTTGCTCGTCCAATTGCCGTTTGACCGGTTGAGACAAGGTAGCACATTCGATCGTCCGATCATTTTCCACTTCGTTGTCCTTCCTCCTCAACTGCGGAAAGTGAAAGCAGGTATTGAACCAGTGCCTGCTGATCATCACTGGTGAAACCAGTCGTGGCGTCCACCCAAAACTCGTGTCCGATCCCCTGCGCATGTGTCTTTTGCAGCTGGGGAGAGCGTCGGTTGGCCTGGACGACTTGCTGGCGGAGCTGTTTGTCGACTAATGCGCGCAAGCTGTTGGCTGGATCAGGCTGAATCCCTTTTAGCATGGTGCCGGACAGGCCCAGATGCTGTTTTGCGTCGGGACCGACGGCTACCCCGCCATCGTGCAGATACGGTGCTGTCCAGTAGAGTCCTAACAAGCCCGGGACCTTGTAACCTCCCGGAGAATCACCATGGGCAAAGGAGAGCTTCGCCTGCTCTTGGTCAGCATGGGCAACAGGAACCCTCACTGCCCGCGCATTGTCCGGGACTGGTACGGGGGTATCAGTCGAATACAGCATGGGTTCTTTCGCAAAGATCAGACCGGTCTTTTTGAGAGCCTTGGCGCGTGACGGTTCTGTTTTGATCTCCGGTGCCGGGATCACCCGATTGTTGGTAAACGCTCCCCCGGCGTGACAGCGAATGCAGCCAGCGCGGATGAATACTTGTCTGCCGTGAGCAATCGCCTTCTCTTGTCCACTCCTTTTTGGTGCGGGTGGATCGAGCGTGTTCTGCCAAGCAGCCATTGCATTCACTTGCTCGCCGACGCGATAGCCAGGTGAACTGACGTATAAACCGTCTGGAGCAACTGCTGAAACTTTGGGGAATGTAGGTGGTTTGATCATCTCGTTTATTCCAGGTACACCTGGTGTAGGATCGACAGCAGCAAAAAACACGGATGGTTTCTGGCCACTGTTCGGATCGAACCGATACTTCGGATTGGCAGCTCTCTGCAGGATTGTCCCAAAATACACTTCTTTATCCAATCCGAATAAAGGACGACTTGCCTCTACCTGGGCTAATGGATCAGAGTTCTGGGCGTGGACATTGCTGGAAAACGAACTTAATCCCTTGAACGGTCCCGCTGCGGCAAAGCCGCTCCAGCCGTACGGGTGATCCCCGCGTGTAAAAGAATCCGGAATCTGAGAGGGATTGGCAACGAGATCGATCGTGGAATCGAAGTTTCCTGGCGCCCAACTAGCAAACGCGGAATCAACCGCCTGCTCCAGCAAGTCAGGGTCGGGAAGCGAGTCAGTTCTACCGTCAGCCGTTGCCACGTCCCGCTTCGAGCGACCCATGTACTTCTTCAGGTTGTCAATATCAGCATGCGTGAAGTAAGCGGCAGAATTGGTCGCCAGCGCCAGCAGCAAGCCTGCATTCAGATCGGTGTTTGGTGCCCCTTCTACAACCAGCTTAGTCGTGGGGTCGACGGTAGCGTGACAGGCAGCACAGCTAATCCCTACCTTTACTTTACCTTCGGCATATTTGACCGGCAACCCGAGTGGAACGTACGCTCCCTTTGGTACATCGATACCTGTGTCGATTTTCGTTCCCTTGTGGTACGTTTCCCCCCCCACTGTTACGGTTTCAGCCAACTCGACCTGTAAGTTGGTTGTCCCTTCACCCCTAAGCCCTGCAATCGCTTTCGCCACATTGGCAATGGTGAAGGGACCATCAACAAGTCCCATGACGTCTGTAAGAAACACTTCATTTCCAAATGTCTCCTGGTAAAACATTTGCCTTCCTAGCGCCACTTGTCCATCGTCTCTGCGATTGGCTGCCACTGCTTGTCCGGCAGGCTTATCTGCTTTCAGCACCTTTTCCGTAGGCGGCAGGTAGGCGTATTCCGGCTTCAGTAGGTTGGCCAGCACCGCCGCCAACACAAATAAGCCCAGCAGCGAAAAGGCGAACCATCTGCCAGCTTTCATCCCAGCAACTCCTTTATCTATTGATGATCGTCTATCACTGCTTAAGATTTGTTTTCACACTAGATTTTATGATCGAGCAGGAACGGCCCTTTACGGGTACGTAAAGGGCTTCACTGTTGGCTTGCTTTTGATTGTAATGTCTTTACCTCAGTCCTGGGCAGCAAATGGGTTGGTTCCCGGGCCGGTCCCGGGGCCGGTTCCGGGGCCTGTATTGGGAGCCGTTCCCGGACCTGTATTGGGAGCGGTCCCAAGCCCCGTCGGCTTGCTCTCCTCTTCCGGCGACTCAAAGAAAATACTATTTCTTTTTTCGCGTAATTCTGGTGGAAGTCCACGAACCAATCGTCTTCTCCGCTTCTTCATCTTATCCCTCCTTTGTCTTGATTGTTCATGTTTTATATGTGAAGGTGGATGGAAACAGAAGCCTTTCCACAGCCAGCGTCCATCACGGTAAAGCAGCTTGATGCAACTTCCATTGGTGATCGAAATGCTGGGTATGGGTGACGGTTCCAGATACGCCAGCAGCGCCCTGATCAAGGCGCCATGAGTCACGGCAGCTATACACTGTCCTTCATGTATGCTGCCCATCTGTTTTAGCCAGCGTAAAGCGCGTGATCGCAGCTCTGACAACGGTTCGACGCCCGGAAGCCGATTAAGTGCCCTAAAACGACCAGCCCGTTTGCGAATCTCTGCTCTGGTCAGGCCTTCCCATGGACCGAACCCGCGTTCCCGCAGCTTAGATGTACAGAACAGCGGGACACCATTCAATCGTTGACAGATTACGCTGGCTGTCTGCTGCGCCCGTTTCAGGTCTGAGCAGTAGATCGCATCCACCTGACACATCGCAAGATTACCCCCCACTCGCCATGCCTGTGCGCGCCCCTTTTTGTTCAACGGAACATCGGTTTGCCCCTGCAGGCGGTACTGCCGGTTCCAATCAGTCTCACCGTGTCTAATCAGGTAGATCGTAGTTTGCCGTTGCGGCTGGTCACAATTGGGCATGACAGAGAGTCACCTCGTTCTCCCTAATCACCAGGTCACAGGAATTCCAGTGTTCCCCAACGGAAGTGATGATTGCATACTTGCCGGAGGGAATCCCTGCAATCGCAAACCGCCCTTCCTGATCACATTGTGTGACGGATAGCGTCACCCAGGATATATCCATAAGATGGACGGCAGCATGCGGGAGTGGGCGGCCATCTGAGGAACGGACTGTACCGACAAGGGTTCCAGTCGCCTCACACAAGGACCGAGTCCCCAACTGATGGACAGGATCCAGCAACTGCTCGTCAATACTGGTGTAATCAGCAGGCTCAACCATCGTCGGGGGAGAATGAATGGCTTCCGTGTAGAGAGTATATGTTTGTTTCATCATATGTGCATCGCTATAGGTGGCCAGTGCTTCTTGCAAGGCGTTGCCAGCCAATCTCTCCCGCTCCCGTTTGTTCTCGATCAGATAGCGAAGCGACCGATAGAGGTAGCCCGGGTCGCGAGGGGGACCAATGAATCCAGTCCGATCGTGTTGAATCATCTCCGTTACTCCACCGATATGAGTTGATACCACAGGGACTCCGGCGATCTGCGCTTCCATAATCACCAGCGGCAGCGTATCATGCAGGGTCGGCAAAACCACGATATCGGAAAACGCCATAATCGCCGGCAGGTCACTCCTGCCGCCGATAAACTGCACCACATCGTCGATGCCCCGGTTGATTACCTCCCGCTTCAACTTCTGCTCCAGGACCCCGCTTCCGGCTACCCAGCAGACGAAACGGCATTCCACTTCCTTCAACCGCTGGAGTGCCTCGAACAAGAATGTATGTCCTTTGATCGGCACCAGCCGAGCCGGACAGAGGATCAGCGGAGAGTCGGGCCTCTTCACGTCTGTGGGCAGCCGCATTTTCTGCTGAAACTGCGGGATGTCCATTCCATATGGAATCACGGTAAACTTTTCCGCTGAAGCTCCCAGACGAACAAAGGCATCTTTTAGCCACCTGCTGGGAACAATCACCCGCTTCTGCCTCTCTACACTAAGCAATTCTTCTCGCGACACATAAGCCATCTCAATCGGCAGTTTCTTTCCTGCCTCCTCATTCACTTGCCATTCCTCCACCTTGCAATTGTGGAAGGAAGCAACAATCGGTTTGTCTCGAATCGCTCTCTGGCAGGCCAGCGATGAAAAAATATCTTGAGTATGAATCACGTCATAGCGGGATAGGTCAAACTGTCGAATCGCCTCTTCAAAAAAGCAGCGTTCTGTCTCTCGCCAGACGATCCAGCGAGGCAAGTTCGGGTATCGTTTGTTTAGCAGCGGCACGACCCATTCTGCCACCCTCTTCCGGAGGGGAGCCTTCTTCACCCGTCTTCCGCCCACGATATAGACGTCGTTTAGACCAGAAGCATGTGCCAGAATGTCCACTGTGTGCCCGTGCTGTTCAAGCAAATGTTTCAGGATGGAGATGTAGGTGCTGCGACCACCGATGCGAGGGTAGGCTGAGTAGGTTACAAGTAAGATATTCACTGTGAAGTTCACCTTCTCTCCCGGGCATATTGGATGGTTTCGTCCAATCCTTCTGCCAGTGTATACGCAGCCTCCCATCCAAGATGCATCTCAGCCCGGAACGGGTCCAGACAACTATGTCGGATATCACCTGGCCGGGCTGGCTTGTAGTCTGCCTTCAAGACGTGGTCTGTACGGCTGATTAGTTGGTCGCACAGCGTCTCAATCGATGTCTGCACCCCGGTGCTGATGTTCAAAACCTGCGTCGATGCCCATTTCACAGCCAACAGGTTGGCTCGAGCCACATCTTTTACGTAGACGAAATCCCTCGTCTGCTTTCCGTCACCATAAATAACCGGTGGCACTCCGGCAAGCAGGTTGTGAATAAAGGAGGAGACCACTCCCCCCTCTCCCTTCATACCTTGTCTCGGACCGTATACGTTGGAATAGCGAAGAATGGTATAGTCCAGCTGAAACAACCGATGGTACAGACGTACATAGGATTCACCAAGCCATTTGGAAGCACCGTACAGGGAGATAGGCTCTGGCGGATGAAACTCGGAGATTTTTGCCGATTGCGGCTCACCGTATACAGCGCAGGAAGAAGCGTAGACGACCTTGCGCACCCCGCTTCGCCTCGCCGCTTCCAGTACATTTAACGTCCCCATCACATTTGCCATGCCATCAGAGAGCGGATCGGCCAACGATTTGGGGACATCGACCTGCGCCGCTTGGTGGATCACAACCTCAGGCTTGAATTGCTGGAATACCTGCTCCAGGCTTTTGCTTACCACATCGAGTTCAACCACGCTTGCCTGCCGGTGCACATGATTGGGATCACCAGTGGAGAAGTTATCCACCACTTCCACATCGTCTCCTTGCTCAATCAGCATCTCGACGATGTGTGAGCCGATAAAGCCGGCTCCTCCGGTTACCGCAACTCTCATTGCTCTGTCCCTCCAGTTGTCAATTGCTGCCGATACCAGTCAATCGTCCTGGACAGACCGGTCGTGAAGTCGATTGTCGGCAGGTAATCGAGCAGCTGACGGGCACGCGTAAGGTCAGGCTGACGCTTCATCATGTCCTCATACCCACGACCGTATGCCTTTTCGTATGGCACCTTGACGATGGGAGAGTCGGATCCGGTCAACTGCTTCACCAGTTGAGCCGCCTTCATGATTGATTCCGGCTGGTTGTTGCCGATGTTGATCACAACCCCGTCAGCTTTTTCGTTCATCGCCCGATACGTACCCTCTACCGTATCCTCAATGTAAGTGAAGCATCTCGTCTGCTCCCCTGTGCCGTATACCTCGAGCGGTTCTCCTTTCAACGCAGCAGTAATAAACCGAGGAATCACACCACCATAAGCTGTCGCTGTGGCCCGAGGACCATATGCGTTAAAGTACCTTAGCACCGTTACCGGCAGCCCCTGCTTGGCATAGGCAAAACAGAGATGTTCATCCAATGCTTTCGCTGTTGCATAGCACCAGCGGTGGATGGCCGTGGAGCCGAGGATACGCTCGTCATCCTCGTGAAACGGCAAACGGCTGTTTTTTCCGTACACTTCTGACGTGGAAGCAAAGATCACTTTTTTCCGTTCCGGATAAGCCAGTTCCAGTACATTTCGAGTACCATCGATATTGCCTTCGATCACCTTAAGTGGGTGTTCCACACAGTTTTTGACACCGAGTACGGCTGCCAAGTGGTAGATGAGATCCACCTGCTGAATCGTCTCCTTGAGCAGAGCCCGGTCTAGTACTGTGCCCTTGAGAAAGCGGTGCCGCGGATGGGTAAGCGTCGCTTGGAGGAACTCTTTCTTTCCAGTTGACAGATCGTCTATCGTCCACACTTCGTGACCTTCCCGGAGTAGCCGCTCCACTAGGTGCGAACCGATGAATCCGGCCCCGCCTGTAACGAGAATCTTCATCATGTCACCTCCCTGTTACAACCGCACAACATGTGGATGCGATTGTTTTATCGCACCACGTGTATCAAAGAGAAGCGGCGAATGGGTTACGATCAGATCATAGGGAAGCTGTGTATGGTCAGTCAGCAAAACGACATAGTCACTGTTCTTCAGCGTATCAGCTGTCAAGTCGACACTGGCATACGTCTGTCCGTTCAGCTCGAATTGCGACACCAGTGGATCGTAGAACGAGACGTCTACGCCCATTGCCAGCAGTTTTTCAAAAATAGCAAGCGGTGTTGATTCACGTACGTCGTTGACGTCTCGCTTGTACGTGATGCCGATCAGCAGGAGACGAGTGTTGGCAAGCGTTTTGGTTGCAGGCAGGTGCTTGCTGATCCGTTCCACCACATAGTCCTGCATCTGATCGTTTATCAGTTTGGCCAGGTGGATAAACTTCGTCTCCAACTGATACTGCTTTGCCTTCCACTCTAGGTAGAGCGGATCTACCGGAATGCAGTGTCCGCCAACCCCCGGTCCGGGATAGTATGGGGTAAACCCGTACGGCTTGGTTTTGGCCGCTTCGATTACTTCCCATATGTCGATCCCCATCGCTTCGCAGACCATGGCAATCTCGTTGACAAACGAGATATTGACAAACCGTTGGCAGTTCTCCAGCAGTTTGGTCATTTCCGCTGCACGGGGCGAAGTGACCGGCACCAATCGGTCGAAAACCTGCCCGTAGAGGAATGTCAATTTTTGCAAGCATGCCTCCGTGATTCCGCTGACTACCTTGGGAATGGACTCCAATCTGACATCCTTGTTGCCGGGGTCGATTCTCTCCGGCGAATAACCGAGATAAAAATCGATGCCTGCTTGTTTCCCATGCTTCTCCAGGATCGGCTGGAGCACTTCCTCCGTCGTTCCCGGGAACGTGGAGCTTTCCAAGACGATCAATTGTCCTGGTTTCATATAAGAAGCAATCGAGGATGCAGCCGATTGGATGTAACTGAGATCGGGATAGGCATGATCTCGAAGCGGTGTGGGGACACATAGGATGACTGCATCAACGTCTCGTACTGCCGCATACTCCCAAGTCGGCTCGAAGCGTCCGGAAGCGACGAGCTGACGTACTTCTTCATCTGTTATATCTGTCAGATAGCTCATTCCCTTCCGAATGCTTTCTATTTTTTGTTTATCTATGTCTATGCCCCTGATATAAACGCCCTTTGAAACGAAGAGCATGGCAAGAGGCAAACCGACGTATCCCAGGCCGACAATACCGACCTTCGTCTCGGCTTTCTCTACCGGTGCTTTCAACATGGTTCCTCCTTTCCTGATCTCCCTGCTACAGTATGTGAAAGCCATAGTTCCCGGCATGGTCACATAAACTATCTTCAGGAAAAATAGATTAAGTGATCATGCACAAACAACACGGCACAGAAATAGTCTTTCATCCCCTTCCTCGTGATAGGTGAACCGCATAGGATAATGCAGTGATGATCAAATAACCCAAACAGAAGGAGAGGTTGCTCGTTGCGTATCCTAATGGCTACCTACTGGTACCTTCCGCACGTAGGAGGTGTGAATACCTATATCAACGTGCTGCGAAAAGAACTGATCCTGGCGGGACATCAAGTAGACGTGTTGGCCCACCATCCTGACATGGAGAAGATTTACATGGTCAACAACGGGCGCTATGTAGAGAAACAAAAGATTAAAAAAATCGTGTATGACAAGGTATTTGACTATTACGAAAAAAATCAGCCGTATGTCGAACCCTGGGTGCGCTGGCGGGAAATCGAGCGATACACGTTCGAACTGGTTGCCACTTCCTTCAACCTCAACCAATACGACTTGATCCATACCCAGGACATCGTCTCCACCCGTGCCCTGGCAAGGGTGAAGCCAGCACACGTGCCGCTCGTCTCTACGATCCATGGTCTATTGGCTACGGAACATATCATCGCCGGTGACGTGACTTCGAAGCAGTCGATTGCCTGGAAATACGTTTCTGCCGAAGAATATTACGGTTCTACATCAGCAGACCAAACGATCGTACCGACCAATTGGCTCAAAAGCAAACTGAACCAGAAATCGTTTGGCGTTCCCAAGCACTTGCTAAAGACGATTCCGTACGGTATGGATATCGATCACTTTTTGGGTCGTTACCATTCCCCAACCACAAATTACGTACCATTTACCGAACCAGACAAAACCGTCTTGATTTGCCCCGCTCGAATGGTACCGGTAAAAGGACACCGCTACCTGCTGGAAGCTCTCAGCAAATTAAAACAGAAACGAAACGATTTCGTCTGCTGGCTGGTTGGCAGCGGGAAACTGTTTCAGGAGTTGCTCTCGCTAAGCCATGCACTGCAGTTGGGGAACATCGTGCACTTCCTCGGCGACCGCAGCGACGTCCCCCAGCTGCTGAAAAAAAGTGATATCCTGGTCCTTCCATCGGTACAGGATAATCATCCGTTTTCGATCATGGAGGCACAGGTAGCCGGCAAACTGGTGGTCGCCTCCAATGCTGGCGGTATCCCGGAAATGGTGAGTGATCGCAAGACAGGTCTGCTGTTCGCCAACAGAAGCAGTGACGATTTGGCCGAAAAGCTGAACTACGCTTTATCCAATCCGATTCGTCGCAAAGAGATTGCGGCCCTGGGACAGAGATGGGGATTAAAACAGTGGTCGCCGCAAACGTTGTTTGCTAAGACGTATGCCGTATACGAAGCAGGCCAGCGTAAAATAACGACTTCATAAAGGAGGAAACCATGAAGAGGAGAGCACGCCGACGCCATCGCTCACGCTGGCGCAGTATCGATGCAACCAGAAGAAAAAGGAGTCGTGAGCGGGCCCGAGCACGCGCAGGTCGCCGCAGAAGGCGAGCAGCGTCACCCCGCAGAGCCAATCAAGCTCGACGCAGGAGACAGGTAACGCGAATCCGCAGTGGCGTTCAAGTCCGCCGCAGAAAGCAACGAGAACGAATCCTGATCGCAAGATACTATCGTCCGATTCAAAAGATGATGTTGCGAAAAGGGTATCAGGTAACGATCGGGCAGTTGAAACGAGTCCCGCTGAAGGAATCGTTATCGTATGTTCGAGATCATTTCTCTCCAGAAGTAATCGCCAGATACATGCCGCTTAAACGGGTTTTCCGCTCGAGCGAGGCACAGTCAGGAGCATTCACCCCGACGACAGAAGAAGGGTTGGCAAAGACAGGGCAACCATCTGTCACAACAGTACGAACTGTCGTCAAACGGCCTGCCCGATCAGCAAAGAGGTCCCGCCGATCTAGAATACGCCAACGGTTATGGGCAAAGAGAAGATGGAGTGAACCGGACGAACTCCTTGCATCGCCATCCACCCTGACACCTGTGGAGCCAAACGAGACTCCTCGGCCAGCAGCAGCCACACCTCTGATCCCCTATCTCGACATCAATCAGCCTGCGCCGCTTACCGAGGAAGTCAGTTCCTCAGCAGCGGAAACGCAAAAGGTAAACAACATTTTCACATTTTCCGACAGTCATCCATTTGATCCCGGTCTCTGGTCAATGGTGATGGGCAGCCTGCCGCAAGGATACATCATTCCCGATTCCAACTTTACCAGCCGTCTGGAACAAGCGCAGTCAGAAGTGGTAAACGCCCACCTCAGCGGACAAGTGGAACCGCTCAACCCCGATTCCGTATAACTGCCCAATAAGGATAATCACTTCTTGTATTTGTCTCCCACGGCGACCGCCGGGTCCTGCCAATCCTCCCCCGACACTCCTCGGACCCCAGGGTGCCCGGCGGTGCCACCGCTGCTACGTTTGCCAACTGCACAGGACCGGGAAGTTGGCAAAAAAGCCGCATCACACTCAAAAAACATGCTGCTTTGGGGATGCTATACAGGAGGTGATCAGATCGTGGACTGGTTTTCTCCTGCATTTTTTGCTTCGCTGGCAAGCATCATCATCGTTGACCTCGTATTGGCTGGTGACAATGCACTGGTTATCGGCATGGCCGCCCGCAGTCTGCCGGATCATTTGCAGAAAAGAGCCATACTCTTTGGTACACTTGCAGCGATCGTCGTCCGCGCTCTGCTGACGTTGGTCGTTTTCTGGCTGTTGAAGATTCCGTTTCTGCTGCTGATGGGCGGCTTGATCCTGATTTGGATTGCATATAACCTGCTCACCGAAAAGAACACAGAAAAGGAAGAAGCGTACCACACACGCTCGCTGATGGAAGCGATCCGCACGATCGTGGTTGCCGATGTGGTGATGGGTTTGGACAACGTACTGGCTATTGCGGGAGTTTCACACGGCTCTATGCTGCTGGTCGTGCTCGGTCTGCTAGTCAGCGTGCCGATCATGGTCTGGAGCAGTACGCTCATCGTCAAGCTATTGAGACGCTATCCGCAGATCAGCTATCTAGGGGCTGGGGTGTTGTCCTGGACCGCATCCGGCATGATCGCGGACGAGCCCAGGCTTCGTCCCTATCTGGCACCGTTTCCTTGGCTCATCTGGAGCTTCCAAATCGCCGTAGTCGTCGGGGTACTTCTGACCGGGTGGTGGCAGCGGACCCATTCTGCTATCCGCGAACAAGGTTGACTGGTTAACCGGGGCAGGAATATCGATGTTCACTATGGAATACCTTTACGATAAACGGAGACAGAAATGGGGAAACCAAGCGTGGAAAAGGTACAGGTGCTAATCGTCGGCGCTGGCCTGGCTGGGCTGACTGCCGCCATTTGGTGCAAACGACTGGGACTTCACGCTGTTGTTGTCGAACAGAACACACAGATTGGGGGGCAACTACTCCAGATCAAAAACGAGATCTGGGACTTCCCACCACATATCTACGATAACGGCAAGGCACTGCTCAATGCTCTTTTGCAGAACCCAAAGGTGGCAGATCTGGACTGTCGACTGAGCGAAAGGCTCCATTCCATCGAAGAAACAACCCACCGAATTGAAACCGATAAAAACAGCTACCAGGCCGATTATGTGATTTTGTGTACTGGTGTGAGGCCCAATTCACTCCCTTTTCTCCGTCACTCAGGAATGGTGCTTGCACCGTGGTTTTCTACTACATCGCAGGGCGACCTGCTGCATGATAAGCAGGTACTGATCATTGGAGGCGGAGACCGGGCGATGGAGAGCGGCTACAATCTGGCTGCCTATGCCCGCCATATCTGGGTTGTGGTACGATCAGACCGGCTGCGCGCCCGTCCGGAATGGGTGAAGCGTCTGTCCGCGTGTGACAACGTAACCGTTCGGATGAATACCGAAGTTGTGAGGACCAGTGAAGCACAGGAACCAAAAGGGGTTTACTTACGTCAGACAGGAGATTCGAGAGAACAATTTCTCGCTGTTGACTGGATTTTGCCACGGATTGGTGTACGGGGCAATAGTGATCCCGTCTCTTTCCTGAAACGGTGCAGTGAAAACTTCATCGAGGTAGATTCCTGTCAGCTGACCAGTACGGACTGGATCTACGCGATCGGGGACGTCACAAACGGCGCTGCTTACGCTAGCCTCGCACTTGCTGCCGGACAAGCGATGCGTGCTGCCAAGCACATTTCAATACGAAAGATGGAGGGATAAGCGAATGTACTTCTTTGAAGACGACTTCGGCAAGCCGGTGTCGCTTACCTTCGATGAAGAAATCTATCGTCAGCGCCCCGCTCAGCACGTGCTGATCTTCCCATTTCACAATGGCAAGCTGCTGTTTACCGTTCATACGCTGCGAGGAATCGAATTGCCTGGCGGGAAGGTTGAACCCGGTGAGACGAGCATGGCCGCTGCTGTCCGGGAGACTTACGAAGAAACGGGCTGCACGCTGACAGCGATTGAAAAGATCGGTCAATACGTGGTCGACCATACCTTGGTAAAAGACATTTTTGTGGCCAGGGTAGAAGAAAAAGTAGCGGAGATGAGGGAAGGCACGGTTGGCGGGACCGTCATGTTTGATGAGATTCCGGAAGATGTCAAAGGCGATCCCCGTTTCAGCCGCTTTCTCTACGATGATGTCTACCCGCTGACGCTCTCGTATCTGCGCTCCCACAACTTGATCCCTGCACATGCAGCCAGGCCCTGAATGTTTTCATGGCCTGGCTTACCCTTTTGCACGGCCACGCCGCAGAAAGGTGCTGATCGGCTTTTCCGGATCAAATCCCAGTATCTCTTTCATTTCTCGCTGCTTCTGCTTCTCCTCATCCTCTTCCTCAGCTGCGGGAGTCTCCTCTTCCTTCTCCTCTGATGCCTCCAGCATTTGCTGCAGCGCTTCGTTGTCTTCGACCTGCTTCTGCTTGTCGGCAGCTCCCGTTTGTTTCTGCTTGCTTTCTGGTCTAATCAGCAAAAACGCAATCACAGCAAACAGACCAGTGAGTCCCGCGATCGAGTAAAACATCACATCAGTGGAAAAGTCGAGCAGCCAGGTAAACACAGGGGGGCCGACTGCTACGCCAATGAACCGTACTCCGTTGTAAAGGGACGTGATCATACCGCGCTCTGATTTCTTGACCGCGCCGATAATCATGCTGTTCAGACAGGGCAGAATCAACCCCGTGCCTATGCTGCCAATCACCAGGATGGCGATTAGTACGTAGACATTGCCGCTGAAGCTGGCCAGCACATAGGACGTGGTCAATAGGAGCAGCCCGATGATGATGAAGATCCGCATCAGCAGCAGCCTTTTCTTGATGATCGCTCCCGTGATGTAGGCCGTAATGCTCATGGCAAGCAGTGGAATCGCCAGAAATCCACCCTTGAAGACACCATCGATCTTGTACGTTTCCTCAAGCAGGTCTGACAGGTAAAACAACACGCCAAACAAGGTAAATAAACAGATACTGCCGATGAAAAAGGCTGGAACCAGCCACCTGCCGTGCTTGCGAAACACGTTGGAAATCGATTTCACATACTGCTTCACCGGGAGCGGTTCCCTCTTCCGCTTTTTCTCCCTGACCAAAAACAGGAAAATCAGCAGGACGACGCCGCAGATGATTGGAAAGGCAAGAAACACGGCGTACCAGACGATCAAGCCGAGCAAGGAGCCGATAATCGGACTGAGCACTTTACCAAGACCGTTGGACGTCTCCAACAAGCCGAGCCCCCTGCTTTCCGATGCACCGCTAAACAAGTCGCCCACCAGGGCCATCGCAATCGGTGCTGTGCCAGCGGCCCCAATCCCTTGCAAGATCCTGCCAAACAAGATCATCATGTAGGCATCATCCCACCAGAGCGCCGCCAATCCAGCCACCAAGCCGCCGAATCCATACAGCGAGAGGGCGATCGAGATAACCAGTTTGCGACTGAAGCGGTCTGACAGGTAGCCGGCAAAAGGTATCACCAAACCGGCTGCAATGGAAAAAGCCGTTATGACAAAACTAGTTTGAAATGCCGTCAAATCAAGTTTTGCCTTCATCGTCGGCAGGACGGGAATCAACATGGAGTTCCCCAGCACCATGACCAATGGAACGCCAGTCAAACCGATCAGGTTTTTCGTGTTTTGAGCCATCGTCTCCTCGTCTCCTATTTATAAATGCGACCGTCCCAACGAAACGCTTTCAACATCTCTTGATCCACTTCAACTCCCAAACCAATCCCATCCGGCACCTGTACAGCCCCCTTGACAGGTCGCAGGGAGAACAGTCTGGTAAACGGATTTTCCATGACATCCCACTCAACCGGTTCGATCCCACTTTCCTCCATCTTGCTCCAGGGGGGCAGACAAGCCTGGGCGAAAATGGCGTACAGACGAGACAAAGCTCCATCAAATGCGTGAGACGATGCACGTACGCCGAACTGTCGGGCCAACTGGAGCGAGTCCCGGTAAGAATCCAGCCCGTCATGATGCATCGTGTCCGGTTGTATCATGTCCAATGCCCCTTCCATCAGCAGCGGAAGGAACTGCCGAGCGTTTTTCAGGTTTTCCCCGCCAGCAAGCGGGACAGAGAGGGTTGTCCGCAGCAGTTTGTAGTCCGCCCAGCGATCCATCGGCAGCGGTTCCTCCAACCACATCAGATTGGGCCATTCACGGAAGAGGCGTTCCCATTGAAAGGCAGCAGCCGCATCATAGCTCTGATTGGCATCCAGAGCCAGCTGTACGGTATCCTGATAAAACTTTTGCAACTCGATGATATGATCCTGATCTTCGCGGATCGTTCGACCGCCGATCTTTACCTTCAAGTGACGGAATCCGTCCGAGACGGCTTGTTCGATCCGCTGAAGCGAGATGTTTTTCCAGTCGGCGGCATCGGTATAGGACTGAAAGGATGCATAAACCGGGATGGTTTGGTGCTGACGTCCTCCCCACAATTCACTGATGGAGACCGCCGCTTTCTTGGCGAGGATTTCGGTCAGAGCCATACTGACACCTGCAGCAGCCCGCTGGTGCCATTTGTTTATTATTTTGACCAACTGCAGTCGATTTGTTGCCTGCTTGCCGATGAGAAAGGGGATGATCCGCTGCTCAAAACCGAGCATCAGCGTAGGCAGCCAATCGATACACTCCCCCCAGCCATCAAGGCCGGAGCGGGTGATGATGCGAAACAGAAAACAGGTTCGATACTTTTTGTACCCATTGGCATCCCCATACGGCCGCGCAAGTACGTGCAGCAGGGGGTAGAGCTCGATACGTTCAATCTCCAACACGGTTCCCTCCTACAGCAAATCATCCCTGCCTTCCCTCTCCGCCCGTTCATCCTCATACTCCTCATAATCGAGGAAATTGCCCACTCCTTCTCCCTTGCGCATGTACTCCTCGTAAGTACCACTGCGCATAAAGTGAATGCTGTCCGGTCCGGTTAGCCCATCTATATCGGTGTAGCCTATCTGTTCCACCGGTTCGACAAAGCCGTCCGGCTCGTCCGACTCGATGAACATCTCATTGTAGTCGGTTTTGTCATTGTCTACGTAGGAAAACGGTGTACTGGAGGTACCCCACGCTTCTACGATCTGCCAAGCGTCCTCTCCGTCAAAGGCGTTTTTGTCTTCCTGCTCGTCCATCGAGGTACGCCCGTATGGCGGTTGGAGAAAATCTTCTTCCACCGGCCGTTGTTGGTTGATGATGCGTGATGGTGCATGTTCCTTGCAGGTGAGGGCTTGTGGTCTGGCTTGCAGCCGCTCCATGGCGATCGGTTGACCGCAGACGGTACAGATCCCGTACGTCCCTTCGGCCATTCTCTGCAAGGCCTGATCGATCTCACGCAGTGTTTCCCGATCGAGGTTGTACAAGGACAAATCCTTTTCGCGTTCAAACATTTCACTGCCGACATCGGCCGGATGATTGTCGTACATGGAAAACTCAGCAAACGAATCACTCATCTGATCCATCAAGCTGTAGTGATCATTATCCTTGAGCCGTTGTTCAATGCTGTTTTTCTCCTCCAGCAACCGCTGCTTCAACTGGGCAAGCATCTGCTGATCCACGTAAATATGCACCTCCCCTTGCTGTCGCAGTAGCTAGTATGCCACAAGTGGATGACAAAAAAAGACCTTAACCGCTGGTTGTTACAGCCAACGGGCAAGGTCATAAGTCTCGTGCATATCACGCACGATCAGTCATTTCCAGTTGTTTTGATCAGGATTCCACTGCATCGGCGTAATGCTCACTCACAATCGACGCACAGCGTCCACAGATCTGCGGATAATGCTCGTTTACGCCAACGTCGGTCCTGACCACGCGGCATCGTTCACATTTTTGGCCGTCGGCAGGAGTGACCACAACGGCGATGCCCTCCAGCTCAACCGCTTCTGCCGGCTTGGTTTCCTCCGGTGCGTGCAGATCGACGTTGGCGACGATGAACAGGTCGGCCAGATCATCCATCTTCATCAATGCCTGGTAAGCTTGCTCACCTGGGTACAAGGAGAGCTTGGCATCAACCGAATTGCCAAATACCTTGTTCCGGCGCGCTTCTTCCATCGCCTTCAGCACTTCGTCACGCACTTCGAGAAATGCTTCCCACTTCGCCTTTGCCTCAGAGTCAAAGGCGACGTACTGCTCATTGGCTTCCGGCATATCGGTCAGCTGCACACTTTGTTCCACTACACCGGGGACAAACCGCCAGACCTCGTCAGCCGTATGCGGAATGATTGGCGCTACCAGACGAACCAGATCCAACAGGCAGGCGTACATCACGGTCTGTGCGGCGCGACGTTTTGCACTGTCCGCCGCTTCCACATACAGACGGTCTTTGCAAATATCGAGATAAAAAGCGGACAGATCAATGGTGCAGAAATTATGCACGGTATGGAAGACGGTGTGGAACTGATAGTCATCGTAAGCCTTCCGTACCCGTGATACGACCTGCGCCTCTTTAAACAAGATGTAGCGGTCCAACTCGCCCAACTGTTCGTAAGGCACCTGATCGCGAGCAGGGTCAAAGTTGTCCAGATTGCCCAGCAGAAAACGGAACGTATTGCGGATCTTGCGGTATACTTCGGCGATCTGATTGAGGATCGCATCAGAAATCCGTTGGTCTGCCTGGTAGTCGACCGAAGCTACCCAGAGGCGGAGGATGTCGGCACCCAGCTTATCCATCACCTTCTGCGGCTCGATCACATTGCCCAGTGACTTGGACATCTTCCGCCCTTCTCCGTCCAGCGTAAAGCCGTGGCTCAATACCGCTTTATACGGTGCTTTGCCATTCACTGCGACAGAAGTGGTGAGCGAGGAGTTAAACCAGCCACGGTATTGATCGGATCCTTCCAGATACATGTCGGCCGGCCAGCTCAGGTCATCCCGCTCCCGCAGCACAGCTGCATGACTGGAGCCGGAGTCAAACCAGACGTCCATCGTATCCGTCTCTTTGCGGAATTCGGTGTGGCTGCACTTTGGACAGGAGAGACCTGCCGGCATCAGTTCATCCGCTTCGCGGGAGAACCATACTTTGGAGCCCTCCTGGCGAACGAGCTCAGCGATATGTTGAATCGTGGTGTCGTTGATGATCGCTTCCCCGCAGGATTTACAGTAAAAGATCGGGATTGGCACACCCCATACGCGCTGACGGGATATGCACCAGTCGCCACGATCTGCCACCATGTTGGAGAGTCTCACTTCTCCCCAGTGGGGAATCCATTTCACCTCTTTAATCGCCTCCAGCAGCTTATCCCGGAAGCCGTCAATCGAAGCGAACCACTGTTCCGTCGCACGATAGATAACCGGCTTTTTGGTACGCCAGTCGTGCGGATACGAGTGAGTGATAAAAGTCAGCTTAAGCAACGCACCCGTCTCCTGCAGTCTCTCGGTAACCACTTTGTTGGCGTCGTCGTAAAACAATCCTTCAAATCCAGGGGCTTCACTGGTCATCTTCCCTTCTCCGTCCACCGGACAGAGAACACCGATGCCGTACTTCATGCCGATCTGGAAGTCGTCCTCCCCGTGTCCCGGTGCCGTGTGGACACAACCGGTACCGGCGTCCAGTGTGACGTGCTCTCCCAGCAGGATCGGCGATTCCCGGTCATAAAAAGGATGCTTGGTGACCACGCCTTCCAACTCTGCTCCCTGGAAAGTGGCAAGAACTTCCGTGTTTTCCCAACCGATCTCTTTGACAGCCGTCTCCAACAACCCGGAAGCCAGCAGGTACTTGGCACCATCGGCTCGTACTACGCTATACTCCAGTTCCGGATGCAGACAGATCGCCAGGTTGGCCGGAATCGTCCAGGGAGTGGTCGTCCAGATAACCACACCGGTATCGGTATCCAACTTCCCTTTCCCGTCCTGCACCTGAAAGGAGACGTAGATGGACGGGGAGCGTTTATCCTTGTATTCGATTTCGGCGTCAGCCAGAGCGGTTTCCGAGGAAGGCGACCAGTACACACTGCGCAGTCCTTTGTAGATGTACCCCTTTTTGGCCATTTCTCCAAACACCTGGATCTGACGCGCTTCGTACTCCGGCTTCAGTGTGACGTAGGGGTTTTCCCAGTCGCCACGTACCCCAAGTCGCTTGAATTGCGCTCGCTGCTTGTCGATGAAACTCCAGGCGTACTCCTCACAGCGAGCCCGGAAATCGTTCACTTCGATCGACCGACGATCAAGCTGCTGCGCATTAATGATCGCTTGCTCGATTGGCAGACCGTGCGTGTCCCATCCCGGTACATACGGGGCGTGAAAGCCGGCCATCGATTTGTAGCGAACGATCATATCCTTGAGAATCTTGTTCAGTGCGTGCCCGATGTGGATATCGCCGTTGGCGTACGGCGGACCGTCATGCAGGATAAAAGAAGGGCGTCCCTCTGTCCGCTCCTGTACCCGCTGATAAATCCCTACCTCATCCCACCACTTCTGGATTTCCGGTTCACGCTGCGGCAGATTGCCGCGCATCGGAAACTCCGTTTTTGGCAGGTTCAGCGTCTTGCTGTAATCCATCGTCATGTTTGATTCACCTCGACTATGATCTAAATCACAAAAAAGCTCCACTCATCCCTGTAGGGACGAGAGGAGCTCCCGCGGTACCACCCTATTGGAAAAACGCACGGCACATCCCGTGGCCGGGACATACACCTGCCATTTATCCGCCTTTGTCATTCGTAACGTGAATGAAACGCTCACTTACTGACAGTTGGGTCGCCAAACTGTGTTCAGCTATTGGACTCACGGGTGATTTTCCGTGACGGCACTCACCGGGCTTCCACCCTCCCCGGCTCGCTAGGCAGTTCACCTGTTCACGTACTCGTCCCGCTCATCGTCGTCATGTACAGTTGGGAAATAAAAAGATTGCTATTTATTATAAAGCCATCCGGACCCGTTCGTCAACAAACGCAAGAACGGCTTAACCATTCTCGTCCCCATCTCAATACCTTACTAAACCGTTTCCAACTCGGAGTCGGCAGGTTCCAAGTCATCCCAACCGCCGTTTTCCAACATTTCCATCTGCGCTTCCAGCAGGGTACGGAAACGCATGCGGTAAACAGAAGCCCTTTTCTTCAATTCCTCGATCTCAATGGCCACCTTGCGTGACTTGGCCAGCGCCTCGTTCACAATCCGGTCAGCGTTCTTCTCTGCTTCTTTCAGGATTAGCTGGGCTTCCTTGCGCGCATTTGACTTCACTTCTTCGGCCGTCTCCTGCGCCACAAGAATCGACTTACTCAGGTTTTCTTCCATGTTTTTATAATGGTCGACCCGTTCATTGAGCATGGCTACCCGCTCTTCGAGGTCTTTCTTTTCCTTGATCAGAAGCTCCATATCCTTGATGATCTGATCGAGAAACTCGTTTACTTCATCGACATTGTACCCTCTAAATCCCGTACTGAATTCCTTGTTGTGTATGTCTAACGGCGTTAACGGCACGAGAACACCCCACCTTATTCCAAGTCGTTTTTTTGAAAATTCGACAGGTTGACCGCTTTTCCTGCCATTTTCCGCAAAAAAAATCGTCTGTTCTACATGTATTCGCCAACTATGATTCTTATTCGTCCGCTTCGCGCGGTCGGCGCCATTTCATACACTTCAAACCGCCCAAAACCAGTCAGCGATACGACATCTCCTGGTGCCAGCATGTAGGCAGGATCGTCAACCACTTTCCAGTTTACCTTCGCCCTGCCGGCTCGGATTGGCAGCAGTGCTTTGGAACGTGAAAGACGGTACACTTCCCCCACGACTGCATCAAGACGTGGTGATGAAACGGTAAAGTTTTTTTCCGCCCGCTGCTCTGCGGGTATGCGCAGCTGATCCCAGCCCACGCTGACCAGCTCTACCGGTATGCGGTGGATCTGCGTTACCTGCATCCGAACATACTCAAAGACTTCTTGAGCCACAATGACCTGACAACCCTGTCCGTCCATCAAGATGTCGCCAAACTTTTCCCGCTTCAATCCGATATGCAGCAGCGCACCGAGGACGTCGCGGTGAGAGAGCTGGACGAAGCGCTGGTCTCCTTTGATCTGCACGAGGACAAGCTTGAAGTCATCCTGCTCAGGTACGATGTAGCCAGGATACAACAGAGCACGTACGCGTTCTGCACCGTCATACCCGCCCCGACCGTCGACCCGGACATCTGCCACTTGGGAAGTTAGGCTTTGAAAGATGGAAAACTGGCGAGGGTCCAGAAAATCAGTCAGGCGCATGGTTTGCCGCTGCTCTACTAGCAGCAGCATTTCCAGCGCCCGCTCAACAAAAGGATGCTCTTCTTTACGAAAGTGATCGAATAAACTCATCTCGCCTAAATCGCCTCAATCATGTAAAGATCATTCGAAGTAAGGACATCAGTCCCAGTTGAGCAAAGTAGAGCGCAAACAACGCGACGATCGGCGAAATGTCAATAAAGCCGAGCGGCGGGATAAACCGCCGAAATGGTGCCAGGTACGGTTCCACCAACCGCTCCAGCAATTGGCCGATCGAGGTTTCACGCATTTGCGGTACCCATGACATCAGTACATAGGCAATGATCATAAACTGATAAACTTTAAATACGTATCCGATGATCAACGTCAAGTAATAATACATGATTCACCTCAACAAAACGCAGGCGGCTATTCTTCCACCACGCTGGATATAGTTCCCTGAATGTCAACATGCTCGGGCGTGCAAACAAAAATATGTTCTCCCACCTTTTGAATGTCGCCGTTTAATGCATACACGGTGCCGCTCAAAAAGTCGACAATCCGCTTCGCCTGATCTTTTTCGACACGCTGCAGGTTGATCACAACCGGACGGCGGTGACACAGGTTGTCGGCGATATCCTGAGCATCGTTGTAACCACGAGGTTCAAACAGCATCAGTCGAATACCGGTCTGCTCACGTGCAGTGTGCAGACTGACGACATTGTTGGCCCTAGTTGCGTTGCGCCGTCTGGAATGATTCTCCTCTTCGTCGTCGTGTGTCTCCTCGACCATTTCCTCAATGATTTCTTCGTTGTCGAAGCCGAAAAAACCAGCTAGTTTATTCATTACACCCATTGTTTATCACCCTCCTTGGTTGCCAGCGGGTATCATCCAGTCCGGCTCTACGTCATCTCTGGTTTCACTAAAACGGATCCCAAGCGCACGAAGGTGGCTCCCTCTTCAATCGCCACATCAAAGTCGCCCGACATTCCCATCGACAGCTCTTCGGCAGTAACGTTGGGCAGGGAGAGTTCCTGCAGTCGTTTCTGCCATGCTCGTAGCTCGCGAAACACTGGACGTGCCTGCTCCGGATCTTCGACAACTGGTGCCATCGTCATCAATCCGGCTATCCTTATATGTTTCATATTACTTGTTTCATGGACAAAAGCCAAGACATCATCGGGATTTAGCCCAAATTTTGTCTCTTCACCGGAGATATTGACTTGCAAAAGGCAGGGCACGACGATCCCCAGAGCAGCCGCCCGCTTCTCGATCTCCTGTGCCAGCGACAGACGATCGAGGGAATGTATATAGTGAAAGCGACCGACCACCTCTTTTACTTTATTGGTCTGGAGATGGCCGATGAAGTGCCAGGTAGCCTGTCCTTGATAAGCCTCATACTTGGGCAGCGCATCTTGCACACGGTTCTCGCCGATATGGGTAAGGCCGCACGACAGAATCTGGCCAACTGTTTCCGTATCTACGTATTTTGTGACGGCGATGATGCGTACGTCGTCGCGCTGGCGCCCACTATGCTGACAAGCCGCTTGGATCCGTTGCTCCACTTTCTCCAACTGTTGGCGGATTTGTTCCTGTGATATGCTTGATTTCACCACTGTCACTCTACTCCTTTCGCTTTCCAGCCAATAAATGATGCCATCCGTCCCGTACGTCCCTTATCCCGGCGGTGGGAGAAAAAGAGTTTACCGTTGCAGGCTGTACAATAGTTGGACCGACTGATATGGCTGGAAGGTACACCTGATTCGATCAGAATTTGCTGATTAAGCTCTGCCAGATCCAGCATATAGCGACCATCGCCGCCCGGCTGCACGCTTTGTTTCCAGTTGGCCGTGGAACCTCGCACGTGCTCCATCACTTTTTCGTCCACTTCATAGCAGCACCCCCTGATCGAGGGGCCAATAGCCACTAACAGTTCATCCGGCTTGCAGCCGTAACTCTCCTCCAGCGCTCTCAACATAACCGCAGCGATCCGTCCTACCGTCCCTTTCCAGCCGGCATGCGCGAGGCCGATTACTCGCTTCTGCGGGTCCAGGACGTACAGCGGGATACAATCAGCATAATACGATGTCAGCAAAATCTCCGCTTTATCTGTATAGAGACCATCTACAGCCGGGATCGCTCTATCTGCCCGCTCGCGACCTGACCCCCGCTGCGCATCGGTCACCTGTTCTACAGCCGTGCCGTGTACCTGTTCGCCGCATGTCCAGGCCTCAAAATCAAACCCGACCTGTCGGCAGACGACTTGCCGGTTTTTTCTGACATGGTCAGGGTTGTCCCCTACATGCAGCCCCAGATTAAGAGAGTCGTACGGCACTTCGCTAAGCCCGCCGCTGCGCAGGGTAAATCCGGCGACAAGACCAGGGCAGCGCTGTTCCCATCCGTTGAGTCGGAGCGTATCTGTCTGTGCAACGATTTGAAACGGTTCCATCAGCTTCTCTCCCTCTCTGCTTTCCGCTACACCCATCTTACCGGGTTTTTCCCTTGCGGGGCAACTGCAAGAAAAAAAGACACGCCATGCGCATCTTATCTGTATCGCCCGCAAAGGAGCCATCAAGAGGTATAATCCTCTTCGTTCGTCTGTTTTCCTTCTATCCGCACCGGTTCCTCCAACCGGACCAGTACTACGTCTTTACCAATCTTCACAATGTTTCGCCAGGGAATTACATGATCGTTGCCTGAGCCGAATAATCCGAGAAACCGCCCCGACCCAGGAACGATAATGGCGTCTACCCGCCCTAGCCTCAGGTCAATCTCCAGATCACTGATTTGTCCCAGTCTGCGTCCATCCAGAATATTGACTACTTCCTTCGTCTGGAAGTCCGAGATTTTCACCACACCTGCTCACCCACTTTTTTTGGCCTCCCCTACTCTTATGTATATGTGGATAACCGGGTTTATGTCCATTCGACCATACAAAAAGCTTCCCCATCGGGAAGCTTATGGTCATGATTGCACGTGTTTCTGCATGTGGGCGATTGCCGCTTTTTCCAGACGCGACACCTGCGCCTGCGAGATCCCGATCTCCTCGGCTACCTCCATCTGTGTCTTGCCCTCGTAAAAACGCATCGACAAGATCATTTTTTCACGCTCGCCAAGGCGGTGCATTCCTTCACGCAGGGCGATCTCCTCTACCCACAGGGCATCTCTGTTTTTCTCGTCACTGATCTGATCCATCACATAGATCGGATCCCCGCCGTCCTGATAAATCGGCTCGAATAACGAGACCGGATCCTGGATTGCATCGAGGGCAAACACAACATCCTCTTTTGGGACGTTTAACTCGTCGGATATCTCGGTAATAGTTGGTTCGCGCGAATGCCGATTGGTCAGGTTGTCCCGTACCTGCAGCGCTTTGTACGCGATGTCACGCAGGGAGCGGGAGACCCTGATCGGGTTGTTGTCACGCAGATAACGCCGGATTTCTCCGATAATCATCGGAACGGCATACGTTGAGAATTTGACGTTCTGGCTGAGGTCAAAGTTGTCGATCGCCTTCATTAAACCGATACACCCAACTTGGAACAGATCATCAACATATTCGCCCCGGTTGTTGAACCGCTGGATCACACTCAAGACCAGCCGCAGGTTTCCGTTGACCAGTTTCTCTCGTGCCGAATGCTCGCCTCCTTGCAGTCGTTCGAAGAGTTCCCTCATCTCCTTGTTGGTCAATACAGGAAGCTTCGACGTATCTACTCCACAGATCTCCACCTTGTTGCGCGTCATGTCCTTCCCCTCCTCTGGAGTATGAAAAGCTTCCGTCTCCTTAAAACGCAGGAAGGGAGCCGGTAACGGCATCCACTTTCTGGTACGGTTTAGGAACAGTATCTCCTCGGATGGGGAAAATATGCGTCAGACCATTTTGTTGAATTCTTTGCGCAACCGTTTGATAATTCGCTTTTCCAATCGGGAAATATACGATTGAGAGATTCCCAACAGGTCGGCCACATCCTTTTGCGTTTTCTCTTCTTCACCTCGTAATCCGAACCGCAGCTCCATGATCGTCCGCTCACGATCAGACAGCTTATCCAGCGCTTTTTTCAGCAGCTTGCGATCCACCTGATCTTCGATGTTGCGGTAAATCGTATCGTTCTCGGTACCTAGTACATCAGAGAGCAGCAGCTCGTTGCCATCCCAATCGATATTCAAAGGCTCGTCAAACGAAACTTCAGAACGGATTTTGTTATTTCTCCTCAGGTACATCAGGATCTCGTTTTCGATACAGCGGGAAGCATACGTAGCCAGCTTGATGTTTTTTTGCGGATCAAACGTATTGACTGCTTTAATCAAGCCGATTGTTCCGATGCTGACCAAATCTTCGATGTTGATCCCGGTATTCTCAAACTTCCTGGCAATATAGACCACCAGACGCAGATTGCGTTCAATCAGCATACTGCGAACGGCAGCATCTCCGGACGGAAGGCGGGCGAGCAGGAGCTCTTCTTCTTCTCTTGTAAGGGGTGGCGGCAGTGCCTCGCTGCCCCCAATGTAGTAGATTTCCTCGGCACGTGCCCCGATAGCGATCAAGATACGATACCATAGCAGCTGCAGTTGGAGACGGAATTTAACGAACAATTGCTAACCCTCCTGTTTGATAGATTTGGCAGTCCCTTCCGGATCCTGCTGCACCAAGGCGGGATGGACAATCGCCTGATAGGTCTGGTCCGCTGACAATGGGTGTGGATTTAAACCCAGCAGAACACGTCGGCACTCAAACCGCTCTCCCTGCTGGACGATAACCACGACATCCGGTTTCACCGCTAAGAGAAAATCCATTCCTCGTGAGACACTGCGGTAGGGAATCACCCGCAAACGGGCTTGCCACTCATCCCGCATGGAATCAAACAGATCGTCTAATCCGTCCAGCATACCATTCAACTGAGCCAAGCGGTCGGATAGCCCCGCAGGCAATAGATGAGCCAACAACTTGCTCTCCATAATCATCACCGGTATACGGGTAATCGGCTCCTGCAGTTGGTTGCCGGTATCGACTAAACCACGGCAGATCACACTCTCACCGTTTACCTTCACGCATACTTCTACCAGAAACGATTCGATCTGTCGGGGACCTTGAATCGCTCGATAGCTATTGCGGCTGAGTATGTAGACCAGAGCAAAGCCGGCTGCCAGCACCAGAAGCGTCGGCTTGGAACCTACCCCAAATCCATCATTGTGGGTCACGAGAATCCCATTCATCACTTCACTTTGTGAAGCCAACAAGTAGTTCAAGCCAAATACGCCACCGCCAAATACAAATGCCACAAAGTAAAACACACAGAGATGGTGGGCAAATGCAAGCAGCCGAGGAAACCCAAAGGCGATCAACAGCATCAGGACAGAAAAGAGCAGCTTGACCATCCACTGATACATACCGGCAAATGACGGCAGAAAAAAGAAAGCGATATACGTAGACCCAAATGCTGCTGCTGCCAGCAGCCTCCACCAGACGATTCTTGCCTTGCGAAAGTAAGCTGTAAACCACAGCAACAAGGTATCAATTGCAAAGTTGAGGAGTATGATGATATCAAGGTAAACCACCATACTGTCTTCACCCCCCGCCTGGCAAAAACAGTATATCTTAATGTGTATGTAAAGTCTGTCGCTTCTTGACAGCTTTTTTCACTTTTTTTGTAGAACCGAACATGTCGAAAGAGGAGCTTGTTTTTGGCCTTTTTGCCGACTGCTATTCCCGATGCAGACTGTTTCATCGGACAAACCCGGTGCAAAGCAGAACTCAACAATTGCTGGTTCGTTAGATAAAAAAAACTGACCGTGTCGGTCAGTGCAGCCTGTAGACAAAGGGGCGGGGCGGGGGAGAGTAGCTCTTTTCCTCCAGTCGCTTCGTTGCCAACCAGCGAGGAAGTGGGACTGTCCGCTGCGCCAGTCCGAAGCGGGCGGTCGCAAAAAGTGGTCATCGCTACGAAGTACCTCAGGGTTGCGCCCGAAAGCCCCCGCTTCGGACTGGCTCCGCTGAGCTGGTTGGCAAGAGTCGCTCCTTCCGCAAAAGAGCTACTCTCCGCCTGTACCGAGGTTTTGTCTACACGCAAAACTGACCGTGTCGGTCGGTGGATGCTAGTTTAGAAGGTGGCCTTTTAACAGTGGAGAAAGAACATTGGTGTAGGATATTCTTCAGACGTAGTTGGAGATCTCAAGCAGATTTTGGTCTGGATCCCGTAGGTAGACAGAGAGAATCGGACCGACGGCGCCCGTTCGTTTGACTGGTCCCATTTCGATTTCCACTCCGCAAGCCTGCAGGTGGGATATTACTTGACTGATTGGAGTATCCGTCACGAAGCAGATGTCAGCCGATCCTGGTGTCGGACGTAGAGCTTTTGGTTCAAACTCTTTGCCTGCTTCGTGCAGGTTGATTTTTTGTTCACCAAATTGCAGTGCCCTCCTTCCGCCGCCAAATGTAACGATCTCCATACCGAGAACGGTCGTGTAGAACTGGCATGTGACATCCAGGTCTTTTACAGTTAAAACAAAGTGGTCCATTCGTATTATCATAGATCCTCCTCCCCCATAAAGAGCTTGGTCCATGTGCGCCAACCAGTCGATCCGTTATTATTTTCTCATCTGCTTCCATGTAAGAAAAAAATCCCTACCTGGAGCTTGGTCTCCAAATAAGGACTTTTGTTCGACTTAGTTTGTTTCCCCATCCTTATTGAGGAAATCTCAGCTTATTTTTTCCGCCGGCGATTCCGCAGAAATGCCGGGATATCCAGATTATCCAGATTGCTCATAGAGAGCATTGATTTTACATCTTCCTCATCCCGTGAGCGCGGCGTTTGGGCCGCCATTCCGGACTGCCCCGGACGGGTGTTCTGCTGTGCCGCACGTCCTGCATCCGCTTTTTGCTTCTGATGTTCTTCAAAGCCGGTAGCGATCACGGTGACTACGATCTCATCCTTGAGGTCCTCGTTAATCACGGCTCCGAAGATCATGTTTACATCGAGATCGGCTGCAGAAGCCACGATGTCAGCTGCTTCGTTTACTTCGTACAAACTGAGGTTGGTGCCGCCGGTAATGTTCATCAACACACCGCGCGCCCCGTCAATCGAACTCTCCAACAGCGGGCTGGAGATTGCCTTGCGGGCTGCCTCGGCGGCGCGACTCTCGCCGCTGGCAACACCGATCCCCATCAGTGCCGATCCGCGTTCGGTCATGATCGTCTTCACATCGGCAAAATCGAGGTTGATCAGCCCTGGTGTGGCAATCAGATCGGAGATCCCTTGTACACCTTGTCGGAGGACATTGTCAGCCTGGCGGAACGCTTCCAGCATTGGTGTATTTTTCTCGACGATTTCCAACAGCCTGTCGTTGGGGATCACAATCAGTGTGTCCACTTTATCCTTTAGATTGGCAATGCCCGCCTCTGCCTGCAGCGACCGCTTGCGACCCTCAAAAGAGAAAGGACGGGTGACCACTCCAACCGTCAAAGCACCTAGTTCCTTGGCGATCTCAGCGATCACCGGCGCAGCACCGGTACCGGTGCCGCCACCCATACCCGCCGTAACAAACACCATGTCGGCACCGCGTAATGCGTTTTCGATCATCTCGCGACTTTCTTCCGCTGCCTTTTTGCCGACTTCAGGATTGGCGCCAGCGCCCAGTCCACGAGTCAACTTTTCACCGATCTGCAGTTTTATATCGGCACTGGACAGTTGCAGCGCCTGTGCATCCGTATTGACCGTAATGAATTCGACACCTTGTACGCCGCCGGCGATCATGCGGTTAACAGCGTTGCTGCCGCCGCCGCCGCAGCCGATTACTTTAATCTGCGCAAATTGTTCAAGATCCAAGTCAAACTCCAACATCCTGCATGTTCCTCCTCACTCGAGCATACGAGAGCTCCCCAGGTATCCCTATCTAACGCGATCACTTAGCTTAGATAAACTCGCTAAACCAGTTTTTGACTCGTTCCAGCAGTGTACCGGACTCTTTTTGTCGGTTAGATGCTGTCGATTTATAGCCTGCCTTTACGGTTGCAGCTGCGCGCTCGCTTCGGTTGGCTGTACGGGCCGCCGCATACTGGATCAATCCGACACCAGTCATGTAAGCTGGGTCACGTACGCCGATGTAGTCCGGTATGGCGATCCGCACCGGAGCGCTTAGCTCTTCCTTGGCCAACTCCACCATGCCTGGCATCGATACCGTACCACCAGTGAGGACGTACCCGCCGGCAATCTCATCAAACCCGAGCCTATGTAGTTCTTCTTCGATCAGTTGAAAAATCTCCGCAGCTCTCGGTTCAATAATCGTCGCCAAGTCAACCTGGGTAAACTGTTTCTCCACCTCGCTGCCAATCCGACTCACTTTAAACTTCTCTTCTTCCGAAGCTTCATCGACCAATGCACAGCCGTGCTTTACCTTTACCTTTTCTGCGGCTTCCGTGTGAGTCCGCAATCCTAGGGCGATGTCGTTGGTGATATGATCTCCACCGATCCCGATTACCGAGGTGGCAACCATATGCCCCTGCTCAAATATCGCTACGGTAGTGGAGCCAGCACCGATGTCGACGAGGGCCACTCCCATGTTTTTATCATCCTTGGTCAGAGCCCCACGACTTGCGGCAAGCGGCTGCAGAAAAATGCCGCCAATACGCAGGTTGGCCCGCTCCACACACCGCACAATGTTGTGAATCACGGTCTTGGAGCCAGTGACGATCATCCCTTCCATCTCCAGCCTGACACCGATCATGCCCCGGGGATCCTTGATGCCAGCCAAACCATCGACAATAAATTCTTTGGGAACAACTTCGATGATTTCCCGGTCAGGAGGGATGGCCACCACTTTGGCCGCCTGAATCACCCGTTCGATATCCTCTTCTTTGATTTCCCGGTCATCACTGGAGACGGCGACAACGCCTTGTGTATCGAATAACTCTATGTGATTGCCGGTAACGCCGACAAACACCTCATTTACTGAGACGTCCACCATGCGCTCGGCATGGTCAACAGCTTCACGGATGGCATGCACGGTTTGGTCGATATCGACGATAGCCCCTTTTTTTATCCCTTCGGAATGAGCTTGTCCCACGCCGATAATGTTCATCGTCCCGCCGTCTATTTCGCCAATCATGATGCGCACCTTGGACGTTCCGATATCTAAGCTGACGATCAGCTCATTATGGTTGTTTACCAAACCGTTGACACCTCCTCTGCTACGACTTGTTGTTGATCACAAACACACCTGCATACTCTATTCCACACAGGTCAACCATTCCCTTTTTTCTGTTATGATTTTTTTAAAAAAAGTACGATTCGACTAAAACCTTACTGCCGCTGGCTAAGCCATTTGGACAAGATGATCCGGCGAATCACGGCAAGGTTGTTAAACAGCCTGACACCAAATGCTACAATCGCGGCCATGTACAGGTCGATGCCGAGAAACGCCCCTAAAAAGGCTAATCCTGCGGCGAACAACGTGTTAAAGAAAAAACCTGACATGAAGATACGGACGTTAAACATCCGTTCCAAATAGGCGCGAATGCCGCCAAAAATCGTATCTAATCCGGCCAGAAGTGCAATGGAAACGTAACTGCTGTATTCCTGTGGAACTCGCAGGTCCAACACAAACCCGAGAACAATGCCGGCTATCAGCCCAATGAGTGGAAGCCACATATGCTACGAATCTCCTTTTGCTTTCACAGGTCTCATATATCGTACACTTTGCTCATCCTGATACGCAGGAATATAGAGCTGCTCATGTTTTTCCGTCAGCACTGTCTTGTTCACCAATTGAAAATATCCCTCGATATTGGCCAATTTCAATCCTGAAATCAGGGTCTCAGGATCACCCAAAGCCTTGATCACATAGGGAGGTTGGATGAACTTCGTGTTAACCTGTATGCTGTTCCCGACATTTCGGATCGCGCTGGTAGCAATGAGCCGATGTCCATTGATGGAAACAGCTTTCGCCCCATTCACCAGCAGTTCGTTTACCAACAAGTGCAAATCTTCACCCATCAAGAGCGGCGGCGGATTTCCTACGGGATTTTCGGCATCTCCTGACGCTTCATCATCGCCCCTGATCTCAGTTGCCGCAATCCCTCCATTATCTGTAAAGTCTGAACCATTATTCGGTGCAGATGGTGTCTGGTCCTGGGAGACGGAAAACGGAGAGTCCTCCGCCACTTCATCTAACTCCTGTTTCGAGTCACCGTCCAGGTCCGTCTCTCCTGTACCAGTATCAGTGCCATGCTCCGGCAGCAGCATCGTTTGGGGATGTACCCCATCAACAATCCGTACGGTAATTCCCGGACCGGTCAGACTAACCATCCCGGCGAGCTTTCGGGCCCTCGCCAGCTCTTCCTTCATTACCTCAACGCTCTCCCCTTCATCCAGAGCGGTCTCGTACTGGTAAAACAACAGCTCGTACTTGGAAATGTCAGCTAGCAAACTTTTATGCTTTTCCAGCTCTTTTTGCAGCGTGCTGCGCAGTTCCGTAATGCTGCGAGACTCCGTGGTTTGCGGACTGAGGTTGCTGCGCAGTTGGGTTGCCAGCATAACACCAATGATAGCACTAATAGCAGCCAGAATAAACATGATTTTACGGTCGTTTCCTGTCATATAAACGCATCCTTCTTTTTGACTAAAGAAAGTGGGGGAGGTAGGTCTATTGGACGAGTACCGGATTAGGAAGAAATTTGATCAAATGAGATGTCTCCGACAAAAGCGGGTACTTGCAGCAGATCTTTCTGTTCGACGGATATCTGGACAAAGTCTTTCAACCTGTCCACGACGCCGCCAGGCAGTTGCAATCCCTGACTCAGGGTTGCAGAGTCTCCGATCGCCGTAATCACAAACGGAGTGGCGGACTTCACTCCGTTGACAATAATCGTCGGACCGACACAGCGAATGGCGGAATTGCTCACCAATCTCTGACCATTGATGCTGATCGCTTCCGCTCCGGCGGCTCGCAGCTCATTGACAACGAGCGTTACATCCTGCTCGTGGACAATGTTCTTCATCACATCCCCCGTCTGCGAGGCATTCGGATTGTCCTGCAAGGTGACCACTACTCCGGGACCTTCAACAGGAATGACACCTGCCATCATCCGTGCCGCCTCCAATTCTGCCAGTACCGCTGCCGCTTCCGATTGATGCTCGGCCACTTCTTCCTCTACCTTGGCTACCTGCCGTTGCAAGGCAAGCAACTGTACTTCCAAAATGCGGTTTTGCTCTTTTTCTTTCACAATCTGTTCGTTTAACTTGGTTTCTTGCTGCCACTGCCGATCTCCCTCCCGTTCAAGGGCACGCAGTTTTGTCAGCTCAATCGAATGGGAGATTAAAAAGCCGGTGGTCAGTGTCACGATAGAGAGGTAAATATAGTCTTTACGCACTTTCATCCTCTGCTGACTCCTTTTTTTCTTCGGATGGTGCTACGTCCTCCGTTTCAGAATTACTGTACTTGCTAAACCATGCACTTTCCAACAGGTAAATGATTCCTTTCTCTCCCTTCGGAATCTCGTTGACAATGGACGGATACCATGCCAGTTTCCTTCCCACTTGGTGAATTACACTGCGCACTTCATTCCCATCTCTCATGTAAAGTGTGATTCGTTGATTGTCGTAAGGTGTCGGAGTGAGAGAGATATCGGAAATCTGTGCGAGGACGGCCGGTGATAGTTGAGCCAGCGCTTTGGCCAAAGCTGGAAGCAGATCGGGGTCCTTCCACGAACGAATCAAAGGCCTGTCCACAGCCAGTTGCTTCATAGCGGTGTCATTAAGCACATACCCGTTTTCCAGCAGAGGGAAAACCTTTGTTCCATCTTCTAATGAGAGGAAGTAGGCAACTCGATCGTATTCCTGAACCTCCAGCTTGATCAATCCAGGAAAGTCCCTGGTTACTAAAACGCTTTCCACTCCTTTTAATCGGCGCATGTTTTCATGTACGCGGCTTTCCCACACGTTTAAAAACTGCATACCGACGCTAAGACCCGATGCCGCCACGATTTGCTCCTTGGTGTAGAGAGTGTTCCCGTATACGACAATCTCTTCCACTTTGCTGTACGGAGAGCGAAAAAAGAGGACAGCCAGCAGCGCAAGAAAGAACAACGTAAGCAGTGTAATCAATTTGCGGTTCCCTTTTCTTTTTGGCTTCGGCTGTTTCAACTGTGGTATACGTTGATCGTACGCGTCCATCTCTATTCCTCCGTAGCCCCTCTGTTCACGGGCGCCCAACAGGGCGTAACGATTGAAAAGCGGCATACATCCATATGCCGCTTTCTATCTTCGTGCTTCTTTATAGCGATAGAGGTGTACGAAACGGCAAGGAAGTCCCTGAATCGAACACGCACTATCATGTTTTGCGAACGATGTTAGCTCCCAACTGCTGCAGTTGCCAATCCAGTCGTTCGTAGCCGCGGTCGATATGGCAAACCTCTTCCACAACAGTTGTACCTTCCGCACCCAATCCAGCAAGTACGAGTGCTGCTCCAGCTCGCAGATCGGTCGCTTCCACGGCAGCACCGCTTAGTCTGTCAACACCTCGGATAAAGGCTGTGCCTAGATCGACGTAAATAGATGCTCCCATTCGGGCCAATTCATTGACGTGTTTGAATCTTCCTTCAAAGACGGTCTCTTTAATCACACTTGTTCCCCTGGCCTGTGCCAGGAAAACCATCATCTGCGCCTGCAAATCTGTCGGAAACCCCGGAAAGGGCGACGTGATGATTCTGTCAATGGCGTTGGGGCGCGCAGTACTTTTTATTTCCATTATATCATGGTGGGTCTTGATTTCAACACCGCAGCTTCGCACCACTTCAATCAGTGCCGTAAGATGTTCGGGGATGGTGTTGGTTAATTCGATATGTCCCTGAGCGATCCCTGCGGCTAGCATATGAGTACCGGTTACGATCCGGTCGGGAATCACCCGGTAACTGACGGCACGCAGGGATGACACACCGTCGATCTCAATCGTATCGGTTCCGGCTCCACGGATCCGCGCTCCCATTGCATTGAGAAAGTTCTGCAGATCGACGATTTCCGGCTCCCTCGCTGCATTGCAAATCCGTGTCGTTCCTTTAGCATATACGGCCGCCATCATGATGTTTTCTGTAGCGCCCACACTGGGAAAGGAGAGGAAGATGTTGGTGCCACGCAGTTGTGTGGCGCGGAACGTGATGTATCCTTCCACTTCTTCAATCTTTGCCCCCAGCGCGGAGAGTCCGCTGAGGTGTAGATCGATCCGCCGTTCGCCAATGGCACAGCCACCGGGACGGGAAATGGTTACTTCACCGAAACGTGCGAGTAAGGGGCCCATCAAAAAAATGGAAGATCGCATTTGGCCCATCAAGTCGTCTGGCACATGGGTTACCGAGATGGAGGTGGTATCCAGGCTTACACACCCATCTGCATGAACCGCCTTTGCACCTAACGCCGACAAGATTTCAATCATCACTTCGATGTCCTTCAGGTGAGGTGCGTCATAGATATGGAATTGCCCTTCTGCCAACACGGCAGCAGCCAGAATGGGCAGGGCAGCGTTCTTAGCTCCTTGTATTCGAAGAGTTCCGGACAAAGGTCTTCCACCTTCGATAGTAAAAGTCTCCAAACTTTCACCTCCGTGTTACCCCTCGCCCACCACCAATACTTCAGGATGCAAGTCGACTCCAAATGTTTCTTTGACTACGGTCCGTACATGCTCCATCAAGGTGAGGACGTCGGTAGCCAAGGCACCTCCACGATTGACGATGAAGTTGGCGTGTATCTCCGAGATTTGTGCGCCCCCGTAGGTATATCCCTTCAAACCGGCCGCCTCGATCAATCTCCCGGCGTGGTCACCTGGTGGATTACGGAACACACTGCCAGCACAGGGCAGCTGCAGAGGTTGCGTCTGACGGCGTCGATCTTTGTTGGAAGCCAAGGCTGCCGAGATTGCTTTGCGATCACCCTTGCGCAATTGAAGCACCGCTTCCAACACAATCCCCTTTTTTTCCTGCAGCAGCGACGTGCGGTAACGGAACTTCAATTCCTCGTTGGTTAACACCTTTGTCTCACCATCTTCGAAGAGGACTTCAGCTTCTTTAATAATACGTGACAGATCCGATCCGTGCGCCCCTGCATTCATGTAGACGGCACCACCAACCGAGCCAGGTATGCCCCCAGCGAACTCCAAACCTGTTAATCCATGTTTTCCCGCTTCCACCGTCAGACGGATCATCGAGTACCCGGCACCAACACACACCTCTTCGCCCTTAAACTCACAGTGACTTAAGCCCTCAGCCACCTTGAACACAGCTCCTCGAATCCCTCCATCCCTCACTAGAAGGTTGGAACCGCGCCCAATTACACTCCAAGGAATATTGTGACGATGAATCAACTGGACAGCGTAAAGCAGCGATGCTTTATCTTTTGGCTGGATTAACAGGTCGGCAGGTCCCCCGATTCGCCAAGTCGTATGATTGGCCAGAGGTTCATCCAACCACACTTTTCCGATACCTGCTGCTGTTAGCTTTTCTGCGATATGCCTCATGGTTAACCTCCTGACACGAATGCTAGGTCGGAACTTGCTCTGATCACGTGTTTGCTTCATCCTATGCGAAGGAAGATGGCAGCGTGACAAACGCCCAACGGGCATTAGTCAGTGTGTCCCCCTGAGCAGGTGGACAATCTGTCGGGCTGCATCCGGTTTCCCTATCTTACGTGACTGGTCATGCATCTGTGACCACTTGTCTTGGTCGCCGAGGATAGACGCAAGTGCCTGCTTCAGCGTCGCCCCGCTTAGTTCTTTTTCTAGCAGCACGACCGCAGCTCCTGCCCGTTCCAAACCGCGGGCATTTTTTTCCTGATGATTGTTGGTCACATAAGGAGACGGGATGAGAATGGACGGGATCCCAAGCGCAGTCAGCTCAGCCAAAGTAGATGCTCCAGCACGGTTGACGCTCACATAGGTGGCAGCCAACAGATCGGGCATATTGTGAACGTATGGCAGCAGCGTCAGATTGTCCGGGCTGCCTGATCGTTCATGCAGCGTGGCTTTGATCGTTTCGTAATGTACTTCACCTGTTACGTAGACAAAGTGGCAATCAGTGAACTCACTCATTGCTTCGGACAAGACCAGGGTGGCTTCGTTTATCGCTCTCGCCCCGCGGCTTCCTCCGACCAGCAGGATAATTTTTTTGTCGGTTGGGATCGAGAGCGATCGCCTTGCCGCTTCGGCATCTCCATGGATCACCTCAGTGGCTCGCGGATTGCCGGTGAACACGGTTTTCTGCTTCGGGAAGTAAGCAAGCGATTCCTCAAATGAAACGGCGATTTTGCTGGCAAAGCGAGCCAGAAATCGGTTGGTCAGACCCGGTACGACGTTTTGTTCGTGAATCAACGTGGGAATGCCAAGTCGGCTGGCGGCATAGACAACCGGACCGCATACGTAACCACCGGTCCCGACAACCAGATCGGGCCGGTACTCGCGCAAAATCTGTTTGGAACGGGAGACCGCCCGCAAGAACCTCCAGATCGTGCGCGCATTTTCAAATGTCAACTTGCGTTTGAATCCGGAAATGTCAATGGCCTCGAAGGGAATTCCCTGTCGAGGCACGAGAGATGATTCCAGTCCTTTGTTTGTTCCTACGTACAGAAAAGAGGCCTCCGGCTCCAGACGCTTCAGCTCACCAGCAATCGCCAGCGCCGGATAGATATGTCCTCCTGTTCCTCCTCCAGTCAAAACGACACGCATAAATGGATCACCTTGCTTTCTTTATCGAACGCTTGCCCTCTGCACTTCCGTAGTCAGCGGGCAAATCGAGAGATGTTCAGGAGGATCCCTACAGCTGTCAGCATCAGGGTCAGGGACGATCCCCCGTAACTTAAAAACGGCAGCGTAATCCCCGTTACGGGAAACATGCCGGTGACGACTCCAACATTAATCACAACTTGGATGGCGATCATGCCGATAATGCCAACCGCAAGCAGACTGCCAAACAGATCTGGGGCAGTGATGGCAACCCGCATTCCACGCCACAAGAGCAGCAGGAAGAGGAGCAAAACCAATGTGCCTCCGATGAAGCCCAATTCCTCGGCAATGATCGAAAAGATGAAGTCGTTATACGGTTCAGGTAAGTATAAGTGCTTTTGTCTGCTCTGTCCAAGCCCTAATCCGAGCAGGCCACCCGGTCCAATCGCGTACAACGACTGGATAATCTGATAGCCGGAGTTGAGTGGGTCCTGCCAAGGATCGATAAACGCGGTGATCCGCTTGATCCGATAAGGCGCTGACAGGACGAGGCCAACAAAACTGGCGATGCCGAGAATGCCAAAGGCAATGTAATGGCTGATGCGCGCTCCGGCCACGAAGATCATCAGAATCGCCGTCCCCATCAGCACTGTGCCTGTCCCTAAATCAGGCTGCAGCATAATCAGCGCAAAGCAAACAACGGGTATAGCCAATGCCGGAAGCAGTCCTTTTTGAAACAGGACGATTTGTTTTTGATGATCGGCCAGCCATTTCGCCAGATAAATGGCGACGCCAATTTTGGCGAACTCACCAGGCTGTATGCCAAACGCGCCCAATCCGAGCCAACTCTTGGAGCCGTTCACCTCAACACCGATCACCAGGACCAGAATCAGCAGGCCGATACTTGTGTAGAATGCTGCCTTGGCCCACCGTTTCCACACCCAATAGTCGATGTTCATCACCGTATACATCGAGGCTATCCCCAGTATGGCAAAAATCAACTGCCGCTTGGTAAAGAAGTAGGCATCGCCATGTTTCAATGCGACTACCGCACTGGCACTGTAGACCATGACAATTCCTAATCCCAATAGGAAGAGGGTGGAGAAAATGATCACAAAGTCAGGAGCAGAGCGTACTTTACTCATGCAAGCCATCCTTTCTTGCCGCCGTCCTCCTGACATCCTACCCATTTGGTTCCTATCGAACGATTGGCGACTGTCACACAGTCCAGCCGTTGTTCCCTTTATGTCGCCGTAGAGGACGGCCCGTTATACTAGGCTTGTTTTCAGTCTATGCACGCCATCCTTAAACATGCTCCCCCGTACTTCATAGGATGGGAACATGTCCCAACTGGCACAGGCTGGGCTGAGCAGAACCACATCACCTGTCTGCGCCAGTTTGGCTGCAGCAAAGACGGCCTCCTCCACAGTATCGACGCGAATACAATTGTCAATCCCCGCCTCCCGGGCGCGAGCGAGCAGAATCTCGGCAGTCTGTCCATAAGCGACCAGACCCTTTACATGCTCCTTCATGACAGGAACCAGATCACGAAAGTCGATTCCCCGGTCCAGTCCTCCCGCAATGAGCACGATTGGTTCTTCGAAGGCGCCAATCGAGCGTATCGCCGCAACAGGATTAGTCGCTTTGGAATCGTTGTAATACTTGACACCATGAATCTCGGCCACGAATTCCAGACGGTGGGCCAGCCCCGTAAAAGTGGAGAGTACGCTGGCGATCGCCGCAAGATCGGCTCCCGCCAACCGACTGATCAGCGCTGCTGCCAGCGCATTTTCCAGGTTGTGTTCGCCACGCAGCGCCACCTCGTCAACGGCCATCACCACTTCTTCCCGTCCTGCTTCGTCAGCCCAGACGATCTTTCCTTCCCGGATGAATACACCAGGTCTCACCGCTGACCTGCGGCTGAAGTAGTAGACCTGACTCGGCAGCCTCTCGGCAAGCGCCCGTACTTCGGGTTGGTCATATGGAAGCACAGCGTAATCATCTGCTGTCTGATTGGCAAACAGCTTTTGTTTGGCTGCAAAGTATTTCTCCAGGGTCTTGTGATAATCCAGGTGGGCGGGGTAGAGATTAAGGATTGTGCCAATACGGGGGCGGAAGTGTTCCGTTCCCATCAATTGAAAGCTGCTCAGCTCTGCAACCAGCCATTGATCACTGTGAGCGGTCTCGGCCAGCTCACACAGGACCGTGCCGATATTTCCTCCCACCCGTACGCTGATTCCCGCCGCCTTCAGCATCTGACCCACTAGCGTTGTCGTCGTTGTTTTGCCATTGGAGCCGGTGATACCAACAATCGGTGCTTTAGACAAATGGTAGGCAAGTTCTACTTCTGTGATCACCGGTATGCCAAGTGCAACTGCTTTGGCCACTGGCGGCGCCTCGTAGGGGATGCCAGGGTTCTTCACGACCAGACTGACACCGGGATGGATCAGATCGTCGGGGTGGCCGCCAGTGAGCACGGTGATGCCGAGCGCCTCCAGTTCCTCCACACCGCTCGCTTCTTCGCGCGGCTTCTTATCATTGACGATCACGTTAGCACCAAAGCGGTGCAGCAGTTTTGCAACCGCTACACCGCTTTTTGCCATACCGAGCACGATCACTTGTTCGTCTTTCCAGCGATTCATATCAGCGTAGCACCTCCAGATAAACCCCCACACCGGCAAAAACCATGCCCACCAACCAGAACGTAACGACTACCCGCCACTCCGACCATCCCGTCAGCTCAAAGTGATGATGCAGAGGACTCATCCGAAAGATACGCTTTCCTCTGGTCTTGAACGATATCACCTGCATGATCACTGACAGTGTCTCCACTACAAAGACACCGCCAATAATCGCGAGCAGCAGTTCCGTCTTGGTCATAATCGCAATTCCGGCCAAAGCACCGCCCAAGGCTAGCGAGCCGGTGTCTCCCATGAACACGCGGGCTGGATGGGCGTTGAAAACGAGAAAACCAAGCACTGCTCCCACCACAGCCGCACTGAAGATGGCAGTATCGGGCATGCTCGACAGCCAGGCAATGATCGCATACGCACCAAAGGCAATCGCCCCGGTACCGGCGAGCAGTCCGTCAAGTCCGTCCGTAATATTGACAGCATTAGTCGTTCCCACCAGCAGAAAGAGCAAAAACGGGAAATAAAACCAGCCCAGTTCAATGTCCCAAGGTGTGCCGGGGAACTGCAGCGTTGTGTCGTGTCCCATGTACAACAGCAGGTAATAAGCAAGGACTGCCAAGATTCCTTGGCCCAAAAACTTTTGCCTCGCCGTCAGGCCAAGATTACGCTTTTTGCTGATTTTAATAAAATCATCCAAGAAACCAATAAGTCCGTAACCAAGCGTCACCAACAGCAAAAACAGCACTTCCACCGTCGTATTGGCGAACTTGAGCACCGTAAAAACCAATGCCAGGATAATGATGGTACCACCCATTGTCGGAGTGCCGGCTTTTTTGTGGTGGGATTCAGGCCCTTCTTGGCGGATGCTCTGCCCGAACTTAAGCCGGCGAAGAGCAGGAATGAATAACGGACCAATCAGTACGGCGATTAAAAATGAGGCGATGATCGTAATAAATAGTACATTGTCAAACGGCATGCTCCCACCCTCCTTTCCTCGACGTCGTACTCCGTGAATCCTGCCTTTCTATCAAGCCTAGGCTGGGCTGCCAGACTAACAGGTACGCTCACGAATTGCTTCCCGCGCAACGATGCGATCATCGAACGGATGATTGACGCCTTTAATCGTCTGATATGTCTCGTGGCCTTTGCCGGCGATCAGGATCACATCATGTTCCCGGGCCTCGCGGACGGCGTGGCGAATCGCTTCGCGCCGGTCTGCTTCCAAAACGTAACGGCTCTCAGCAATATCGGTCAGCCCTGCCGCCATGTCGGCGAGAATCGCATGGGGATCCTCGGAACGAGGGTTATCTGAAGTTAAGACGCTGATGTCAGCATATTTTGTTGCAATCCGGGCCATAATTGGGCGTTTGCTCCTATCCCGGTCACCGCCGCACCCGATGATGCAGAAAACTCTGCCACGGGCAAACTCGCGAACCGTTTGCAGGGCATTTTCCAAGCTGTCCGGCGTATGGGAATAATCCACAATGACAGTAAAAGGCTGCCCATCGTCTACGGGTTCAAAGCGGCCGTCCACGCCTCGGACGTCTTCCAAGCTTTTTTTGATTGCGCTGAGAGGTACTCCTTCGGGAAGCGTAGCAGCAATCGCGGCCAGTGCATTGTACACATTAAACTTGCCGATCAGACGGAGATTCAGTTCCTCCGCACCAGCATACGTGTCAACCGTAAACGAGGTCCCCCGGCTGGTGATGCGAATATCTTTGGCCCGTACCGCAGCCTGCTGCTCAATACCGTAGGTAAGAACCCGCGCCGCCGTGACCCGGGCCAAAAAAGTGGAAGCAGGATCGTCCACATTCAATACCGCTGTTTTCATCCGCTGCGGGTCATAACTGTTGCCCAACTGCGCAAAAAGCAGCGACTTTGCAAGCCGATAGTTTTCCATCGTCTGATGGTAGTCGAGATGATCCTGGGTCAAGTTGGTAAATACGGCGGTGTGAAAGTTGCATCCGTGCACACGACCGATGTCAAGTGCATGCGAGGAGACTTCCATGATCCCGTACTCGGTATCCACATCGCGCATCCTGCGAAAACTGCGCTGCAGTTCAAGGATGTCAGGCGTGGTGTTCTTTATCTCCTCGTATTCTTCTCCAATTCGCATGTGTATGGTTCCGATCAATCCGGTATGCTTCTTCTGGTCTCGCAAAATCTTGTCGATCAAATGGGTGGTTGTCGTTTTCCCGTTGGTTCCGGTCACCCCAATCAACTTCAACTCATGCGTAGGCGAACCGTAAAAACGGTCGGCGAGGATAGCCATTGCCCGGCGTGTGTCGGGGACGATGGCGACTGTTCCTGCCTCGACCCCAGCCACTTCCCGCTCTGCCAGGACCGCGACTGCACCACGCTCCACCGCTTCGGCTGCGTATGTATGTCCATCAACAGTGAATCCGCTCAGACAGATGAACAGGTCACCTGGCTTTACGCGTCGTGAATCCGCAGTCAGTCCGGTGATCTCCAACTGTTGCTTCCCATGCAGGGAGACGACTAGCAGTGGAGCGAGCAAATCCTTGAGCAGCATGACAATGGCACCCCATCTTTCTCAAGTCTAGTATAGACGAATCACGCCTGTTTTTAAAACTGGCAGAAGAGAGCGTGCAGCAGATCGGCAACGCTTCTCTCCGAAACACCATTGTATAGCTAATTAACCATTTTGTCACCAAGGTATACGCGAATTTTTGATCCCTCTTCCACTTTGCTGCCCGGCTCGGGAGACTGTTTGATCACGTGAGTGCCGTATCCCGCCACCTCTAGCGGCATCGTATAGTAAGATGCTGTAATCTCGCGCATGGTCATCCCGGTCAGATCGGGCACTTCCACATATTTTTTGTCCCCGTATTTGTATTCCCGCTCAATCTGGTTGCTCCGCTTCGGCACTTCCAGATACGGCAGGGACGATTCCAGTATGTTGCGTACTATCGGTGCGGCAATCAGCCCTCCAAACGCGGTTGCTTTCGGATTGTCTATGGCGACATAGACGAGGATCTTGGGATCGTCGGCAGGGGCAAAGCCGATGAAGGAGACAATGTATTCTCCTTGTGAATATTTCCCATCTTTTACCTTTTGCGCTGTGCCCGTTTTGCCGCCGACCCGGTAGCCGTCGATAAAGGCGTTCCGTCCTGTTCCCCTGGCCACCACGCTTTCCAGAGCATACCGCACTTTTTCTGAGGTCTCCGGCTTGATCACCTGTCGTACCAGTGTAGGTTCAACACGACCGACAACATCCTGGGTAATGCTGCTCCGCCACTCTTTGGCAATATACGGTTTGTAGAGCTTGCCGCCATTGATCGCTGCGGCAACTGCTGCCATCTGCTGAATCGGGGTAACCGATACCCCCTGTCCGAATGAGGTGGTTCCAAGTTCTACCGGACCAACCCGATCCAACTTAAACAGCAGTCCGGTCGACTCCCCGAGCAAATCAATGCCCGTCTTTTTGCCGAACCCAAATTTATGAATATAGTCAAATAAGGTTTCTTTGCCCAAACGCTGGCCCATGGTGACAAATCCCGGGTTGCAGGAATTCTCCACTACCTCAAGCATGGTCTCCTGGCCGTGCCCTGACCGTTTCCAGCAGCGCAGGCGTGCGCCAGCTACGGTTATGTAACCCGGATCGTGAAATGTCTCGTTTAGGCTAACCACTCCTTCGTTGAGGGCAGCGGCAAGGGTGACAATCTTGAAGGTGGAGCCCGGCTCGTACGTTTTCCAGATCGGCAAATTCCGATTGTAGATCTCGCTCGGATACTCCTGGTATCTGCTGGGATCAAAAGTGGGGCGGCTACTCATCCCCAAAATCTCTCCTGTGTTCGGATCCATCGCAATAGCCAGCGCATCAGCTGGCTGATAGCTGATCATCGCCTGATCCAACTCCCGCTCGAGGAAGGTCTGGATCGTACTGTCGATCGTCAGGTACATGTCCATACCGTCAATTGGCGGGACGTATTTTTCCGGTTCACCCGGCATCGTTCTGCCCCCGGCATCAGCGGGAAACGAGACGTAGCCTGGCGTCCCCTGTAAAAACTCATGGTAGACCCGCTCTAAGCCAATCAACCCTTGGTTGTCAATTCCTGTAAAACCGAGAATATGGGCGGCAAGCGAACCATGGGGGTAAAACCGCTTCGTATCCTCGGCGACCTCAATGCCGGGAAGGCCCAACTTTTGAACCTCCCGCGCTTTCTCTGCCGATATCTTTCGTCCACCGGGGACGCGGTTAATCATCTGCCGTTTGGTAATCGCCTCATAAATCTCTTGCTCCGATCTGCCGAGAACGACTGCCAGTTTTTTGGCCGTCTCACGCGGGTCCGTGATCTGGGCTGGGATGGCCAATACGGACGGCACGCTGATGTTTTCCACCAGCACATTGCCATTCCTGTCCAGGATCTGGCCTCGCTTGGCTTCAAAAGGGATATCGCGTTTCCAAAGATCGTTTGCCTTGTCAAGCAGCCATTGTCCCTGGACAATCTGGATATAACCCAAACGGGTGATCAGAGACGCATAGAGAATGATGCCGACCACCAGTGCGAGAAAGATGCGGCGCCGCACGGTGACACTGGAAACCCGCACTAGCACACCCTCCCTTGTGAGAACATGAACAAGTATCTCAAATAGTTTGTCTCTTTTACCCTATTCGGGGTCGGGATGGGTTAGAACTACCGATGCTGACGGGTTTCGACGCTGTCCTATGAGATGATCGCGCTTCTATTGGGACGGGATGAGACGGTCATCACCGCCCGCTATCGTTTTCCGCGCTCTGCCCTGGGTCATTGCCAGTCTCTTTTTTCCCCGGAATCGACTGACGCCGTCTCACTGTCGGAAGCCCCCGCAGATGTCTGGGCAATCTCGGTTTCTTCGCCATCATTCGCGTCATTCTCTTCTCCCGTTGCGGGTCCTGGCGGGCCAGAAGCAGGGACCAGCGTGACAAATAATTCCTGCTGGCCTGACAGTACGGTACCTGGCTTGATGCTCTGTTCGGTGACAAATCCGCTCCCCGCAACGGATACCTGCAATCCGGTGTGGGCAGCAAACTCCATCACCTCACGCAGCGACTCGCCCGTAAAGTCGGGCATCCGCACACCTTCTACGCGATCCGTCACCAACGTCACTTTGCTGTTGGGCAGCACCTTTTCAAAAGCACCTGGTGACTGACTGACAATCTTGGTACCCGTCCCGATCGTCTCTGCCTGAAATCCCGCTTCCTGCGCTTTCTGTTTGGCCACGGAGGCAGCCATCCCGACAAAGTTGGGCAGTACCTCCTCTTTTACGATCGGTGCTGCCTTTGATTCGGTCAGTTCAGGCTGCTGCTGCAAGTAGAGAAGGCTGCTTTCCATTACCGATTTGAATACGGGTGCGACGACGTAACGCCCCAACTCCTCGTATTTTGCTTCCGGTTCGTCAATCACAACGTAAACCAGAAGGCGCGGATCATCCTTTGGAGCAAATCCGATAAACGAGGCGATATAGCTGCCCGGTAAGATCTCACCCGTTTTGGGATCGTATTTCTGGGCTGTCCCCGTCTTCCCGGCCACCCGGTAGCCTTCAACCTTGAACTCCTTTCCGGTGCCATGCTCCCCGGTGACGACGGTTTCCAGAATATCACGCACCTGCTTGCTGGTCTCCTCTGACACGACGCGGCGCACTACTTCTCGTTGATTGCGCTGCACCACCTGCCCCGTATGAGGATCGCGCAGCTCTTTGACGATCTGCGGCTTTAACAACTCGCCACCATTGGCAATTGCCCCAACGGCCGCTACCTGTTGAATCGCAGTGACCGCCACCCCTTGTCCAAAGGTGGTCACCGCTACGTCGCGCGGCGAGTTGGGATGCAGCAGGTCGCGCATAATCCCTTCTTCTTCGCCTGGGAGTTCAATCCCCGTCTCTTGCCCGATCCCGAATCGCTTGAAATACTCATACAGCCGCTTCTGCTGCAGTCGTTCATACCCAAGAATGACGAAGGCCACGTTACTGGAACGCTGGACGCCCTCCAGAAAGCTGATTCTGCCCCAACCTTGCCCGTTGTTGTGGTCGTTGATCGGTTTGCCGGGCACTTTGGTGTAGGAACCTGACTGGTAATCCTCTTCAGGATGAAACAGCCCCTCTTCGATCGCCGCCGCCAGCGTAATGATCTTAAACGTGGAACCAGGTTCAAAGTTCATACTGATGCTGTAGTTGAGATGGTTCTGAATCTTTCCGTAATCATTGGGATCAAACTGCGGCCGAGTGGCCATCGCCAGGATTTCGCCACTTTGGGGATCAGACACAATCACCGTCGCGCGCTTCGGGTTATACTGCTCGACGGTCTTATCAAGAGCCTGCTCGACATAATCCTGGATCTGCTGATCAAGGGTGAGAACGACATTTTTACCGTCCTTGGCCGGTTTGTACTTCCGCTCACCCTGCGGCAGCGGATAGCCGGCCGCATCCTGGATCACCTGAAGTTCGCCCTTCTCCCCGCGCAGCACAGGGTCAAACTGCAGTTCAATCCCCATCATCGCTGTATCGTCATAGTTCAAATAGCCCAACACATGGGCTGCAAAGTCATTGTTGGGATAGTAGCGGCGGGTCGTCTCGTGCAGCACGATACCAGGCAGTTGGTTCACTTCAGAACGCTTGCCGTCGGGCCCGATCGGGTACTGTAGATTGTAGATCTCCTCTTTCTGTTCTTCGGTTATTTTTTTGGAGTTGGCGCCTAGCTCGGTTACGTTCACATCATCGGCGGTCAGGTATTTAACCAGTTTTTCTACCGGCACGTCGAGAATTGGCGCCAGCTTTAAGGCCGTGTCGTAGGGATCTTTAACGTAATTATCGTTCATCCACCATGGGGGCTCTTCCCCTTTTTGCTTTAACTGAGCCTCCACCTTATACGCTTTCCCCTCATAGGCCAGCACATGACCGTTGCGATCAAGGATGGACCCGCGCCGCGGCTGCAAGATTCGCTCTCTTTCCCACTGTTTTTTTCCCTTCTCCATAATCCACGCGGCGTCGACGGACTGGATCCACCAGAGACGTCCGATCAAGCCGGAAAACAGCAAAAGGAGACTAATCCCCAGACATAGGGTTCGTATGTTAAGCCGCTGTTTCGTCTCCATCCGCCTTCACCTCTTTGATCCAGATTCTGTTTACGCGAAAAGAAAAACGTTACCCCGACAACCAGGCGTAACGCGGTTATTCCTTTTGGGCGAGCTGATCTTTCTGTCCCGGCTCTGCTGCGCCGATGACGTGAACCGATTCGGCCGGAGACATTCCCATCGCTTTTGCCTCCTGTTCGATCCGTTCCCGATTGCTCATCTGCTCGATTTTCAACAACAGGTCAGCGTTCTCTCCCTGGAGTCTGGCCATCTCGTTCTTGGTCGCCTGAATCTGGTAGTTGTACTCGGAGATCTGGATGTATCTGAGACCGACAAATCCAACGCCCGCAACCAGCACCATAATCAAGAACAAGTACAGCAGTTTTTCCCCAGTGGGAATTGCCGAGCGGATCACGATCGTCTTTTTCTTCTTCACCACAGATGATCGAGACTTGTCAACGTCAACAGCCAGATTTCCTCGGTAATAATAGGCCATGATACTCCTCCTTTCCACACCGCTTTAGCGCAGGCGGACATTCTTCACACGGAAGGCAACGATTCCTGAAAGGTTACAATTTCTCTGCAACGCGCAGTTTGGCCGATCTTGCCCGCGGATTTTCGCTCAACTCCGCTTCCGATGGCGTGATCGGCTTGCGTGTGACGATCTGTAGCGTCGGCTGATGACCGCATGCACACTGCGGAAACGAAGGGGGGCAGATGCACCCTTTGGCGTGCTCCTGAAACATCTGCTTGCAGATCCGATCTTCCAGCGAGTGAAAGGTAATCACACTGATCCGTCCGCTGGGACGAAGCAATTCAATCGCTTGCTGCAAACTTTCTTTAAACGCTCCTAGTTCGTCGTTGACGGCGATCCGCAGCGCCTGAAACGTGCGTTTGGCCGGGTGCGGACCAGTGCGTCGGGCAGGAGACGGGATCGCCTCTTTGATAATCTCGACTAACTGTCCGGTGGTTTCGATCGGTGCCTGCTTGCGGTGGATCTCGATTTGCCGGGCAATCCGGCGAGAGAACTTCTCCTCGCCATACTCCCAGATCAATCTGGCAATCTCCGCTTCCTCCCACTGATTGACAATATCATAAGCCGAAAGCGGCGCCTCCCGGTCCATCCGCATGTCCAGTTCGGCATCGGCGTTATAGCTGAAGCCTCTTTCCGCTTCATCCAACTGGGGGGATGAGACACCGAGATCGTACAGGACACCGTCCACCTGTTGGAGCCCTTGTTCGCTCACAACTTCCCGCAACTGACGAAAGTTGCTTTTGACCAGTGTGACGTTTTCCCCGTAGGCTGACAGACGCTGCCGGGCATTTTCCAGCGCAGCGTCATCCTGATCAATCGCGATCAGCCGACCATCAGGGCCCAATCGCGAGGCGATCAGACTGCTGTGTCCTGCCCCACCCAGTGTACAGTCGACGTATACGCCATCCGGTCGTACGGCTAGTCCGTCAACCGCTTCTTGTTTTAATACTGTGATATGATGAAACAATTCGCTGGAACCTCCCGCTCTACAGGTCGAAATCGACCAGCTTTTCGGCGATCTCGCCAAACGAACTCTCAGATTCGGCAAAGTACTGCTCCCACAGCTCTTTGCTCCAGACCTCAACCCGGCTGGATACGCCGATCACCACACAGTCCTTGGCCAATTGGGCGTGCTCCCGCAGATTGGCAGGTATATTTACCCTTCCCTGCTTGTCCCACTCGCATTCAGTGGCACCGGAAAAGAAGAAACGGGTAAACGCACGCGCATCCGCCTTGGTGAAGGGGAGGCTTTTTAGCTTCTCTTCGATGACTTTCCATTCATTCATGGGATAGATGAACAAACACTTGTCCAAACCGCGGGTCATCACAAAGGAGGTGCCGAGTCCATCGCGGAACTTGGCGGGAATGGTTAAGCGGCCTTTGTCGTCGATGCTGTGCTGATATTCACCCATGAACATGCCGCTTCCCCCACTTTCCTCCCGTTATCCTCCACTTTCCCCCACTTTTCCCCACTCAAACTTCTATTTGCTATTATAAAAAAAATCCTGCTTTTTGTAAGCAGGATTTTTTCCGCATCTTTCCTTGCGATCTGGCAGCAGTTTCGCTGATTATTCGACCCAGCTTTCCAGATACTCTTTTTGTTCGGCGGTCAGGCTGTCGATTTTGATCCCGAGCGCTTCCAGTTTGTAGCGGGCAACCGACTCGTCCAGTTCGTACGGCACGTTCAGTACTTTTTTCCCGATCTGTTGGTAGTTTTTGTTCACATATTCCAATGCCACTGCCTGCAGGGCAAAGGTCATGTCCATGATCTCTGCCGGGTGCCCGTCCCCTGCGGCAAGATTGACCAGACGTCCCTCAGCCAGCAGGTAGATTTTGCGTCCGTCCTCCATCTGGAACTCTTCAATATCTTTGCGAACGACGCGTTTTGCTGTCGAGAGAGCTTCCAACTCTACTTTGTTCACTTCGACATCGAAGTGACCAGCATTTGACAGGATTGCGCCATCTTTCATCACCGCGAAGTGCTCTTTGCGAATCACGTCACGATTTCCTGTCACCGTGACGAAGTAGTCACCGTGTTTGGCCGCTTCGCTCATCGGCATCACTTCAAAACCGTCCATGTACGCCTCTACTGCTTTGATCGCGTCCACTTCGGTGACGATTACCTTGGCGCCGAGACCTTTGGCGCGCATCGCCACACCTTTTCCGCACCAACCGTAACCGGTGACAACGACGGTTTTACCCGCCACTACCAGGTTGGTCGTACGATTGATCCCATCCCAGACAGATTGGCCGGTGCCGTAACGATTGTCGAACAAATATTTGCAGAAAGCGTCATTGACAGCTACCATCGGGAACTCCAGCTTACCCTCGTTTTCCAGTGCTTTCAAACGGAGGATACCAGTCGTTGTCTCTTCCGCGCCGCCGCGAACCTGCGGGAGCAGATCACGTTTTTCACTATGTAAAATCGTGACCAAATCGCCGCCATCGTCGATGATCAGATCCGGACGTGTCTCCAGCGTTTTCAGCAGGTGACTCTTGTACTCCTCAGGCGCAGGGTTGTATTTCGCATAGACGCGAATCCCGTCTTCCACCAGTGCCGCACAGACGTCGTCTTGGGTAGACAGCGGGTTGGAGCCGGTAATCGTTACTTCCGCTCCTCCTGCCTGAATCACCTTGGCCAGGTAGGCCGTTTTTGCTTCCAAATGCAGAGAGATGGCCACTTTCAGGCCAGCAAACGGCTGTTCTTTCTCGAACCGTTCGCGGATCCGGTTGAGCACGGGCATGTGCTCTTTTACCCAATCGATTTTCAGGTGTCCATTGTGGGCCAGACCGATATCCTTAATGATGCTTTCTGCTACTGCATTCATCCGTTTTCCTCCTTCATATACATGCTCATCCCATATCTTAACACATGGTTGTTTATGCTTCACCTATTTTGTGGCACTTTGACGCTTCTATACCGCAGCCGCTCCGTTCTGGTCGGCATCTGCCAAGAGTAGTTGAAAAAAGTGATGGACTGCCCGCGGTATCCACTTCTTTTTGTGATAGACCAGTTGCCGGAACACACGGATATCGGGGTGTTCAAACGGCAGGACGCTCAACGCCCCCTTGTCCACTTCCTCCTGCACCGCTATGCGAGGCAAGTGAGCGATGCCCAGCCCGTAAGCCACACACTGTTTGATCGCTTCCAGGCTCCCGAATTCCAGTGATGTCTCCAGTACGGTATCAGTATCCCGCAGCACATTTTCCATCATCGTCCGGTAACTGCAGCCCGATTCAGTTACAATCAGGGTCTCCCCTGCCAAATCTTGCGGCAGTACACGCTCGGCACAAGCAAGACGGTGGTCAGGAGGAGCAATCAGCACCAGTTCCTCCTCCTGCAGCGGGATGATCTCCAGATCAGGATGGGTTTGCAACTCGTCGAGGATGATCGCAAAGTCGTAACTCCCCTCTTTCACGCCCTGACGCAAATCGCTGCAGATGCCAGGCCGAAGCAGCAGTTTGGTCTCCGGATACTGGCGGCGAAAGGTCTGCACATAGGGTGGCAGGTAAAAGGCAGCCAGCGACTCCACTGTACCAATCGTCGTCGTTGCCGGTATATGCGCGCTCTCAGCCAGACAGGCTTTTGCCTCCTCAAGCAGCGCTAATACTTGATCAGCATAGCGCAGCAATTGTTCTCCTGCCGGAGTAAGCCTGATTTTACGGCCCCGTCGTTCAAACAATTCGACTTGAAACTTGTTCTCCAGATTCTGGATATGGGCTGTTACACTGGACTGGGCATATCCCAACGCCTCGGCCGCTCGGCTGAAGTTCTGCCATTTGGCTACTTCACGGAAGGTTAAAAAGAGCTGCGTGTCCATTCCTCTTCCCTCTTTTCTATCGAAAATACCGATTGTTGTTATTCAAAATTATAGCTGTAACCGATCGTTCTGTCTATGTTACACTTGGCTCACCAACGAGGGAAAAGAGGAAAGGCTATGACAACGACTTCAAAACCAACTGCCTGGAAAGAAACGCTATCACTGCCGCAAATCGTCACCCTGTACATCGGTGCCGTCCTTGGATCAGGCATCTTGTTAATTCCAGGGCTCGCTGCTGATATCGCCGGTCCCGCTTCGATCATCGCCTGGTCGGCCATGTCTCTGCTCGTCCTGCCGATGGCGATCACAATGGGACTGCTGGCCGCCCATCACCCTCATGCCGGGGGGTATCTCACTTTGTCCGGCTGGCCTACGGCGATGGGCCGGCCAATGCGGTGGGCTGGTTCTTTTTGCTCTCTGTGCCGGTCGGCGCTCCGATCGTGGCCGTAACCGGCGCCAACTATCTCACCGTCCCGCTTGGCTATGATCCATCGCAGACCTACGTCATCGCTTCACTGATCCTGCTTGCGGTACTGGTGATGAACGTATTCGGCATGCAGGTGGCAGGTAAAGTGCAGACACTGGTCGTCTCACTGATCTTGGCGATTCTGCTGGTGGCTGTCGCTGCTTCGCTTCCCCATTTCTCAGTGAACAATCTGACTCCGTTTGCACCGCACGGCTGGCTCAGTGTAGGGAAAGCAGCCGGACTGCTGTTTTGGTGTTTTATCGGATGGGAAGCAGTGACTCATCTCTCGCAGGAGTTTGTCGACCCCAAGCGAAACGCGATTCGCGGTGTCATCTGGAGTGCCGGCATCATCGCCCTGCTGTACTTCGCCGTGGCGGTTATGACCGTCGGTACCGGCAGTTACGGAAGTGGTATATCAGAGGCTTCGCTCAGTGCGATGGTCCAATTGTCGCTTGGTCCGATCGGCAGTTGGCTTGTCGGTGTTGCCGCACTGTTTATCTGCATCGCTACAGCCAATGCCTATATTAGTGCCGCAGCCCGCACCGCATACGCACTGGCGCAGGCCAACTTTGCTCCAAAGTGGTTTGGGATCCTTCATTCCAGGTATGGCACGCCCATCGGCGGCCTTGGCTTCCTTGCCCTGTGTTTCGCAGTCGTCTTGCTCGTCCTGGTAACAGAGACGCTTACTCTCGCTCAATTGATCGAACTTCCCAATGCGACGTTCTTTGCTACTTATCTCGGTGGATGTTTTGCAGGGGTACGCCTGTTGTCAGGCCACAGACAGGGGAAAGCAGCGGCTTGGATATCGCTTGTCGTCACGCTGTTGCTGTATCCCTTTCTCGGCTGGTCGGCTCTTTACCCGGTGGTCGTCATTGTCATGCTTACTTTCTGGCAGAGACGCGTTCATCGGAGGAGTCGGAGATAGGGATTATAATAGCGTTGCGTGCCTTGTCGCTGATCTTGGTTGAATAGGGACATCGACAGTTCTTGCATCCGAATGAAGGAGATCGTACGCCGCATTGGCCAATCTCCTCTACCGTATGTACTCCGCTGCGGATTCCTTCACATACGTGTGGAAGATACGGTGAAAATGATACATCAAGAACCCAACCAGTTTTGCAATACTGTTCCTTTCACAAGAACAAGGGCCACCTATCGTCAGCAAGATAGACGATGAGGTGGCCCTTGTTCTTCATCCTTGGAGGTAGATCAGCTTGTGCGTCGCATCAAATGGCAGGTCAGCATCCACCAGCCGATCAAGCAGATCAAGTCCGTATTTGTTGAGATAGCTGAATACATTGTACGTCCGCTCTTGCAAGGTGCCAAACGGCTGGAGTTCAGCTTCAATCCGCTCTATTCGTTTTACCGATGTCTCATGTTTGGCGAGAATACTGCTCTCTGTCCGCCGCTGCAGGAAACGAACCTGGTCCAACAGGATATTCAGATTTTTGTCAGCCAGCTTGCTAAGCCCTGGATCGATTTGACTCACTTCGTCAACCAGTGGTTGGTACAACTGGGAAATAGAACGCCGGGCTTGCTCAAAGCGTTCGCCAACGCCTATCGGCGGCAACCCGTCTATCCACCGCTGCTTCCATCCCTTTAGGTCACGTAGCGCCTCTTCCGGACTGAGGCCGAACCCTTCAAGGATACGGCTCACAGCTCCATCCAGAAATGTGATCGAGGTCCGGGGCTGCACGACAGGCATCTCGCAGCCAAACTGGCTGAAGTATTCCCGGTAAAACGCCCAGTATGCAACCTCACTGGACCCTCCGATAAAGGCAAGTGTGGGAAACAAACGCTCTTGCATCAAAGGACGAGTGACTACGTTTGCGCTAAACTGATCGGGATATTCCTCAAGCCGTGCCAACAGCTCCTCCCGGCTAAACAGAAGTCGCCCATCCTTGAGAGAAAACTGGTCCCCGCTGCGGTGAAGGGCTTGCCGCTCTCCATTTTCGTAGAGGAAGAGGTGTGCTTGGGTCTCATCCAGTTCCAACTGTGGTGGATAGCCAAGACCTCGAATCTGGGTTTCGGCCGCTCGCAGCACGGCAGCGATCCGTTCATTATTGAGCAGTACGTCCCGGAAAACCGGCTGTTCCAATTCCCGTACAAATGGCAGCGAGGATTCCACCAGAATTAAGCCATGTTTGCCGAACAAGTGCGCCATCAGACGAGCGAACCAGTCGGATAGCGTGTCTGATTGCTCTGCCGCATGCCGTACCAGTTGCCGCAAATCATCCGTGTAGGGAGTTTCTGCGTGCTCGGCAAAAAAAGACTCGGCAAAGCGAATCATCGACTGTCGCTCTACCGGGAGCATACTGGCTGATACCCGGCCGCGTACGGATAACGGCAGTTTCCTTTTCTCCAGACGATCTCCTGCAACAGGAAGGTAGACGTGATTCATCTCGTCCAAATCATGATCTTCTCCCGCGATCCAGAATACAGGAACCACCTCTGTCCCCAGCTTGGCTGTCAAACGACGAGCCGTATGCATCAGGCTGATCGCTTTGTGGACGGTATAGAGCGGCCCCGTCAGCACGCCCGGCTGCTGCCCGCCAATGATCACGTATGTATGAGGTTGTTGCAGTTTTTCTATCGCAGCCATCGCGGCAGAGTGATTGCCGATCCGGCGGTTGTACTCCATAAGCCCGGCGGCAAGTCTGTCACGATGCGGGTACTCCCGCTGCTCAAGCCACGACAAACGCTCCCGGTATGACGAGAGTTGAAATGGCTGGTACGTGAACAAACGCCCTACCTGCGGGTTGCCCGCAAGAAAATCTTCGGTCAGCCGATTGGCGACTGGTAGTGAAATGCTTTCAAATAACATAAGTCTGTTCCTTCCTTCTCCGTCACCTTATAGCATTATAGCACGCTGTCTTTAAACGAAAAACAGAACAACCGGCTGAAATCGGCTGTTCTGCACATTGATAATCAGTGAAAGGATGTTAAAACTGCGGGGGCGTCAGTGCCCACAGGATAACCGCTTCCTCTTCTCCTTCGTTGGCTACCACATGTGGTTGAGAACTGTCGAAGTACAAACTGTCTTCCGGTTCCAGTTGAAATACGTCATCGCCCACATAGACAGATATCTTCCCCTTCATCACGAACAGGCACTCTTCTCCTTCCGCCTGCACAAACTGATCCCGGGTCTGTTCTCCCGGCATCAGCCTTACTTGCATCATCCCCAGCTTTGCTTTGCCACCAGTCGCCAGCAGTGAGTACATGCCGCTGGAGTGAGGAAACAGCAGTTGACGTCGATCTTTCCTGCGGATCAGATGCACGTGCTTCTGGTCGACATCTTCGAAGAAGTGGACCAGCGAGGCTTCCAATGCTCTGGTAATCTTCCACAGCGAATCGAGAGACGGTTGGGAAATCCCCCGCTCCACTTGACTGAGAAGTCCCTTGCTGAGGCCGGTTTTCACTGCAAGAATTTCCAGTGTATACCCCTTTTCCTTGCGGATCGTGCGAATTTTTTGACCAATCGCTTCAATCGGCAGCCGCATCACTTCACCTTCTTTCAACTTTGTTTTGTCAGAGGTGTTGAAGGGATTCCCCCGTTTCGATCAAAACGGATCATCCCACCTGCATCTGTTTCCAGATTCCTGTTGTAAACAACAAGAAGTACGCAAAACACAAAATGACAAATGAAAGTCTCCAAGTGGAGAACCCGATTTTGACAAGGGAAAGCTTTCCGCGCAGGCGGAGCTGCAACCAGCCCAGCAACGAGGCCAATGATAGAAAAAGCAGTACGATCCACCACCATGCCGACACGGCTTGAGGCCATATCTCAGCATAGAAGACAACGACCGCTTCGATCAAAAATATATTGGTTACATTTAACGACCAGTACAGGGACTTCCGTCGGTCTTTGGTCCAAAGACGCAGTACGACATACACCAGTATAAAGCCGAAAAACGGCAAAACAATCATTAGTCCCCACAGATTAGCTAGAATGGTCATCGAAAGCCTCTCTCCTCGCCTGCCGAAGACTCGTTTTCAAGAGGATTGACCGATAAAGCGCCTCATGCGCGGGTACGGCAATCCCGTACCGCTTGCTCGTTCGCATGATATAACCGTTGATTGACTCAATCTCGGTCTGCCTACCGCTCAACAAATCCTGCAGCATCGATGATTGGTTTCGGGAAGTATTTCGGCAAATTGTCAAAATATCCTGCCAATCGACATCTGTGATTTTCAGAGCGACTGCTCGGGCCACTTCAGATGCTTCGTAAAACAACACTCGCATCAGTTCTAGCAGGAACCTGTGCTCTACTAATGCGCCATTTGGCACTTCATAAAGTGCTGTTAGCGGATTGATCAGCGCATTGGCAAGCAGCTTGCGCCACATCACCGGTCGCATCGCCTGCTCATACAAACAGTCAATCCCCGCCACCTGCATCATCCGCATCAACCGACTGATCTGTCGATCCGGTTCACCCGGCCTGTCCATGGGCCCCATCCGCAGCGACCCTTGTCCAGTATGCTCGACGAACGTTGGCGAATGACGCCGCACCCCCTCCGTATTTACAGCAAACAAGAGCTGATCCGGTTTCAACACAGTGGCCAGCAGTTCATCATGCCCCATGCCGTTCTGCAGAGCAACCACGCATGCGGAACGGGGAATCGTTGAGAGGGCGGACAGCAGCTGCGGCAGTGCCGGTTGCTTGACTGCCAGGAAGTAGATATCAGCGGCAGGCAAGCTGCCGGCAAAGGATATCGTCTCAACGCTGATCTCCGCCACTTTACCTGTCAGCATCTGCAGTCTGAACGGTTCCGTGGCCAGCTTGTTCGCCTGCTCTTCCCCGCGTGTCACCAGCTGTACGCGGAGACCCGCAATCGCGAGTCGGCCAGCCAGCAATAATCCCACGGCCCCACCGCCAACGACAACAATCCGCATGGCTGTCCCTCCCTATTGTTTTCGATCGGTGTATCCCATCTTCAGCCCAATAACCGTACAGTTGTTCCCGTTATGTCCAGCATAACAAATCATGGCGCAATTTTGAAGAAAAAGGATGGAAAAGCCCGATGAATGGCAGAGATAAAAAAAGGACGGGATCTACCCGTCCTTTCAGCGTGTAGACAAAGTACCGCAAGGTACAAGGTCTACACGTTTTTTTGTAGAATAATGTATGTGGAAAATAATTGCCAAGAGGTGTCATGTATGCTTTCGAAACAACAGGGCGAAGGCCGTTATCAAGTATCGGTTGTTTCACTGGATGAATTGGTTCCTCGTGATCATTTAGTTCGGAAAATCGAAAAAGCCATTGATTTTTCCTTCATCTACGATTTGGTGAAAGATCGGTATTCTCCGGACAACGGCAGACCCAGTATCGACCCCGTTGTACTCATCAAAATGGTATTTATTCAGTATCTGTTCGGCATTCGCTCCATGCGCCAAACGATTAAAGAAATCGAAACCAATGTCGCTTATCGTTGGTTTTTGGGATACGATTTTACCCAACCAATCCCTCACTTCACCACATTCGGAAAAAACTATGTCCGCCGTTTTCAAGGTACGGACTTGTTTGAACAAATTTTTACTCGCATTCTCGAAGAAGCATGTCGTCATGGCTTTGTTGATCCTTCTGCCCTCTACATCGATTCCACCCACGTCAAGGCCCATGCCAACAAAAGAAAGTACAGCAAGCAGCGGGTTCAGGAAGAGCAAAAGAAGTACCAGCAGCAGCTGCACGATGAACTGAATCAAGACCGCATCGAACATGGAAAAAAGCCGTTGCCAAAAAAGTCGGATACAAAGTGGAAGGAGGTGAAGCAGAGCACGACTGACCCCGACAGCGGATGGTTTGTCAAAAACGAGAAAGAGCAGACATTTGCTTACTCGTTCCATGCCGCAAGTGACGAACATGGCTTTGTCGTGAGCGCGGTCGTTACAGCCGCCAACATCCATGACAGCCAAGTGTTTACCAATGTGTTTGAACAAGCGATTGAAAACGTGGGGAAGCCGAATGCCGTAGCGGTAGATGCCGGATATAAAACCCCATACATAAGCAAATATCTCTTGGACGAAGGCGTTCGTCCTGTTATGCCCTATACCCGCTCTCACACGAAGAAAGGTTTTTTCCGCAAACACGACTATGTGTATGATGAATATTTCGATTGTTCTATCTGTCCTGCCGGACAGGTTTTGTCCTACGAAACGACTACCCGAGAAGGGTACCGCATGTACCGTTCTGATTCTGAGATATGTAGCCATTGTCCCCTTCGCTTCCAATGTACGGAAAGCCGTGAGGCTGTAAAACGTATCAGTCGCCATATATGGGCAGACTATCTGGAAGAAGTGGAACATCTGAGACATACAGAAGTGAATAAACGGCTGTATACACGCCGAAAGGAAACCATTGAGCGTGTATTTGCTAATTTAAAGGAAAAGCATGGTTTGCGTTGGACCACTTTGCGTGGATTGAAAAAAGTGACAATGCAGGCGATGCTCGCTTTTGCTGCTATGAATCTAAAAAAGCTGGCCAATTGGCTCTGGAATAAAGGGAATGGAGGGCGATTTGCCCTTACGGGCACCTTAGTTTTTTGCATATTTCACGACAAACCCCCACTTCTGCTCTGGCAGAGAGGGGGTTTGTCAGCAATCTGAAAGGACGGGATCTACCCGTCCTTTTTGCTTTGCTTCTGGTTTGCTCTTTGCTTATTCTGCTTTCAGATCCTCGATCGAATCGATCTCCATGTAGGCAGGAACGACCAGACCGATTTTTGTGCCGTCCAAGTTGGGACCGAGATCCTCAAACTTGCCTTCGTATTCTTTGTAGTAGTCGGCATGCGTGGTCGGCAGCCATGCAGCCACGATAGCATCCAGATCGCCTTCTGCCACACCAACCCACATCGGTCCAGCTTCCACCTGACTCATCTCTACTTTGTAACCCAGCTTGTCTTCCAACACTGCCTTCACCACGTTGGTGCTGGCAATCTCGGAATCCCACGCCACATAACCAAGGGTAATGGTAGCGCCGTCGACTGGCTCCACGCCTTCAATCCATTTGTTCACTTTCTCTTCATTGTTGGCAATCCAGTCTTTGGCTGCCTGTTGGGGCTCTTTTCCTTCCATGACTTCCACCATCACCGTTTCCATATCGGACGGCTCCCAGGAGAAGTTGTCCAGGAAGGCATGCGCGCTCGGCTGCTCCTCTTTCAAGCCTTTTTTCACGATAGTATGGATTTGCTCGGCTGCACCATAAATCCCTTTCGGGTCTTCCAAGTACTTCAGATCAAACTTGGAAAATTTCCAGTGCGGTGTCCAACCGGTCACGATGATCGGTTTTTTGTCTTCATATGCATCTTTCAGAGCAGCGGTCATGGCCGCACCAGAACCTTCAACCAACTCCCATTTTTCCAAGCCGTATTCTTCAATCACCTTGGCGGTCGATTTCATGAGACCGGCTCCTGGGTCAATCCCGACAATCTTGTAGTCAACCAGCTCGCCAACCGGCTTGGCCTCCGATTGCTGTTCAGCCGCTTCCCCCTGCGAGTTGTTTTCTGACGTCGTGTTGTTGGCGGATGTGTTGGTGGTTTCGGTTCCGTTTCCACAACCAGCCACCAGCAGTACAGCACTTAACAGTGCAAACAGAGAATGTTTCATCGTTTTTTTCAAGATACTCTCCCCCTCGATTCTTTTTGATTTCCTATATATTGGGTAAGCCGATCCAGCATGATTGCCAGGATGACAATGGCCAGTCCGGCTTCGAACCCCTCCCCTATTTTCAGCTGGGTGACAGCTCGATACACGTCTGCTCCAAGTCCTTTTGCCCCGATCATCGAGGCGATGACCACCATCGACAGACTGAGCATGATGCTCTGGTTGATCCCGGCCATGATCGTCGCCTTGGCCATCGGAAGCTGTACCTTCACCAGCTTCTGTCCGCCTGTCGAACCGAATGAATCGGCCGCCTCTACCAGGTCTTTCGGCACCTGGCGAATCCCCAGGTTAGTCAGGCGTATCGTCGGCGGCATGGCAAAGATTACCGACGCGATGACACCTGGTACGGCACCAAGACTAAAAAAGGTGACCGCCGGTATCAGATAGACGAATGCAGGCATCGTCTGCATGAAGTCGAGAACAGGTGTGACGATTTGCTGTGTTCTGTCACTTTTACCGCAGAGAATGCCAAGCGGAATGCCGACAATGATGGATATAAGGGCAGAAGTTAGCACCAGTGCCAGTGTGAACATCGTGTTTTCCCAGTATCCGAGGTTATCGATCAGAAATAGACCGATCAAGGTAAACAGTGCGATGGAACGGGTACTGATCAGCCATGCAATGGCAGTGAAGAGAATTATGTAGACCCAAGACGGAAAGTAGGTTAACCCGAATTCCAGGCCATCAACTGTCGTACCGATGATGGCGCCAATCAGGTCAAACAGCCCTTCCAGCGAGTCCTGCATGCCGTCTACCAATGCGTCAATCCACACATCCAACGGCAGCTTCGGCAATAGACTACCCACTGCGCTTCACCTCCTGAGGCGAAGCAGAGACATCGCTGTCAACCTGTGTTTCGGTATCGCTGTCTTGATTGACTGCCTGAACCTCCATGTTGAATTCTTCTTCGGTCTTCCCCGCGAGACTGCCGAGCACCGCTCCTTTGACCACAACCCCCAGCAGACGGCGGTTTTCTCCCACTACTGCCACCGGGAACTGCGAAAACGCAACGAGGTCAAACATCTCATGCAGTATCCGATTTGGTTCCACAACCAGGACATCCGTTTCCATCACTGTCTCCAAAGAGACCTCTTCTGAATGTGCTTTTTTCACCGCATCAGCCGTTAGTACACCCAGAAGAGATTTCTTCTTGTCTACCACAAACAGGCTGGACACCCCGCGATCCCGCATCATCTGCATGGCCACCCGCGGCCCCTTGTCCAGTGTGATGGTCTCGGCACGCTTCATCACACGCTCAGCGGTAAGTACCTTGGATAGATCGACATCTACGACAAACCGTTCCACGTATTCGTTTGCCGGGTTGGTCAAAATCTCTTCCGGTGTGCCGATTTGTTGGATGGAACCGTCTTTCATCAAAGCGATTCGATCACCTAGTTTCAACGCTTCATCCAAATCGTGCGTAATAAAAACGATCGTTTTCTGCATCGTTTCTTGAAGTTCCAACAATTCATCCTGCATGTCTTTGCGGATCAGCGGGTCGAGTGCGCTGAACGCCTCGTCCATCAGCAGCACGTCAGGGTCGTTGGCCAGTGCTCGCGCCAATCCTACCCGCTGCTGCATACCGCCGCTCAACTGGTCCGGATAGCTGCTTTCCCAGCCTTTCAGACCGACGAGGGCGAGTGCCTCTTTGGCCTTGGTCTGACGGGCTTGTTTCTCAATCCCCTGAACCTCCAGTCCGTACTCCACGTTTTCCAGTACGGTCCGGTGGGGAAACAGGGCAAATCGCTGAAATACCATGCTCAGCTTCTTCCGCCGTACGTTGCGGAGCTGCTCCGGGTTCATCTTGACGATATCTTCCCCATCGATCAAGATACGGCCCGCGGTAGGCTCGATCAGTCGGTTAAACAAGCGTACCAAGGTAGATTTCCCGCTGCCGGACAGACCCATGATCACAAAGATCTCACCGGCCTTTACCTCAAAGCTCGCCTGGTTCACGCCAACCGTCATCCCGGTCTCCTCGACGATTTTTTGTTTGCCCCACCCTTTTTCCAACAACTCAATCGCCTTTTCCGGATGGCGGCCAAAGATTTTGGTCACTGATTCCACTTTTATCTTCGACATGCTTTCACCTCCCATTGGTCGCACCTGATTGATCTGACTATTTGATTGTATCGTGGGCGTTTTTTTTCCTCAAAGCTGGAAATCCGCAATATTTGAACGTATAATACGTTACGAAAAAACTTTACAAACTTTTCATTCCAAATTCTCAGGATTCCTCGTATATGGTTCCCTATCGCTCCATTTACTTCCCGCCTGGGAACGAGTAGAATGTGAAACAGCAATAATGTCAGGAGGGTTGTACCCCCATGAGCACTCATAATGAAACAGCCGTCAGTCAGTATGAACTGATCATCAAGAAGGCTCGTGAACGTGTGATTGAAGCACTTGCAAAAAATATGGATCTTTATGGTATTACGTTATCAATCGGACATTTATACGGTACGATGCTGTTTCAGGACAAGCCCATGACGCTCGATGAGATGGGCGAAGCGATGGGAATGAGTAAAACGAGTATGAGCACTGGCGTCCGCCAGTTGATGGAACAAAAAATGGTCAACAAGGTGTGGATGAAAGGAGCGCGCAAGGATCACTACGAAGTGGACCAGGACTGGTACCAGAACTTCATTGATTACTTTTCAACCAAGTGGCGAAAGGCGATCGATCTGAATGTGCACGCCCTGCGTCGATCCTTAAACGACCTCAGCTCGCTGAAGGAAAAAGAAGACCTCAGTGAAGAGCTGCACCAGTTGGTAGAGACGGATCTGGAAAAGCTGCAAAATGCGCTTGCCTATTACGACTGGCTCTCCCGCCTGATCGATCTGATGGAATCACACGAGATCTTCCAATACGTTCCCAAAAAACAGTAAAGCTGCTGCCTCACCGGGCAGCAGCTTTTTTCATGTCCGTTTATCTACTCCACGCAAACAACGAATCTAGACGGGATATACCGGGTGTTTCCGATCGGAAAAATGCTGCCGTTTGTTTGCATAGGCAGCAAAACGGTTGATCAGTTCACGGCGCAGTTGACTAGGCGGCACAATTCCGTCCACGATCAGCTCGGAAGCGAGCAGGTAAATATCGATATCTTTCTGATACTCACGACGCTTCTCCATGATAAACGCCTGCCGCTCCTGCGAGTCTTCAATCGCCTGGATCTTGTTGCTGTACACGGCATTTACGGCGGCCTCCGGACCCATTACAGCGATCTGAGCAGAGGGCAGTGCCAGACATGCGTCCGGTTCAAATGCGGAACTGGCCATCGCATAGAGACCCGCTCCATATGCTTTTCGCACAATCACCGAAATCTTGGGCACGGTGGCTTCCGCCATCGCGGAGATCATCTTGGCTCCGTGGCGGATAATCCCTGCCCGCTCTACAGCGGTACCGATCATAAATCCGGGTACGTCAGCCAAAAAGAGCAGCGGGATGCGAAAAGCATCACACAGCGTGACAAACCGCGCCGCTTTGTCGGCAGAATCGACAAACAGAACCCCGCCTTTGACCCGCGGCTGGTTGGCCACGATGCCGACCGGCTTTCCGTCGAGGCGAGCAAGCCCGGTGATCAACTCCTGCGCAAACAGTTTTTTCACTTCAAAAAAGGAACCTTCGTCCACCAGCGCTTCGATCAGTTCGTACATGTTGAACGGCGCGTTTTGATTCTCCGGCACGATCTCAGCAATCTCCCTGGCGTTTGCAGCCGACTCTCTTCCTGCTGCAGCAGGTGGCGACTCCTCGTAGTTGCCCGGGAAGTAAGAGAGATAGCTGCGAGCGGCCTCTATAGCCTCCCGTTCGTCAGCAGCCAACACATCACCACAGCCGCTGACCGAACAATGCATCCGCGCACCGCCCAACTCTTCCAATGTCACCTTTTCCCCTATCACCATCTCTGCCATTCGCGGCGAACCGAGGTACATGCTGGCGTTGTGTTCGACCATGATGACGATATCACAAAACGCGGGTATATACGCTCCGCCCGCCGCTGAAGGACCGAACAGGATGCATACTTGTGGAATTTTTCCCGATAGCTTGACCTGATTGTAAAAGATCCGTCCAGCCCCCCGCCGTCCCGGAAACATCTCCAACTGATCGGTTATCCGTGCACCTGCGGAGTCGACCAGGTAAATCAGCGGCACACGCATCTTCTCTGCTGTCTCCTGGATACGGATGATCTTCTCTACGGTTCGCGCACCCCAGGAACCTGCTTTTACCGTAGAATCGTTGGCCATGACACAGACGGTCTGGCCACCTACCCGTCCAATCGCTGTGACTACTCCGTCAGCAGGCAGATCTTCAGCGGTGAAGTTGGCAAACAATCCATCTTCCAACACAAACTCTTCATCATCAAACAAAAGGGCCAACCGGTCACGAACAAACAGCTTGTTCTGCTCCTTGGCTTTCTGATGGTACTTTTCGTCTCCGCCCTTTTTGACCTGGGCGATTCTCTCCTGCAACGTCTGCTCTAGCTGACTCATGTCTGCAACCTCCTCATTCTCCTCGATAGATCGGCTTGCGTTTCTCTCTAAACGCAGCCAGGCCTTCCAGCCGGTCTTTAGTCGGGATCAGAATCTGATAGGCGCTGCTCTCAATCGACAGACCCGTTGTAAGATCCACTTCCATGCCGCAGTCAATCGCGTACTTGGCCTGTGCAAGTGCGATCGGAGCGTTCGCCGCAATCTCATCCGCCAACTCCATTGCCGCGCTCAACAGTTGCTCAGATGGTACCACACGGTTGACGAGCCCGATTTCCAACGCTTCTGCGGCAGTGATGCGACGGGAAGTAAAAATCAGTTCTTTCGCTTTGGCCCTGCCGATCAGACGAGGCAGCCGCTGTGTGCCCCCTGCCCCCGGAATAATCCCAAGAGACGTCTCCGTCAATCCCATCCGTACCGTCTCACTGGCTACACGCAGGTCGCAGGCGAGAGCCAGTTCCGTCCCACCGCCATAGGCGGCACCGTTAAGTGCTGCGATCACCGGCTTTGGCAGTCGCTCCAAGTCGGAAAAGGTGTCGCGAATGGTGCGGATGAACTGCTGCACCTGCTCATCCGTCATCGTGCTTCGCTCTTTCAGATCAGCCCCGGCGCAAAATGACTTTTCTCCCTCTCCAGTAACGATGACAACGCGAATCTCCCGGTCAGCAGCAATCTTTACGATCTGCTCCCGCATCATGAGGAGTGTTTCAAGGTTTAAACAGTTGTGAACCTCTGGACGCTGGATGGTAAGAACGGCAACCTGACCTTCCTTGCGCAGCCCAACTGTCATGACTGGTTTCCCTCCTTTTGCAACGTGCCATCGGCGGCAGCACGGCAGGCTTTCAACATTTTCGAAGGGAGTTCCCGTCCCAACGCCTGCTGAATATAGCTGCCCGCTCCCGCCAGCTTTTCTTGGTCGATCCCTGTCTGATACCCCATACCGGTCAGCATGTAGACCAGGTCTTCGGTGGAGATATTGCCGGCAGCTCCAGGTGCATAAGGACATCCTCCCAATCCGCCAATCGAGCTGTCAAACGTGCGAATTCCTTCGGCGAGGGCAGCCGCTACGTTGGCCAGACCGGTTCCACGGGTATCGTGAAAATGGGCGGCCAAGCGCTCAGTCGTAAATTCTTTCACAAGTACTGAAAAGATCTCATGCACCTGCTTGGGAGTGGCTACACCGATGGTATCCCCTATTGACACTTCGTAGACACCCATCGCCAGCAGCGATTCGGTTACCTTTAGTGTGCTGGTGATGCTGACCTCTCCTTCGTACGGGCAGCCGAAAACAGTGGAAACATAACCGCGGACGCGGATGCCGCTGGCCGAGGCTCGACTGACTACTTCCGCCAGCACAGGTAGCGTTTCCGCGATCGATTTGTTGATGTTCTTTTGGTTGTGCGTCTCGCTTGCCGACATAAATACTGCGATCTCACGCATCCCTGCCTGCGTCGCTCTCTCTAGCCCGCGCAGATTGGGAACCAGTGCGCTGTAGGTGACATCGGACTGCTGCCGGATGCCAGCCAATACCTCCGCTGCGTCAGCCAGTTGGGGAATCCACTTGGGATTGACAAATGAACTTGCCTCGATCCAGCGCAACCCCGCATCTGCCAGTCGCTCAATCAGTCCGATCTTCACCCTGGTGGGTACAATCTGTGATTCGTTTTGCAAACCATCCCGCGGCCCTACTTCATAGATGCGAACCTCCATCTCCGTTCCTCCTCTCCAGCCAAACCTAGCGGGCGCTCAGAATCTGGTCACAACGATCATTCCAGAACCAATAAGACATCTCCATCGTTGACAAAGTCTCCTGTGTTCACCTTCACTTCAGCGACTGTGCCGCCTGCTTCCGCCTGAACCGGAACTTCCATTTTCATCGACTCCAGCACGACCACATCCTGTCCGGACTGCACCGAGTCACCTGCCTTGACCAAAACGTTGATTACGGTTCCAGCCATGTTTGCCGTTACTTGTTTCATCGCTACCTACTCTCCTTTACCAGTTCGTTTGGTTACTTTTTCCTGTTCTGCACAAAATGAGTGGTGTACATACCAGCGCGGAAGGAATCATCGTCCAGAATCTCCCGGAGGAATGGCAGGTTAGTCTTGATACCGCCAATATAAAACGCTTTCAAAGCTTCTGACAGACGTTGAATCGCTTCCTCACGTGTCACACCCGAAGCGATCACCTTGGCAATCATCGGGTCGTAAAACGGCGTTACCTGTGTTCCTGCCTCTACTCCGTCGTCGATGCGCACATGCTCTATCTCCGGTACTCGGTACTCTTCTATTTTACCCGGGCAAGGAAGAAATGTCTCCGGATCTTCGGCATAGACGCGCACTTCGATCGCATGCCTATGCGCTTTGATCTCTTCCTGCCGCACGCTGAGCGGTCGGTTGCAGGCAATGTCGAACTGCAGGGCAACCAGATCAAGGCCCGTCATTTCCTCGGTCACGGGGTGCTCCACCTGCAGGCGGGTGTTCATCTCCAGGAAGTAGAAATCCTTCCTCTCATCCATAATGAACTCGACCGTTCCAACACCCGTATACCCTACGGCTCGAGCGGCATCGACAGCTGACTGACAGATCTTCTGTCTCGTCTCTTCATCGAGAAATGGCGATGGACTTTCCTCCAGCACTTTCTGATGCCTCCGCTGAATCGAGCACTCTCGCTCCAGTACGTGCAGGATCTGCCCATGCTGATCGGCTGCGATCTGCACTTCGATGTGATGCGGATTTTGCACGTACTTTTCAAGAAACATCGCATCATTGCCAAAATACGCCTTCGCCCTGCCTTTTGCGGATTGGTATGCCTGACGAAGTTCTTCATCGCTGTGGACGACCTGCATGCCGATCCCGCCCCCGCCAGCCGTGGCCTTGAGCATCACCGGATAGCCGATCTGGCGGGCACGATCCACCGCTTCATCGGCGTCCACCAACATCCCTCCGCTGCCGGGTACAACCGGCACTCCGGCCTGGCGCATGATCTCTCGTGCCGTCAGTTTATCCCCCATCTTGGCAATCACGTCCGGTGCTGGCCCAATAAAGACGAGTCCCGCTTCCTGACATCGTTGGGCAAAAGATGCGTTCTCCGACAGCAGGCCATAACCAGGATGGACGGCATCTGCCCTAACAGAACGAGCTGCTTCCAAAATCGCCTCTACGTTCAGGTAACTCTGGGGGACGGGTGGCGGTCCGATCCATACCGCTTCATCCGCTTCACGCACGTAAGGCATCTGTTTATCAGCTTCCGAGTAGACGGCTACTGTAGCCATCCCCATCGCTTTACAGGTACGAATAATCCGTCTCGCAATTTCGCCTCGATTGGCGATGAGCACTTTTTGCATGGCTACTCTCCCTTCTGTCCTTGATACCACTTATTTTGCCATGCTTTCTGTCAATGTTCTAGCAGGAATTTTCAAAATCCTTGCAGGGAAACGAAATCATTTCCTGTTATGCTTAGGTCGAGTCAAACAAAGTGGAGAATTTGTTACCTGGTTGTGTATAATAGAATGGAGAATTTCTGAGGCACTGCTTGGAAAGGAGCGGCACACATATGTACGAAGTGAAACGTCTGCAGATCAACTACAAGACTCTGGAACAGTTTCAAAAATTCCGTGAATACGGCTTGGAAGAGCTGTCGATGAAGGAAGATTTGGAAGCAAACTTTATCGAAAACGATTCGGAATCCCCTTTTTACGGGATATACGAAGATAACCGTCTAATCGCCAGGATGAGCTTGTACAAGATTGACGGAAAGTATGATCGATATTTTGATCCACCGCAGGATTATTTTGAGCTGTGGAAGTTGGAGGTGCTGCCGGACTACCGCAACAAGGATTACGGTACCGCTCTGGTTAATCATGCCAAGAGCTTCGGGCTGCCGATCAAAACCAACTCCCGCTGCCGGGCTGATGATTTTTGGCTGAAAATGGACTTTAAACCGGTAAAGTACAACCCCATGCGCGATCGCGGGGAAAATCCATACGTTTGGCTCCCGGAAAACGTGGGAATGCAGGAGTAGCGGCAAACAAAAAAAGAGAGGCGGGGTTTCCCCGCCTACTCCACCCGCTCCAGATTTCCGTTTGCGTCCATTTTGAAAACAGGTTTTGCAGCTTCCTCTTCTTGTAAAAAAGCTAGTTTTCGAGCACGCTCCATAATTTGGATAAGAGCTTTGTAATCTTCGTTCACACCGTGGATTTCGCTCAGTTCCTTTTTCAGCTTGCTGTTCTCCTCTTTCAACTCCTTTACTTCCTGGTGTTTGCTGCCGAGTTCCCGTTCCAACTGCTTCATCCTGCGCAGCAGTTCCCGCTGGTTGCTCAGCACACGAATCGCCGTCTCCAACTGCTGTTCTTCATCTAGTTTTCCGGTATCCATGCGTTTGCTTATGTGGCCATCATAATCCTGCAGTGTAAGTTCTTTGGAGAACTCCACGGCTGGCTCCCCCTGGGGCAGCTTGCCTGTCTTTTTCAACTGCTGACGCTGGCTTTTGGCGATCGCGATCGCCTGCTCATATCGTTTGCGCACCGTGCTGTTCCAGCGAAAGCCGCAGGCAGCAGCCGTGCGTCCCAAGCGCTGTCCCACCTCTTCAAACGCGGCCAGTTGTGTACCGCCTTCCCGTATATGACGAAGCGTTACCTCGGCCAATACCAAGTCGTCATCTTCGGTCCATGCATCCTGTCTTGAAGCTACCATATGGAGTCCCTCCCGTCGGCTATTGAGGTTGTTGTACTTCATTCTATGCTTTTGCCTACTCTCGTAGAATCGCTGTCTACTAGAAAAGTATCTCCAAGCACCTCGTGATTTAAACGAGAAGGACTCTATTTTGTCGCGGTAGAACAGGCTAGCTTTTATGCAAAAAACGATTGACGGCGGCGGTGTGCTGTTCGGATCCCCACAATCCCGCACACTGCTCAATCTCCCTCTGGATGCGCTGCGACTGCCTCGCTCCTGAACGCTTCCAGGCCAAGAGCCGCAGGTACGCTTCGATTCCTGTCAGCGGTTGCGCGGCAATCTTGCTGGCAAAGCTGAGCACGTCATCTCGCAGCCTGTCGGGGGAGCTTACAGCGTCGATAAACCCGAGCCGCTCTGCTTCCCTGGCACTGAACCGCTCTCCGGTCAACAGCATCGACAGCGCTTGAGATTCGCCAAGCTTGTCCAACAAGCGACTGCCGCCGCCCCAACCGGTCGTGATGTGCAAACCGATTTGGACGAATCCAACCTTCGCCGTCTCACTGGCGAAGCGAAAATGGCAGGAAATCGCGAATTCACAGCCTCCTCCTACGGCCGTACCGTTGATCATGGCAATGGTCGGCTTGGGATAGCGATCGATTTTTTCCAGCAAATCTGCTGCTTTCTGCAGCAGCGGAAGTACGCTCGTGCGATTGCGGGCAGCCCCAAACTGCTCCAAGTCTCCGCCGGAGATGAACGTGTCGCCTGCCCCCGTAAAGATCACCACTTTTACTGCGGGATCGTCGTGAAAAACATCCAGTACCTCACCCAACTGCTCGATCATCTGCAGATTGATCGCGTTGCGAACCTCTGGCCGATTGAGCGTGACAATGGCCACACCCTCTGTCACTTCCGTTACAATCGCGTCCATCTTCTCCACCCTTCCCCGTACCACAATGTGAAACGTATGAAATGCCTCTACTGTGGTTTATCGTACCGTTTTTGGGTTGAACAAGAAAGAGGGAGACGCCCAAAAGCGTCTCCCGTGGTTAGGCCAGCAGTTCTTTCATCGCTGTCTGGTTGTACCCGATAATCAAGTTTTCTCCATTGGTCAGAATCGGACGTTTCAGCAGGCGCGGCTCCTCACTTAACAACTCCAGCAGTTCAGAAACCGTCAACTCGTTTATGTCGATCTCCAACTGCTTAAACCGTTGACTGCGCGTCGACAAGATTTCATCCATTCCATTGTTCGTCTTCTTCACGATATCCAGAAGCTCTTCCACAGAAGGCGGGTTTCTGAACAAGTGTCGTTCTTCGTACTCTACTCCATTTGCATTTAGCCACGCCTTCGCCTTACGACAGGATGTACAGCTCGGGTATGTGAAAAAGGTCAACTTTTGTGTTTGCACAGCGGTCGCTGTCGCCATCTTCATTCCCTCCACACCGGTAAGTTGGTTTCCTTACTCCCTTACTTTTTTCAAGTAAATTATAGATCTCATATTAACACTATGTCAATAGTATTAAATATAATATCTTTATTGAGAATAACTTTCATGTAACTGTAGATTCCGCTTAACAAAGGCCAGAAAATCAGCTAAACTAAAAAACGAAATGCATGTCGAAAGGGGGACCACATGGATACTGGAGCCCACAAACTGACAACTGCGCTGGCCGACCCCACACGTTTTTCGATATACCAGTATGTTGCCAATCAGAAAAAACAGGTTACTGTTCAGGAAATCGCAAACCGTTTTTCCATACACCCCAATGTTGCACGACTTCATCTGTGCAAGCTGGAAGATGTCAACTTGCTGCAATCTGCCTCCGACAAAAGCGGAAAGGGAGGGCGTCCAAGCCGCTTGTACTCGCTTTCCGACCAGGTTGTTAGCCTGCAGTTCCCCCCACGCGATTATCAGTTGATCGCCGACATCGCAGTGGAGAGTCTGCTTTCATTTGGGGAAGCAGGAGAAAAAGCCCTTGTTCGGATGGGGCACCGCATCGGAGTAGAAGCGGCCAAAAGGGCATTGCAGGAGAGCGGCTCAGCCCTGGAGCAATTGACCACCGAAGAGATGATCGAAAGTATACAGCGGTTGATCGTAGCCCAGGGACTTAATCCGGAGATCGAACTGCTGGGCAAAGAAAACATTCGCTTTCGCGTGTACAACTGTACGTTTTCGGAAATCGCCAAACGATATCCGAACAGCATCTGCAAAATGCATAACGCGTTGCTGGCGGGAATATTCGAGGTGTACTTTGGAGAAATTGAGTTACAGGAGCAAGAGTCGATGCAGGATGGCTGCCGCTGCTGCAGTTACACCGTCATTCGGCTCGATCGAGGTGGTTCCTGACGACAATGTCAAATCCCCTTTTTCGCCCGGGTTTGCACAGCGTCATAAAACCGCCATACCTAACCCGTTTACACGTCGGGTTGTGTCCATTATAATTGGAAAAGGAAAACAGGCTCGATCAGCTTCAAAGGGGGGATACGAATGGATCGCATGTATCGCGTGCTTGGCTTCTGGACCCTGATGATCGCCATCATGGCCTACTGGGGTTCCCTGATGAATATGGCTCTGTTGTTCTTCGGGCTCACCGCCATCTTTGTGGCGCTGAGTTACATGGGGCTGTCCGAGAAGACGTACATTCAGCTCTTCTTTGGTTTTATGTTTATTTCTTTCGTCGGCTTCACATACTACACGTTCTTCCTGATGCCGGCTCCCGGCTCTGCTGAACACTCGCTTGTATTTCAAACGCTTCTGTAAAGAAAAAAGATGCTCCGCTTGACACGGGCATCTTTTTTTATTTTTAGCAGGTTTCTTTTCACGAATTCGGTTCGAAGGGCAGCGAACCCCGTTGTGCAAGAAAACGAAGGGGAATCGACTCCGATAAATCCTTTCGCTGCACCAGCACACGAAAGACTCCCCCCATTCCTCCCGGTGATACCAACTGCTGAATAGCCCTGTTCCGGCGCATCGCCGGACTTGTAAACGGATCACGGTCCATATGGTCCATCAGCTTCTCCAATATCCCGCTCCCCAACAAGAACTGCTCTTGACTGGTCAGCGTGACTGGCAAAAGACCTGCCGCTTCCCCCCATCTGATCAGATCGGAGTAGTTCACGTGTGCAGTAATGTCCTGCTCTCCGACATGGATCAGGGGATTGTCATGAGCCCGATGCCGATAGTAACACATAACGGTTCCGTCCCGTCGGCTCGGGTGATACAATCCCTCGTCGGTGTCCCCATAATCAATGGTGATCACGTACCCCTTCACCAACATCCGCGAGAGGGCCTCCACTACCTCACGCGCCAGCGGATTCGCCTCTATCCGGGCACCGTTTGGCAGATCCGGCTGCTTTTCCGACAGGTACACCTCAGCCATAGAGGTTAGCTCCGGTAGGTATCGCTCCACAAAACGGCCGCCAATCGGATCCCAGGCAACCCCCACCTCCCGCCAACCGTGCTGCTGCTTGTCCAGCAAGTGTACAGGTAATGCGTCAAACCACTCATTAGAGAGGATCACTCCTGTTACCGCCTCGTGTTTGGCTGCCGCTTCAACGGATGGATACCACCGCTTTTCACCGTCAAACGAGGCGAGCGCGCTACGCTGCAAATCTCGATGGTACTCCGATGTCTCTATCAGCACGACCTGCAGCAGCTCAAACCATTGGGGTGCTTTCTGCCTGATCTCCTCCAGCATGGCTGCCAGCAAGCTGCCTGGCCCTGCACCAGCTTCCACCAGCACAGGACGCTCGAACGAGCAATGGTCCAGCATGTCAACAACTGCGTCAGCGACGGTCTCGGCAAATACCGGATGAACCGACGGGCTGGTGTAAAAATCCCCTTGCTTGCCTACTTTTGGCTTATCGGTCATATAATAGCCGTAACCAGGATGATACAGTGCCAACTCCATGAAGCGGACGAACGGGATCACCCCGCCTGCATCCGCGATTTCGTCGCGTATGATTGCTTGCAATTCTTGCCCCATTGTTCCCGTCTCCTGTCCTAATCGTATCATCCGCCCTGGAAATTTTGGGCCACAAACAGTAAAACTACCGCTATAATGAAACTGTAGCAAATGGTTGGCGGTTCTGTCACGCTTCCATACTAAAAAGAACAGTTTAGGTGAACCTTATGCGTAGATGGCTGTACTTCATCGGGATCACCCTCTTGTTGGTGATCCAGTTTATCCCTGCCTCGGCAGAAAAAGATCTGCCGCTGGAGCAGTTGATTCTGCAACAACACTTTACCCAAAAAGAGTTAGAGCGCAACCTGGCGTTGCTGAAACAGGAAGAAAAAGATTTGTTGTCGGAGATGGCCCAGCTTGAGCTGGAATTGAATCGACAGGCACTCGTGATCGATGCGATGAAACGGCATGCAGGAGATGTGGCGCGAGCCTATTACACCGGTGAGCGGGCATCCCTGCTGGTGCTGTTGCTGGAGGCGCGCAATTTTAATAACTTCTTGATGGCCGCAGAATTCTTGCAATTACTATTCGAACGGGATATGGAAAAATTAGAAACATTTCAGCAAGCACGAGCCAAAGCAGAAGCGCTCCGTTCCGAGACGCGCGACCGACTACAGCAAGTGAAGCGAATCCGTCAGCACTATGAAGAGCGATTGAAAGAAATGATTGCGATCAAGATGGAAAAAGAAAAAAATTTAGAGCAGGTGGACGACCCAACATCGGTTCAGGCTCTAATGGATCACCTTGTGGCTGATTGGCGTGAACGGGGACTCCCCACCTTCCGCAAGTTTTTCGGTGTCTTGGCTGGTGTGATGGGACAGATTCCAGAGTTGGCCACTCCCGACCATATTCAGTCAAATGGCTTATTCTCCCATACATTAACCATTGGAGAGAAAGAATTTAACAAGTTTCTCATTTCCAAGAATGAGCTGTTTGAGCAATCGTACTTTCAGTTTGCCGATGATCAACTGATCGTCGAGGGCTCCTACGACCAGATCAACCTGCGAATTGTGGGAGAGTACGAGTTGGTCTCACCCACAGAGTTGAAGTTCCATATCAACCAACTGATGTTTGACGGCTTCGAACTGCCGGAGTCGACCGTTGACGAACTGGAACAGGAGTACGATCTCGGCTTTTATCCCAGCCTGATCAATCCCAATATACGGGTGGAGAGCTTGTCGTTAGGCGATCAACAGTTGAAATTGAACCTGTCACTTGATCTGCCGTTTCAACTGGGCGGCAACAACCCTTCCTCCCCTCCATCCTCTTCGTAAGCAAAAGCCCGGAACCATCCGCAGGTTCCGGGCCTTCTACTGTTGGCAGCATTGATCTGTTTGCTTGTTCACCAAGCTCTCTCTGAAAGCTGCTCAACCGGGTTTCTTTTCCGAAAGATACTGAGTAGTGTGAATCGTGATCTCTTTGTACAGTCGTTCCATCTTTTTGTATACTTCCGTACTAATCTGCGGATCCTGCCCGGAAGCTGGATCAAGTGTCTCCGCCAGCGGATAGATCACATACTGGCGCTTTCCTTTGCTCCGATTGTAGTGGACATAGGTCGGGATCAACGATGCCTCCTCCAGTACCGCCGGCTCATCTCCCCGCTTCAGCAAAGTGACGGACAAGATGCCGCCGACATCTTTGTAATCGCCACGTTGCGCAGAGATAAAGTTGCCAAGCGAATAGATGACCAGCCCTTTTCTCGTCCTGCCCGCTTCGTCAGTCAATGTTCGCCATTCGTACGGCTGCAGGACATGTGGATGGTGTCCCAGGATGAGATCGGCACCGTAGCTGAAACACTGATCGACTAACGTCCGTTGCGCCTGGTTGGGGAGACGCTGGTATTCTGCCCCAAAGTGGAGCGACACCGCCACCAAATCTACCCCCATTGCCCGCGCCGTGGCGATATCCTGTTGAATCGTTTCAGGTTGGATCAGATTGACCAGATACGGTTTTCCTTTGGGCAATGGAATGCCGTTGGTCCCGTACGTGTAGGCGATTAATCCCAGACGTATCCCGTTCTTCTCCAGTATGAGCGGAAGATTGCGTTCCTCCGGGGTGCGAAATGTGCCAGTATGGGCAAGACCCGACTGATCGAGGTGTTGGAGGGTGCGCAGCACTCCTGCTTCCCGGCGGTCAAGCGAATGATTGTTGGCCGTGGTCAGAGCGGTAAAGCCCGCTGCTTTCAGCGCAGAGGCCAGCGATTCCGGCGAGTTGAACTGTGGATATCCAGTGAAGCGGAGATCTTTCCCTGCCAGCGTCGTTTCCAGATTGCCTACCACCAAGTCGGCTGATTGCAGGATTGGCTTGACTCGGGCAAAAAAAGGGTCAAACTGGTACGTCTGACTGGTTGGATCCCAAGCAGCTTCCAACTGTGCCTGATGCACCATGATATCCCCTACGGCCATTAGCGTTACCCGCTGTTCAGGCGGTGGTGCTTCTTGCGGAAGCGACTCGTCCCCGGCAGATGTGTTCTCTGCTGCCGTGTCGGTCTCAGGGGCAGTCGAAACGGCAAGCGGTACAGCATCTGCTGCTGCAGGCGCATCATCGGGATGAACATAGGTGGGCAGTGAGCAGCCAGCCATGACCACTCCTGCCAAGAGAATGATGAGTAAACAAACAAGTACTTTTTTCACAGCAATAATACTCCTTTATGAACAGTCAAATGAGTTGCTCCTTTCTACATCATACGACATATTTCCTTCTTTTCCTATGTCAGCTTTTGCACGGAACCCAGGAGGCAAAAAGGCTTTCCATATAAACAAACAACCTTAGTCCAACAGAATGTGGGCCTAAGGTTGCTCAAGGATGAGAGATGATTGGTCAATGGGTCAGCCGGATCACACTCAACGGAGCAGTCCGGTGACAAAAGGATTGTACATCTTCTCCGCTTCAATGGTCGTCTTGGGACCGTGACCTGGATAGATGATCGTGTCGTCATCCAATTCAAACAGCTTGTCTTGAATGCTGATCATCAGCGTCTCAAAGTTTCCACCTGGCAGATCGGTGCGACCGATCGACTGGGCAAACAACACATCGCCGCCAAAGCAGTGCTGCCCGATTACAAATGAACAGCTTCCTGGAGAGTGGCCAGGAGTATGCAGAACCCGGATCTGTAATCCTGCAATTGACAACAGCTGATGATCCGCCAGCTCGTGTTCTGCAGGCTCACAGATGATCGGATCCAGACCAAAATACCCGGAACCGTTCAGGTTGGGATCGGTCAGCCACGACTGTTCTTGTGGGTGAATATAGACGGGTGCCTTTGTCCGATTGCGCAGTTCGTTTAAACCACCGATGTGATCAAGATGGGCATGTGTCAGTAAAATGGCCGATACATGTTCGTCGCTGACCGCTTCCAGCAGCGGTTGGGGGTCCATGCCGGGATCAATCACGATCGATTCTCCTGTCTGTTCGTTTGTCAGCAAATAGGCGTTGGTCTGAAAAGATCCCAAGCTGAAGGCACGTATCTTCATCAAATTCAGCTCCTTTCCTTGTTTGTCAAAGGATGCTTGCGGTAAAATAATACCATTCCTTTTATGGTACCAGAGTTTTAGGGGGTGAAACAATGTTGAAGCGTATGTACGGTGTGGAGGTGGATGTCTCAGGTGGAAAATTACCCGGATTTTACGCACAAATCGTGCACAAAATTGGAGATTCGGTGCAGGTGTTTGATCGAGACCAACAGTTGTTCATCGTTCAATCAGAAGAAGAGCGGCAAAAACTGTTCAACATCCTGCAGGATCGACAGATGGCTGGAGAATTATTTGATTTGTGGCTGCTTCCTGACAGTGAAGCGGAAATCGATGATTACGGCTTCGTCAGCCTTTCCGGGCGCGCTTATCTCTACGACACACTTGTTGCTTTTTTCCGCTTCCTGCCTCAGGTCGGTACCGCTGAAGATCGGTGGGCCGCTCTGCAACAAATGGAAGAGCACCTCATCACACCCGTCAAGGCGGAAAGCGGAGAGGTGGTCTATATAGTCGACCGTGCCCAGACCGATTTGATCGAGGGAATTGCCCGTGCGTTCCAAGTAAAACTGGAGTGGCTGACCGATTTCCCTTCCCTTCATTCCGAACCTTAGGTAACAACTCAAACCATGAACAGCCTCTCTATATAAAACCACTGCCTTACCATCCCCGCAATGGCCATGCAGGAGAAGCCATACCACCGGAAAAGGCCGTCTCCGTTACCGGAGACGACCCGTTGTTATCGAGCCCGTTGGTCTGGGGAATTACCGATGCTGCTCTTTGGCGATCTACCTCCTAACCGAGTTAGATGCTTAAAGAGATCCGGTTCCCATGCTGATCTGTCAGCGAGTGATCAATGGTATCCACGGCTATCGCCTCCTACGAGTTAGGTCGGGCTGCCATCGGGACGTTCGACTCACTACCTCGCCTATGGCTTGTTCGTGAATCAGTGTTTGATCACCGGGCTCGATGTGCTTAGTATGAACGGACTGCCTAGGTTTATGCACCGCTGCTGGTCAGCGTCACAACAGGTCTGCGGCCAGTTGTGCCAGCACACTTCGCTCCCCTTTTTCCAGCTTGATATGGCCAGCCAGCTTCTCGTTCTTGAACAATTCCACTACATAGGTTAACCCGTTGTTGCTCTGATCGAGATAAGGGTGATCGATCTGGTCCGGATCGCCCATCAGGACGATCTTCGAGCCCTCCCCTACACGTGTCAGGATCGTTTTTACTTCATGCTTGGTCAAATTTTGCGCCTCATCTACGATGATAAACTGGTCGGGCAGGGAACGACCACGGATATAGGTGAGAGCTTCTACCTGAATACTGCCCATACCGGCCAAAATCTTGTCGAGATCACCTGCTTTTTTTGTATTAAACAAATATTCCAGATTGTCATAGATGGGCTGCATCCACGGGCGTAATTTCTCTTCTTTTTCCCCCGGCAGAAAACCGATATCTTTTCCTAGCGGAACGATTGGCCTGGCCACAAGCAGCTTCTTGTAGATCTGCAGATCTTCAATCTGCAAAAGGCCAGCTGCCAAGGCTAACAAGGTCTTGCCCGTGCCCGCTTTGCCGGTCATCGTAACAAGAGGTATGTCTTCGCGCAGCAGCAGTTCCAAGGCCATCCGCTGCTGGGCATTTCGTGCTTTGATCCCCCAGACCAGATCGTCATCTATCACCAACATCTCTAACATGTCGGCCTCTGCATCCATTTTTCCGATTGCCGAAACAGATGGGTTCAGCTCATCTTTTAAAATGATAAATTGATGGGGAAAGAACGAACGTTGCGGATAAAGTTGTCTCATCATCAATTTGCGGCCAGCGTAGTACGATTGGATCACTTCGGAGGCAACGGACAGTTTCTCGTACCCGGGATAAATGCCTGAATCCTCTCTCACTACCCGGTCTGACAGAAAATCTTCCGCTTTCAATCCCAGGGCCTCTGCCTTGATGCGCATCAAGGCATCCTTGCTGACCAAGATCACCGGTCTTTGTAAGGGAGACTGGATTTCTTCATCCTGGAGGTTGAGGGCAACAGCCAGGATTCGGTTATCATTGGTCATCTCGTGAAACTGTTTCTGCAACCGGCTGATCGATGAGTGGTTCAGTTCGACCCGAATCACTCCACCAGTTTTTAGCACGACTCCCTGATGAAGCTGCCCCAATTCGCGGAAACTGTCCAACAATCGCGCAACATGCCTGGCGTTACGTCCAATCTCATCCATGTAGCGCTTTTTTGAATCGATCTCTTCCAAAACAACCGCCGGAATCACAATTTCGTTGTCGCGAAACGTAAATAAAGCCAGCGGATCCTGCAAAAGTACGTTGGTATCCAGCACGTAGATCTTCTTCAAAGTTTCGCCTCCTATTCACCCATCTTAATATAGTTTATGCAGAGGCAGCAGCGTTGACTGGTCTGCCTTTGGGTGATGGCATTGAAAGTGTATGAAGCCATCGGAAGAGATAGAAGGATCTGTTTTGGAATGAAATCTGGCATAGAGGCAAACAATACGACTACTATACTTTTTACTTTTCCAGTACCCGTTTTATGATCGGCCGAAACAAAGAACGACGGCCATGTTGATTAACCAGAAAGGATGGGTTATACGTGAAGCGGATTGCAGTGGTCATCAGTTTAAGTCTACTCCTCACGGCTTGCAATACCGAAAACAATCCACCAGCGAACGAGGCGGCCCCTCAGCCAAATCAAGAAGCACCGCAGACACAGCGAGTCAAGCAGACTGCTCCTTCACCCAAGCACGATCAATCTCCACAGGCAAAAGCGGATCGTCTGGTGCAGTTGGCCAGCAAAGTGCGCAACGTAAAGGATGCAACGGCAGTTGTCATCGGCCGCTGGGCAGTAGTCGGGATCGATGTAAACGCACACTTGGATCGTCCGGAAGTAGGCGTAGTCAAATACTCGGTAGCTGAAGCACTGAAGGAAGACCCACAGGGTGCGACCGCAGTCGTCACAGCTGATCCAGATATTGTGCAGCGGCTGCAGGAAATGGCCACCGATATTCGACAAGGTCGTCCCGTGGCGGGATTCGCTGAAGAACTGGCCGATATTGTCGGCCGCATCATGCCACAAGCCCCGCGTAATGTAGAGCGTCGGGAACGCCCCGATACACGGGAGAACGAACAGCGGATCAATCAGGACACCAATGCCAAACCTGAAGGAAACAAAAAAATCCCCGTAAACCGCTAGTCCTGCTACAAGACCTTTTGCCCCAAGAGCACAAAGGTCTTTTCTTTTTGCCCCTCCGTCACAAAGCTGTAAGAAACACTTTTGTTTCCGATTTTTCTCTCCGTTCAGAACGTGTTAAGATAAGGACGAGGTTACCAAAACAATCGAAGGAGAGAGTCGGGATGAAGTACAGAACCCTCGCAGGAACCGATTTGAACGTGTCAGAGATTGGCTTCGGCGTATGGTCGGTTGCGACAAAATGGTGGGGCGTCACTGATGTGGAAGTCGGGAAGCGTCTGCTACGTTCGGCCTATGAAGAGTACGGCATTACCTTTTTCGATACCGCCGACGTATACGGGAATGGACTGGGTGAGACGATACTGGCCGATACGCTGAAAGACATCCGCGACAAAGTGGTGATTGCTACCAAGTTTGGTTACGACATATACAATCTTCCCGGTGAGCGCAAGGGCCACTCCGAGCTGCCGCAGAACTGGAGCAAGGAACACATTCGCTATGCATGCGAACAGAGCCTCAAGCGTCTGGGCACCGATTACATCGATTTTTATCAACTGCACAACCCGCGAATGGAGGCAGTGCTCAGCGACGAAATATGCGACGTGCTGGAACAGCTCAAGACAGAAGGAAAAATCCGCTACTACGGTGCTGCCATGGGGCCTGATATCGGCTGGCGGGACGAGTCGATCGCGGCATTAAAACGCCCGGGCTATGCTGCCATTCAAATCATTAACAATATTGTCGAACAGGATCCCGCTCGTGACTTGTTTCCGGTAGCGGAAGCGGAACAGCGCAGTCTCATCGTTCGTGTCCCGCACGCATCTGGACTGTTGGACGGCAGCTATGATCCTGACAAGCATTTTGACAAGAGCGACCACCGCAGCCATCGTCCGGTAGAATGGATGCAAGCAGGAGTGGATGTGGTGAGAGAGATGAAAGCGAAAGGGCTGTTCGACGGGGAGGGACGCACAATCGGGCAACTGGCTATTCAGTTCTCTTTGTATCGTCCCAGTGTCGCCACCGTACTGCCTAACTTCACCAATGACCACAACTTGCGGGAATTTGCACTCGCATCCGACGTGACCCCGCTGACAAATGAAGAGTTTTCCACACTGGAAGAACTGTGGGTGAATGGATACAACGAGCGTCTGAAGCAGCCCATGTCCGATACCAAGACAAAGCCGACCCCCGTTCTTCACCAATAAGCAAGCCCCCTTCAAGACCAGCTCTGTGCTGGTCTTCTTTTATTCCTTCTTTTCGTTTCCCACTTGCCAACCATTCCTTATTTCCGTCTCTCTTTGGCAGGAAATCATACAGGCTAATCGAACTATTACCTATATCATTGACAAATCGGTCCAAAAGTCCCAAGGTTCCGACAAGAATAGATGGAAGCAGCAGGCAGATGGATAGAAACAGAAATAGAAACAAAGGGTGGAACGCATGTTGGTGGGAAAGCGATTGCGGGAACAGCGAAAACGTTTGCGGATGACACAGGAGGAATTGGCAGCCGGCATTTGCAACCGGAGTTACGTTAGCCAGATAGAAAAAGGACAAGTGATCCCCTCACCTGAAATCCTTGATCAACTGGCAAAACGCCTGGGCATCAACTTGCAGGAATTGTGGAACGAATCGCCCAATCCTACATTTACGCAAATTGAGATCAAAAACGCACTTCGCCACATCCAGAATCGGATCGAGGAACAGGATTGGGAGAGCGTCAAAAAATGGCTGCAGAAACTGGACGGCGCCCCTCTCGCCCCTATGGACGAAGGGATTTACTGCTGGGCCCGTGGGCGGCTGGCGCAAGCCGCAACATCTCTTCGGGAAGCAGAGTCGCTTTACGAAAGAAGTGTTCAACTGGTGCGGGAGTTTGACGACCCATTTCCGTTGATCCGTGCGCTGTTGTCCCTCGGTTCCTGCTGCTTGCAAGCCGCACAGCCGGAAAAGGCATGCCCATGCTTGCGGGAGGCGTACCACTTGATCACTCTCCATCAGGTGAACGGCCTGCTGCGGATCGAAATCCTGTACTATACGGGTGTGATGCACAGCCAATTAAGAGAGTGGTACTCGGCTGCTGAGCAGTTTAAACAGGCGATACAGTTGAACCAGTTGTACAACACCTATTACCGCAGTGGCGAGCTCAGCTTAGAACTAGGAAGATGCTATCTGCATTTGAGGTATGATCGCGATGCGGAAGAAGAACTGAAACGATCACTAGCAGCCTTTTCCCTCTTACCGACCCATAAGCGGCTGCCCGAGTCTCACTATATGTTGGGCTGGCTCTATAGAAAACAGAACCGGTACCGACTCGCTGAGAAGCATTTGTCTAAAGCAACCGACTTGAACCGCCCGGCAAAAGAGGCTGTTTTCGAGAGTGCCTCACTGGAACTGGCCAAGTTGTATGTTGAGACGGATCGCGTTGAACAGGCGACCGAACTGTGCCACAGAATGCTTCGGTCTTCCAGTAAGCGAGTTCGGATTGAAGCGGAACTGCTGCTGGCCAACGCTACCAACGACCCTTTGCGTGCTGAAGCAGTGGCCTATTCTCTAAAAAAGAGCCTCACAGAATCGCCATCTCCTGAACAGCGACATCTCCACTTGCGCGCCTTCCAAACAACAGGAACCATATATGCACGTCTTGAACAATATCGCCCGGCTGTGACCTGGTTTACAACGTCTTTTGAAGAATGGTCGGAAGAAATAAAAAAATCGGGGCCGCTCCCCGATTCAATGATCTGAACATTTCTGCGAGCCTGCACACATCACGTTCTTCTCATCCCCGCAGTGCTGTCATGACCTGGTGATCCAACTTTGCAGCCGCTTGCTTGTCGTACGTCTTTTCGTACTGTGGATCGACTGAAATCCGTGATCCGTAGAACATGACATCACGAACGGACTCTATCGCAACTTCGATCTTGCACAACTTCAGGGGAACCGTCTCCATCCGCTCCTCAGCAATGATTGCCTTTCCACTGATCGCATAGGACGAGCCGGCTCCAATCAACGTCAGAACCACTCTCGGCTCCTTGCGTATATTGGCAACAATTCGTGATCGGCTGTCTACGGCAAAGCAAATACGTGCTGCCGAGGGGGCATACACCCAGGAAATCGCGTTGGTTGACGGCGCTCCCGACTCGTGGTCAACCGTACCGAGCAAGATGAACCGCTCCTGTTGGAGGAGGTTGTATAACTCATCCGACAGTGACTGGGCCACTGTTTCAGCCATGCCAATTCCTCCCTTAAGAAATCATCGTACGTCTATTGTACCGTCGGCCAACCAAATAGGCAAACACGTCTTCCTGATTCAGGTGGTTGGCTGCCGCCCATTTTGCATATAACAGTAGGGAGGTTAATCAGAAAGCGAGGGTGGCCAATGTCGCGAAGTTCAACGCCGACCGAAGAGTTGATTGATAAGGTTGACCAACTGCTGAAACATCTGGAAGAAGTCCGCGGCTTAAACAAAAGGCTGGACAAGATCGCCATCTTTTTGCAGGAAATCCAACTCGTCGATGTGCTGCAAAACTATACGACCCCCCGCAGACTGCTGTTCACCAACTTCTTGGCAGGTCTTGCGAGGGGTCTCGGATTAACGATTGGTACTGCTATCATCCTGGGCGTGTTTGGCTGGTTTCTCAAGCCGTTTCTGTCCGTGCCGATTATTGGTGAATACGTGAGGCAGTTGATTGATTATGTCAACGCCTATCGCCAATAACGTTCGCCGAACTGTTACTTGTCACCGCTCTTATCTTCCTACTTCAGTTCAATGGCAAGGCCGCCTTCTGACTTCACTTGCCATTTCCCATTCTTTTTCTCGGCTTTCTTTTTCGATTTTCCATTTACCTCCACTTTCACTTCGCTTTTTCCTTCAACCTTGCCTTTCCCTTTACCGGGAATCAGCTTGCCCGGCCCAGGCGGGTTGAGCGGTTCACCATGAGGGACGTATTTCTCGGCGACGAGTGTGGTTCCGCTGTAGAGTTGGAGATGAACCGCTTTTGCGCTGAACGAGCGATTGCGGTAGGAAAGATCCGCTTTAAACGTCCCATCTTCGGTCAGCGTGATCTGATGGCGCTGACCGTCTGGAGCGGTCGCATACAGCTCCAACTCTCCCTCCAGATCACCCAGCTCTTCCTCTTCTGACTCTGTGATACTCCCTTCTACATGAACTTGCTTGTAGCGGGGGGTAATCGAAGCGCTAGCCTCAATCTCAAACTGGCCTTCCAGTTGATCATCGTCGTCGCCATCCGGCTGGTTGACTGTGAGCAAGGCAACTGTCTGCGCATCGATTTTATCGCCGTCTTTATATGCTTCGACAGTAGCCTCATCGATGTCTCCATCCTCATCGGCTTCAAAAGCGGCAGAGAAAGATGCCACGCCTTCCCAGACGCTGTTCAGCGTCGCCTCTTTTTCCTTATCCCCGTAACGCACGTATACCTGATCGGCCTCAGCTGAGACGATACCCTTTACTTTTACTTCTTGTTTGGTCTGGTCATACAGCCCCATGGTGTAGATGATGGTATCTTCTTCAACCTGGTCATCATTGTTTACCTTGAGCTTCTCTGTCTCGACCAGCTGGTCATATACGTATGCCTGCAACGTGACGTACTCATCGTCTTCGCTGTCCGAAGCTGGGAAGCTTACGCTAAATTGCTGATCTTCAAAATTTACGATCTCAATCTTGTCACCGGACGGTTTGGTGATTACAACTTTGTTTACATCAGCGGCCACTTTCCCTTTTATGTAGACATTGTCATCTTTGATTTCCTGCTCCAGTTTGATGAAGCCTTCTTCTTCATCAAATCGAACTTCCACATAGATGTCTCCGTCGTACTCAGCGAGAAGTTCTTCCCAGTTGTCCTCGTACTCCTCCATAAACGTCGTCAGCTTCATCTCGAAGTTGATCTCATCAATGATCAGATACAGATCGTCTGCATGAGTGCTGAGCAGCAAATTGAACAGTGCTTCATTCTCCAGCAGATCCTTTAACTCGTAACGAGTATAACCGTCGCCATCGGCCCCCAGTACGATTTTGTGCTCTTGATCCACTTTCACATCCGCTGCGTCTTTCGCCTTGCTCCCCTTATCCGCATTTGCCCATACAGGGGTGATACCACCGGCGATCGTCGCAACTGCCAGGACGGCCACAACCGGTTTATTCCATGACTTCTTTAACTGTTTCATTACCTGAACACTCCCTTCTTGCTTGTAACGGCCGTTCAACCCTCAAGACGGGACCTGATGACGGAAGGTTGCAAAAACAAAAAAATAGGCCACTTTTCCTAGATGGAAAAGCAACCTGTCGTTTTTAGCGATTCTCTGGATATACCGGAGTCAGCCAATGCTGGTAAGCTGGATTATACCCGCGTACCGCATCAAAATATAGTTTTTGCAGGGTTAGCGTCTTGTCACCTGGGCGGCCGTCACCGACCGGACGGTGATCTACTTTGGTCACGGGAGCTACTTGGACGCCCGTTCCACACAAAAACAGTTCATCAGCCACATAGAGCTCCGTCCGATCAATCGGACGAATTTCTACTTGGAAACCAGCATCCTGAGCGATATCAAGCAGTAAGGCGCGGGTGATCCCCTCCAGGATCGCATCAGACACAGGGGAAGTGATCAGCTTTCCGCCGCGAATCATAAACAGGTTGGCCGCCGTGCCCTCGGCCACATGTCCGTCAGGGGTGAGCATGACCCCGTCGTCAAATCCACTGTCCATCAAATCGTCGACAGCGAGTGCCGTATTGATGTAGCTTCCAGTCGCCTTGGCTCGTGTCGGGATCGCATTATCGTCTAGTCTGCGCCATGGAGAAACCCCAATATGAAGCCCTTTGTTCACATCAAGATACTCGCCGAGAGGAACGGTGAAGATGGCCAGTTCGTCGCGCATTCCGCTCAGCTTCACCTTAATCAGCGGATCCGCTTTATAAGCCAATGGTCTGATGTACACATCTTCCTGATAGCCTGTCTGACGCAAAATTTGCAGGGTAACGTTCATCATCTGATCAATGTTCTGATCGAGGTGAATCTTGAGAATCCGGCAGGACTGCAGCATTCGCTCGTAGTGCTCTGGCCCTTTCAGCACATAGAGCTGATTGTGCTCTTGATTCCAGTACGCGCGAATTCCCTCGAACACACCCGTTCCATAGTTGAGAGCATGAGTCATGATGCTCACTTTTGCCTCTTCGATCGGTACGATCTTGCCCTCAAAATAGGCGTATGACGTGCGATCCGACAAGCTCCTCATCCTTTCTGTATTTAGGTAAATGGTGCCGGGCAGAATTTCAGGACCCGATGGCTGATACAACCCGAACGCCTATAGGTTGTACTTTGGCTCGTTTTGAATCGACTCCAGCAATTGTTCGACTGCCTCAATAGGAAACATCTGCATGTTTGATTTGCCGTTTGCACGGTAGCGGATCGTATACATCGTATCGTCTTTTCTGTAGTCCAATTGCTCCACTTGATGATCCTCCGTCAGGATCTCCTGGAAGAAGCGAACGGTCTCATCAGCCGAACGATCATCCGGTCGCGCGTCAGCAACCACTTTGATCTGCAGCCAGTTAAACAACGCATCAGCCAGTTTCATCGCGCCACTTCCCTTCTTAATACAGAAGTACGGTGCAGACTACTTTTGAGCATTCGGTTTTATCCGCAGGCGGATGATGACCAAGATAATCACCGCTGCAAGCAGCGCACCTTTTACCGGCAAGGTTGTATCGAGGAAGGTAAAGACAATCGCTCCCACAGCCAACAGGACGTAAAGCAGCAGCGTTTTCAGAATCGGCATGCGAAAGCGGGTGGCAAAACCAAGGTAGTACACCAGTACTAGATAAACAAAAATAACCCAGAAACGATAGTCATCTGCCCACATTCGAAATCGATCATATGCTGAGAGCAGGTCAGGGTTGGGAGGCTGATAGGTGGAGGCCAGTTCAAACCATTCCATGACGCATCCCCCTTGAATCAGGAGAGCTGTCCGGCCTGCCGCAGTTGGTGCAGGTAGACAATCTCTTCGGCGTATTCCTGTTCATCGTCAACCGGCGTCTCCAACACTACCGGCAGGTGCTCGAAAGAATCTGCCGTGAGGAACTTGGCCAATGCTTCACTGCCGATCTCGCCTTTGCCGATCTTCTCGTGACGATCCTTTTGGCTGGCGAACGGAGCCTTGCTGTCGTTGAAGTGGATCGCAACGAGATGTTCCAGATAACCGCTTGATTTCATCTGCTCTACCAACTGTTCAAACGTCTCCAAACTCCATTGACCCGCTGCAAAGGAGTGGCAGGTGTCAAAGCAAAAGCCTATCTTCTCCGGATAGCGAGTGGCTCCGCGAATCTCCATTAACGAAGGGATCGTCAGACCAAGCTCAGATCCTTGACCAGCCGTGTTTTCCAATAGCAACTTCACCGGTCCATCGTATTGCTCTAGAATCAAGTCCAGTGTCTCCACCATCCGCCGGGTACCATACTCTTCTCCCTCGCCGACGTGTTTGCCGCAATGCACTACAGCGCCTACCGCTCCATATGCTTCTGCAATGTTCAGATCTTCCAGGATCGACCGTATCGTTACTTCCTGCAGATCCGGCTTTGGTGTAGAGAGATTGGTGATATAAGGGGTGTGACATACTAATGTTATCTCGTGTTCCTGCATCACTGCTACGCCTTTTGCAGCATCTTCCCGGTCTAGTTTTTTCGGTTTTAATCCGCGCGGGTTTTTGGTAAACACTTGAAACGATTCCGCCCCCAGCTCTACTGCACGTCGGGCAGCGTGCTCCAGACCCTTGCCCACACTGATATGACATCCTATTTTCACAATTTCACCTCTATGTAGATAATTCGTTGCAAGCATAACCAGTACATGTTACTCATACTGTACCAATTGCCATACAGGCTGTCAAAAGGAAAAGCCGCTTTTGGTCCTACGGACAAAAGCGGCTGCCAACACTCTTTGCCGTCCAACTATTTACGATTGAGGCTGCGCCTCCCACCGTTTCTGTTTGGCATAGCGCTCCCGCTCTGACTTGCTCAGATACTTTTTGCGCAGTCGGATTGACTGTGGTGTAACCTCGCACAACTCGTCGTCATTCAGGTATTCCAGAGCCTCTTCCAGCGTGAGCAAGCGCGGCGTCTTCATTTTTACCGTCTCTTCCTTGGTTGCCGAGCGGACATTGGTAGCATGCTTCTCTTTGCAGACGTTTACGGTCAGATCGTTGTCACGGTTATGTTCGCCCACAATCATGCCTTCGTACACTTCTGTTCCCGGATTGATAAACATGACGCCCCGGTCCTCGACAGACATCAGACCATACGTGGTAGCTGTACCGCTTTCACTGGAGATGAGTACGCCCGCATGTCGTCCGCCGACTTCTCCTGGCACCAGCGGCCGGTAGCTGTCAAAGGAATGGTTCATGATTCCGTAACCACGCGTGATCGTCAGAAACTCTGTACGATAGCCGATCAGCCCGCGCGAGGGAATCAGGAACTCGAGACGAACCTGTCCGTATCCGTTGTTAATCATGTTGACCATTTCTGCCTTCCGCATCCCGAGGGTCTCCATCACGGAGCCGGTGTACTCCTCCGGCACGTCGATAATCAGCCGTTCAGTCGGCTCCATTTTCTGTCCGTCTATCTCGCGAATGATTACTTCCGGCTTGGAGACAGCCAGTTCATAGCCTTCCCGGCGCATGTTCTCAACGAGGATGGACAGGTGGAGTTCGCCGCGTCCGGAGACAATAAACGCATCGGCCGAATCCGTCTCCTCTACCCGGAGGGATACATCCGTCTCCAACTCGCTTAACAGTCGATCGCGCAGTTTGCGGGATGTGACGTGTTTGCCTTCCCGTCCGGCGAAGGGACTGTTGTTGACAAGGAAGGTCATTTGCAGCGTAGGCTCATCGATTTTTAACAGCGGCAAAGGATTAGGGTGTTCAGTGTCGCAGACGGTTTCTCCGACATTGATCTCCTCCAGCCCGGCAACCGCTACAATGTCCCCTGCACGTGCCGCCTTCCACTCTACGCGCTGTAAGCCGGAGAATCCGAATAGCTTCTGTATGCGCATCCGTTTGACAGAACCATCTCGCTTCACCACAGCCACCTGATCGTTCACCTGCATCGTACCGCGATAAATGCGGCCGATCCCGATGCGGCCAAGGAAATCATTGTAATCAAGCATCGTCACCTGCATCTGAAGCGGAGCATCCTCGTCCGCGTCCGGTGCCGGAATGGTCGAGATAATCGTCTCGAACAGCGGACGAAGGTCGCTCTGCAGTTGATCCGGCTCCATCCCTGCAATCCCCTGGAGGCCCGATGCGTAGACGATCGGAAACTCAAGTTGCTCTTCAGAGGCATCAAGGTCGATGAACAAATCATATACTTCATTAATCACTTCTTGTGGACGAGCATTGTCCCGGTCGATTTTATTGACCACGACAATGGGAGTCACATCAGCTTCCAGCGCCTTTTTCAGAACAAAACGGGTTTGCGGCATACAACCTTCAAAGGCATCAACGATCAACAGCACGCCATCGACCATCCGCATGATCCGCTCTACTTCTCCACCAAAATCGGCGTGGCCGGGCGTATCAAGAATGTTGATCGTGTACTCTTCGTACTTGACGGAAGTAGTCTTGGCCAGGATCGTAATGCCGCGTTCCCGCTCCAGATCGTTCGAGTCCATCATCCGTTCTTCCACATGCTGGTTGCTGCGAAATGTGCCCGATTGAATCAGCAACTTGTCGACCAGGGTTGTTTTTCCATGATCGACGTGAGCAATAATGGCAATATTGCGTATATCTTGACGTTTCATTTTGTCCTCCTCTGTTTGTGCATACCTTCCATGATAACAGGTAGTTCCCCGCACGACAACGTCATACATGTAAAATCTCGCTGCTACTTCCTTCCGCCACCATAAAAAGGGCGGTGAGGAGGGCCTGATCGGATTTGAGAGGTGGAATCATGAGCCTGATAGTGGACCCAACCGCAAAACAACTGATTGATGCTGTCCTGCAGTTGGCTGACACATTTGGTGTTTTCGCATCTGTGTACACAACAGTCCGTGATTCCCGGATTGTTTGTTGGAAGAAAAGCGGATTTGACTATCGAAAGTCGGCATTAGAGCGGTATATCTCAGTAATCGTATTGACTCCATCCGGCGAAGTAGGACGAATGTGCACCGATGATTGGTCGCTGACCGCGGTTGAACGTGCCTTTCACCTGGCTAAAGATACAGCCGTACAGAATCCCGCTCTGTTGGAGCAGTTGGAGCGGCTGGGCAAGCTGGAAGAGCGTTCTCTCCCCCTACTTGCGGATGAAGAGAAGCAGGACAAGCTGCCGCCCAACTTTTTCCGAGAAGTGGAACAGCACCATCGACAATGTCAGAACTTGCTCGCTCCCCAACCTGTCACCACGATCTGTACGGTTAACTGCGATCAGTTTGCGGCAGGTCGCAGCGACGGCACTTATCACCAGGTATCGGTCTGGCGGGCTGATTTCCTCAACGAGTGGCAGGACCAGAAGAGCCAAACGCTCCAAAAGCTGCGTTCCAGTACATCTGCTCCGTCAGCACGGCTGCTTAACGCCGAACAACTGGCTGCACCCTCCGTCAGCAAGTTGCGCCGTCTGGTTTCGCGTGCGGCTATCCCCGAAGCCGATCCGGTTCGCGTCACAACAGAGCCAAGCACAATGATTCTCGATGCAGAAGCAACGACCGCAATCTTGTTTGCAGCGTTTCTGACAGGGACATTGAATGATCCGCCGCCAACTGCTGCATCCGTAACGATAGAACCAAACGAGGGGATTCCAGGGTACTATCCGCTGCATCCGTACGGATATCTGCTAACACCTGAGGTCATCTGTTCGCCAAAAAAACACGACCGCCCCTATGTCCAGGCACTGCACCAAAATATCCAATTGTTCGCTTCTCACTTAACCTTTCGTCTACCTTCCTTGGGGAGTGACGAAAATGAACATGATCCTGCCGAGATTTGTGCACAACTCAGCGCCCGCGGTCTTATCAATGAACTGCAGGTACTGCGCGGCGTTGCTCGTTTCCACTGGGATCCGGACTCTGATCTGTTTGTGCTGCTTCCTGCATCCTCCTATCGTTGGCAGCAAGGACGGTTGATCCCGCGACCTCCGTCTTGGCTATACTGTTCGTTTTCCGGCTGGTTGTCCGGCTGCCTGGGGGGAGTCGGGCCGGTCATGCTGGAATGGCCGGATTATCGCTTGCACTGGACAGTCTCCGCGCAGCAGTATACGCTGCTGCAAATCGACTGACGAAAGAGGAGGACCTTGCATGCCTGATCTCAAAAACATGGCCGACCTACTGCGCGAACGTTTGACAAACATCGCCCACACCCATGGTATTTGCGACTTCCATTTGTTTTATGAAGAAACGGATTCGTTATCCAGCAACAGCGGGCGACAAGAAAGCAGTAGTGGCTTGCTTAGAATCGCCTGGCGGGATGGAAGCAGCTCGATCCATCAGATCGACCGTCATGTCTTCAGCGGGGCAGAGCTGCCGATCGCAGCGTGGCGCTCGGTCCGCTGCTTTCCACAAGATCCCCCGCACGTATACTTGGCAGATCAGGAAACAACCTATCCCCATCTCAGTCTGTTCGATGAACAGGCGGCATACTGGGTCAAAAACAACAACCTTCCACCTCTGCCGGAGCACTTCCGCATGCACCTCTCTCTCAGACGGCAGTGGACAGTCCATTCTCGCGGCCCGCAACTGATGGCCGTTTTGACTGAAGTGGAGTTGCTTCACAGTCGCTTTGGAGCAGCCCTATCTTATCGCAGCCGCAAGTATCCGACAGAGGAGGAACTGACTTACCTGCAGATGGAGTCGGAGTGGTACCGTTCGTGTCCGCCAATGGACACACCGCTGCTTCAACTGCAACTAGATGATGACGATTCCCTTGATACCTTACTGTTGTTTTCCCCTGAAGCATTCCGTACGCTGATTCATCATGGGTTAGGTGTTCATCTGTACTCCGATGCGCCGGATGAGACGGATCGGCTGATCCAATCTGTGATCAGGTGGCGCCAATCTCCTCATGTGCTGTCAATTCAGTTAGACCCGCTACAGCCTTGGTCGCTAGGGAGTTATCGTTTTACACCTGCCGGTACTCCTGCTGCGTCTGTCGCGATGACCGGGCCTGCAGCCGAGGGGACTGCACTCAAGGCGAGCTACAACCGGCAATCTCTGCACTGGCTGCACCACCGCAGTGAGTCTTTTCGCCAACTGATGCAAAGCGCCGATGATCTTTGTCTAATCACCGAGCTTCAACTGCCAGAACAGTTCTCTCCATTTGCTCCAGTGATGGCCTGGGCTCCACAAGCGATCCGTTATCGCTGCGGCCGTCCCGTATTGAGAGGGCTGATGCCGCTTCAGCTAACACTGGCACAGCTGCTTACCTGCAGGGATTTACTGCTTGTGCATCGGGTAGGTTGGGACGGGGCGGGTGTTGCGGTCCCAGTCCATGTTATGGGGGATCATTCCTGAGTATTTAAGGCCACTCCGTCGTACAATACCTAACGGAGGTGGCGATTCCAATGAAAAAGTGGCTCTATCCGCTGTCTTGTTTAGCGCTTGTCTCCATGTTGGCTGCCTGTGGAACGAATAACGCTGCTGGTCCCAATGCCGACGGTCAAAATCCAACCATTAACCAAACACGACCATTTGGCAACAACACCTTTGGTTATAACACCTATGGCAACAACACCTTTGGTTACAACACCTTCAATGACGGAATGGATGGTCTGAATGCCACGCCAGGTGTCTACGATCGCAATTTGCGCGGCGGCACCGCCTTTAACCGCAACAACTTTGGCGCGAACGGCATGGCAGCCAGAAACGATTTTGCCTTTAACCGCCAAAAGGCAGATCAACTGGCCCGCGTTGCCGACGACGTGGCGGGTGTGGATGGAGCTACAGCAATCGTTCGCGGCAACGACGCCGTGATCGGGGTAAACAGTCGCTTGACTGCCAATAACCCGAGACAGCGGCAGTCACTTGAGCGGCGTGTCCAAGCAGCTGTCCGATCTGTTGATCCGACGTTGAACGTCCGGGTAACATCTGACAGGAACATGCTGTCACGCATCCGCAACATGGATCAAAACATGCGCAACAACAACAATATCAACGGCAGTGTAACCACCGGACCGACCACGGTAGGTGGAAATTTGGCTAATGCAGGCGAAGATTTTAACGCCTTGCTGCGCGATTTGGGCCGCACGGTAACCGCCCCCTTCCGCTAAGCGGGGAACCGCACAAAAAAGTGGCCCGGGTGCAGTGAGACTGCACCCGGGCCGACCGATTAAAAAAAGAGGTGTAGAAAGCACCTCTTTTTTGTATCCGTTACTTTTTCACTTCTTGCAGCACTTTGCACTCTGGCTCCACCACTTCGAGCTCACCGAGGCCGCGAATCAGTTTTTTCGCGTACACTTTCTCGGGTTTTAGAACGGAAATCAGGTAATCGATCGCGATTTGAGGATCAACCGTGTCTCCGCAAGTGTAGCAGTCCAGAGCGGCAAAACCGCGCTCAGGATAGGTGTGGATGGACAAGTGGCTTTCTGAGAGAAGAACCAGAACAGTGGCTCCTTGAGGAGAGAACTGCTTCGATTGTACACCCAGCACTGTCGCTCCACAAGCTTCAGCTGCCTCAACCATCTCTCGCTTCAGAAACTCCGCATCGTTCAGCAGATCAAACTGTACTCCCCAAGTGTCAATGGCAACATGTCTTCCGAAAGTCGAGTATTCCATCTTTCGGTTTCCCCCTTCCTAGCAAGTGTAGTGCTGAAACATCGCTAGGACCTGCGTCATTCACTAACGGGGGCGGTTTCTTCTCGCGCTTTCCACCCTTTAAAGTGAATCCTGGTTCCTAATCCTGTTTATCCAACGACAATAAAAGTAACATGCTTCGAGCAAAATGACAATACCTTTTCCAAAAATAAATCTTGGTAAAGAAGAAAATGGGCGCATCATGCGCCCATCGTCAAATACCTATGCCAATTCTATGCTTCTAAGACAAACAACCGATGTGAGAGAACAGTCAATTTTTCGTCAATCGAGGTAACTCTCTCCGGCGTGGCTTTCTTAGCCCAATTGCGAAGGTCGAGCAAACGATCCGCCTGTTCCCGGATCAACTCGATCTCCTGCTCCGAACCGTTCATGCGAAACAACGCATCTAACTCTTGCGCCTGCTCCTGCACCTGCGTATCCGCTTGGAAAATCGCGGCTTCTCCATTGTCAGACAGTTCATGGATCCGAACAACAGCACCCTCATCGTAATGATAGACCACTGTAAAGCTTTCGTAAATCCGATGGACGATGCCGTGCCCTCTAAATGTCTTCATTGCTTTCCTCATCGCATTTGCAAGAGTCAGGTCCTTGATGACATAAGAACTCTCACACGAATAGCGATTGCCTACGCGACGAAAGGTGAGCTGTATGTCACCGTTTCGGTCTTCTATAATGACATCCCGATCTCCGTTGTCAGTGATTTTAACTTTTACGTCAATCTTTTCGTTGGCAAAGAGCTTGACGAACTGCTCAAGCTCCCGTTCGTTCATTGTGAAATAGGCGCTCGCGTAATTGGTTGCCAAACGCTGTGCCATACTTATCTCCTCAATTCTCCATGATTTCCAACCCGTCCGGTGTTGGATCCGATCCGTTGATATATGTCCCAACGTGACAATCAATCATGGAAAGAAGCTAAGTATCGGCAAATGATCGCTGTACAGCCTGACCTTGCCCCGTGAGTCGAAACTCATATTGGGTATAGAAGGCGTATCACCTACTTTAAGATTGTAGACATTTTGCCTCATACACGATTATACACGAAAAAAGAGCAAAAATCATGCTTTCGAGATAGAGGATTTCGTGAAAAATCGCGATTATTTCGGTTGACGTCCGTTTTGACTACATTATGATCCTAAATGGTTGCTTTATCTCCGCTTTTTGTCTGCTGTCGCTTTGTATCATGCTTTTGGGTTCGTTGCCTGTTTGATTGCCGCTTTCTCTTCTTCGGACAAGTTATAAGATGACGTTCCCGCTGCGATCGGTTTGGCATAGACACGCGATTCTTCACGGCCGTAGATGCTGGTGATCACAATCCCATTTTGCTGTTCATCAAGCAATGCGAGTGAAAAACTCAAGTCGTTTCCGAGGTCACCAAACGCATTGTAACGGATCAAGGCCAGATTGCCGCTTTGACTAGCCAGCTTTTTTGTGAGACGGTGCAACTGGAACTGTTGGTCACTTTGCACCTGTTTCAACTGATCATTTTCATCCAGCAATCGGTGCAGGCTCGATTCCAAGCTCTCTCCACTGCCCCCGCTCATAAATCTGCGCAATTGCTTGCGAAGACGTCCCACTTGTATGGTAACCATAATGAACAAAAGAAATAATAACGTAAAGAGCAGCAGCAAAATCAGTGAAATGATGGGAGCATCCAGTGCAGCCAATAGTTGTTCCATGGGTTTGTCTTCCTTTCAGGTAACATGATTCGACTCAGAGATAACATGATTCGGCGTTTAGTGGGTACCCTTTCCTATTGTACAAAGATTTCAGCGACTCGTCATTACTTCTCTGTCGTAACTAACCATGTCGCAAATCGCAAGTGATTAACCCAAGCAAATCATGGCTCTTTTGTACTGGCATACAGACAGCGCTGCTTCAACGGACATTGGCTGCACATCGGTTCCCTTTTGCGGCAGATGGTTTTCCCATGCTCCACAATCAATCCGTGCAGTCGCGCTAGTTGGTCCCGTTCTGTCAACTGATCCATGATCAAACGCCGAATATCGCCGTAACGAAGCGACTGACCGCTGATCCGCTCATACAACCGCCTGGTATAGGCATCACCGGAGATCGTCGGTCGCTCGAAGCAGTAAGCGAGGATCGTGTCAGCCGTCTCTTCTCCCACGCCTTTGATGGAGAGCAGTTGATTACGCAGCTGTTCTGTAGCCGTCTGCCGGAGATTGCCTTCAAAACCGTCATGCCGCTGCAACCAGTGGGTGAGGGAGAGGATGGTACGACTTTTCGCCTGCTGGAAACCGGCTGAATGGATGACTGGCACCACTTGATCAAACGTGAGCTTCCCCAAGACATCCGGATCAAGCAAGCCCTGCTCTCGCAACGAGGCCAGTGCCTTAGCAGCGTTGGTCCAGGTGGTGTTCTGCACCAGCACCGAACCGATCATTCTCTCGTATCGGTTGGTTATCCCCCACCAGCGATCTACAGTAAAATCAGGGAACTGCTCGTCCAGCCGTTTCAAGATCCACTTCCACACGCTTAAAACCTCCCGTTCGCATCCAGACTCCTGCCATCATCATAACAGAAACAACGAAAAAAGCGGCTGTACTCTCCACTTTGGGGTACGCCGCTTTTCTAACCCGTATGCCATTCAATCTGTTCCATCTTCACCCTGCCAATCTTTTCGTAATATCCTCACTTTACACCTCGAGGAGAAGCATTTCGCGCCGCAGTTTTTTGAGGCGCTGTTTGGAGCGTTTGATCTGCTCCGTGTCACACTCTTGCATCGCATCGTACAACGTAGCCAACTCATAATCCAACTCCAGCCGGAGAACAGGGATTCGTTCTTCTGCGTCCCTTCGCTTCAACGCTGCCATCACCTGATCAATGGTTACATTACACGCTTTTTCGTATATCACTTTTCTCAACTCCTTTTTCTTAAAAACAATTCTCACGGCCTCCCATTACACTTGTTTGTGTGACGTTTTGCTGTGCAGGAACGTCTTTTCGGCGACTTGCCAACTGATTCACAGAATACTCAGACAGATCCAGGGCCCAGTTGGAACTGCGCTCCTCCGTTCTACAGGAAGCATCTCAGCTCCCCACGCTCTTCCGATGACAAAGCAGCGGATCCAGTCTGCTTTTAGACAAGTCTGCCTTATCCTTATTATCTAACTTTTCTTGCGTTTTTTCCAGTGGGTTTGTTGCCCAAGTTGCACTTATCATTTTGCCAGCGGTTATGTTATCATATGGAAAGTTACGGCGACAGTGCCTCATACTGCTTGCCCATTTTTTGCTGACGGTATGTGCACGGCCCGCCAAGAGATAGGAAAGGAGCGGCTTCATTGAACAACTTCAGCGGATTTCAGCAGGAAGATTTCAATGTGTTCACAATCGATGGACTGGATGAGCGGATGGAGGCCATCAAGACCATTGTCCGCCCCAAACTTGAATGGTTGGGACAGCATTTCGCTCCATCATTGTCAGCAGCGACAGGAGACGAGATGTTTTATCATGTTGCGAAGCACGCCCGTCGCACGGTAAATCCTCCAGATGACACCTGGGTAGCCTGGGCGGGTGACAGACGCGGTTACAAAAAACACCCCCATTTCCAAGTCGGGATATGGAACACCCATTTATTCGTCTGGTTCGCTTTGATATACGAATCACCGTACAAAAAGGAAATCGGACAGGTACTGAAAGGGCAGCTTGATCAGCTCCTGACCATTGTACCCGACGACTACCGCTGGTCCCCCGATCACACTCAGCCGGAAAGTACCCCGCAGGCGGAGTTGGGGCCAGAAGGGGTGCTCCGGTTGATCGAACGGCTGCAAAATGTAAAGAAAGCAGAACTATTGTGCGGCATCACGATTGATCGGCATGATCCGGTACTCGCCGATGGCAAGCAGCTGCTCGAACGCTTGCAGCACACCTTTTCTGTCTTGACGAAACTGTATAATCTGAGCAAACCGGCTGTTTCGTCACCCACTTCCTGATACGCCAGGTAATCCTAAATATATGCGAAAGAACAGGTCCGCTTTCATCTGAAATCAGCGGAACCTGTTCTTTTTTTGCAATTCACAGGTTATGGGCTGATCAGCGTCGTCTGCAGGCGGCGATAAACGCTTTCTGCTTCCCCCATCATCCTCTCGAACAGCTGATGTACAGTTGGCACGTCGTCGATCAACCCGATCACCTGGCCTGCCCATCCGAACCCTTCCTGCGCGTCTCCCTCGTAAATAAAACGACGGTTGCGTTCTCCACTTATGTATGGCTTCAGCCGTTCGTAATCGGCTCCTTCCCGCTCCATGGCCAAGATCTGCTCCGAACCGGGGGTTCGTACCACTCGTGCAGGTGTTCCCAATGACTGCTTTATAACGGACGTGTCGCTCTCCGTCCCTTTCAGCAGTGAATCTTTATACGCTTGATGGGCATGAATGCACTCTTGTGTGGCAATAAAACGGGTTCCCATCTCTATGCCATCCGCTCCCAGCGATAGTGCCGCCATCAACCCCCGTCCGTCACCGATACCACCGCTGGCCAGTACGGGAATCTTGACGGAATCGACCACTCGAGGAATCAATACCATTGTGCCGACGTCATCGCGCCCAAGGTGGCCTCCTCCTTCCTGCCCCACCGCCATCACCGCATCAGCCCCAACCGCTTCCGCCTTTTGTGCCTGACGCACGGCAGCCACCAGCACCAGCTTCTTGATGTTATGGGGCTCCAATCGACGAATCAACGGCTCCGGATTGCCGCCGGTAATGCTGACTACCTCTACCCGCTCCTCAATCGCCACATCCAACATATGCTCATAAGGACGGTTATGCTGGCCGATCGCAAAGTTGACGCCAAACGGTTTGTCAGTGAGACTCCGGACACGATGAATCTCCTCGCGCAGCGCTTCTGGCGACGGGAGGGACATCGCGGTAATTTGACCCAGACCACCTGCATTGGAGACGGCCGCAGCCAATTCCGCATAGGCCAGATAGGCCAGTCCCCCTTGCACAATCGGATAGCGGATCTGCAGTAATTCCGTCACTCTCGTCTTCATCGGTTCGCTCTCCCCTTTCTCCTGCTAGGTTCTTTTACAGTAAATTATACCAAACCCTCCAGCGGCTGTCGGCAAAACATCCCCCCGTTCTCGCACATACTAGGAGAAACCCGTCCGACAGATGGCTGGCCTGACATAAAAAACGCTTGCTTTCCCCCCTTTTTTTGCTATACTCAATTTGTTTGTTTTTGATTTACTCACAGGCAAAGCGAGGCGAAGCGCGATGAACCAAATGAAAACCCCACTGTTCAGCGGTCTCCTTGACCACGTGAAGCGCAATCCGATCCAGTTTCACATCCCAGGACATAAAAAAGGGACTGGCATGAACCCTGCTTTTCGTCAGTTTATCGGGGAGAATGCGCTTTCCATCGATCTGATCAACATATCTCCGCTTGATGACTTGCACCATCCCAAGGGGATGATAAAAGAAGCTCAAGAACTCGCCGCCGACGCGTTCGGGGCTGACCATACCTTTTTTTCCGTACAGGGGACAAGCGGTGCGATTATGGCCATGATCATGGCTACCTGTTCCCCAGGGGACAAGATTATCGTCCCTCGCAACGTGCATAAGTCGGTCATGTCGGCGATCATCTTCGCCGGAGCGATCCCGGTCTTCATCCATCCGGTCATGGATGAGCAGTACGGGATCTCTCACGGCATTACGGTGAAAGCAGCGGAGCGTGCTTTGACCGCCCATCCCGACGCAGCCGCCCTGCTGGTGATCAACCCGACCTACTTTGGGATAGCCGGCGACTTGAAGCAGATTGTACATACCGCCCACCGCTATGGAGTGCCTGTACTGGTTGACGAAGCACATGGTGTGCACATTCACTTTCATGACGATCTTCCGCTGTCCGCGATGCAGGCAGGGGCTGATATGGCCGCGACCAGCATGCACAAATTGGGAGGATCACTCACACAAAGCTCCATCCTTAACGTGCGCGAAGGACTGGTCGACGTGAACCGGGTGAAGACGGTGCTGAGCATGATGACGACGACTTCTACTTCCTACATTCTGCTCTCCTCTCTCGACATGGCACGGCAGCAGTTGGCCCTGCACGGACGGGAAATGGCCGAGCGATCGATCCAGTTGGCCGAGTCGGCACGGAAACGGATTAATGAGATCCCGCGTCTGCACTGTCTGGGCAGAGAGATTCTCGGCAAACCAGCCACGTACGCGATGGACCCGACGAAGCTCCTGATTCATGTGCGTGAACTGGGCATCACCGGCTGGGAAGTAGAAAACTGGCTGCGCGAGAAGTACAATATCGAGGTGGAGTTAAGCGACTTGTACAATGTGCTCTGCTTTATCACCTCCGGCGACACAGAAGAGACAGTGAACATTCTCGTCGAAGCCTTGCAGGACTTGGCCGTAGAATTCTCCCACATGCCGGTGGCAGAACTGGTAAAAGTGAAGCTGCCAAAAATCCCGGTCATCTCTCTCTCGCCGCGCGATGCCTTTTACGCCGAAACGGAGGTAGTCCCTCTGCGTGAAGCCTCCGGGCGGATCATTACGGAGTTTATCATGGTATACCCACCCGGCATTCCCATCTTTCTGCCTGGTGAAGTGATTACCGACGAAAACATCAGCTATATCGAAGAAAACTTGCGCGTCGGTCTGCCTGTACAAGGGCCGGAAGATGAAACGATTCAGACGATCAAGGTCGTCAAAAGACAAGCAGCCATATCCGATTAACAGAGAGTGCCGACCCGCCCCGGGGAGGCACTCTTTTTCTGCTATTTTCCGAAAAGAAGACTGTTGTCCCTGTTTCCATCAATGGTATAGTGAAGGCGAGCAAAGGAATCAACTCCCGATCCGCTGGTCTGCTGGGACGCTTGGAGGGTTGGAAATGAAGCCATCATTATTTGAGTTGGCATTGCAGCACCAAACTGAACATTTGCCGGAAGGCGTCAAATTACATGTTTTGCTGCCGCCCGACGCTCCGTATCAGATCGTCATGGACGGCAACATGGAGCAGATCTGGCACCGCCCCCGCTGGATCAAGCCTTTGCTCTGGCTGCTCAGTAAAATGGATACCTTTTTTCCGGAGACGGGGAAAGAGGTTCCGCTCCTTCTGGAAAACAGCTCGTACTGTGATCGAGAGGGCGTCATCTGCATGGAATGGCGGCGCACCTTTACGTTTCCCGGGAAGATACGCCGTTTCAACGCCCTGATGAGATACAATCCGGACCGTCAGATCATCGTCGACTACTTCGGCAAAGGCGGCTGGTTGGAAGCCGACCTACTGGTGAAATCGTTCGGTGGGCGGGACGCAGGGGGGCTCGAAATCTCCTCCTCCGGCTACCGCTTGCGGTTAGGGAGATTTTTGATGAGAGTGCCAGGCTTGCTTAGCCCTCGCGCCTTGATTCGGGAATGGACCGAAGATGGCATGCAGCCAGACGAAATCAAAGTGGATGTCCGGCTGCATCATCCATGGATCGGCGACTTCTTTGGGTACAGTGGCCGTTTTACGGTTAGGAGGCGAGTGAAATGAACAGAAAGCCCATCTTCGTGGAGATTCCAATCCGTGCCCCACTGGAACTGGTATGGCAGCGGACTCAGGATCCGGCAGAGCATGTGCGTTGGGATCTCCGCTTTACCAACATTTCCTATCTGCCGCAGCAGAATCCGGCAGATCCTGTTCACTTCCACTATGAGACCAGATTGGGTTTTGGAATCAAAATTGTCGGTACGGGTGTCACGGTCGGACAGAAAGACGGCCGAACCTCCGCTCTGCAATTTTTTACTGATGACTGGAAATCATTAATCGTCGAGGGAAGCGGTTCCTGGGTATACCTGCCCCAGCAGAATGGGATCCTGTTTCGGACGGTCTACGATTATCAACCGCGTTATGGAGCTCCCGGGCGCATCGTCGATCGCCTGCTGTTCCGGCCCTTGATGCGCTGGGCGACAGCGTGGAGTTTTGACCGCCTCCGCCTCTGGCTGGAGAGGGGGATGACACCAGAACATTCTCTGCGACTCTGGCTGATCTACTCCTTCGCCAAGATTGCTCTGGGGTTTGTCTGGCTGTGGGAAGGACTGGTGCCCAAGCTGCTGTTCCCTTCAGCAGAGGAATTGGCACTGGTGGCGAATACGGGACTTGCGTGGTGGGACGCAACGCATTTTGTCCCGTTTCTCGGAGTGTGCGAAATCTTGTTGGGATTGATCCTGTTGATCGGTTGGCTGCCTCGCTTATGCGCGACAGCGTCGCTTCTGCTGTTGCTTTTTTTTACCGCCGTCCTGCCTTGGTTTGCACCAGAACTGCTCTACCATCCATATGGCGCGCTTAGCAAAAACCTCGGCTTACTCGTCTGTTCTCTGATTGTGCTGTTTGTAAGTCAGGAGGTACCGACAGCGAGTCGGTGCCGAACCAAACCGATTGGCTCCACACTGACTAACGATCGCGGGGGAGGTGCTGTTGGTGCGGAAAAATCTCGTCACGATGGTAGGCACGCTTAAACGCTGCCTGCTGTTTATGTACCGCTGTCCAGCTGCCAAGATCCGTCCTCATGTGCCGAACTGTTTTCAACTGGTTACGGTGGATGGGCAGGCGATCATCGGCGTGGTTGTCTCCGAGCTAACTGAGATGCGGCCGCGGATGACTCCTGATTGGCTCGGTGTCTCGTACTGCCATATCGCCTACCGTGTCTATGTCCGTTTTACAACGCCACAAGGCAGCTCGATCGAGGGCCTCTATTTTTTGCGAAGCGATGCCGATAGCAGACTGATGACACTCGCGGGCAACGTACTGTCAACGTTTCGCTTTCACCTCGCCCATGTGAACTGGCAGGAGTCAGCTAACAGCATCTGCCTAAGCATTTCCCGTACGCAGCAGGGTATCGCGGACGCCTCAGCCAGACTGGATCCCGCGACGCCGGCTCAGTTGAGCGAACACTCTTGTTTTGCCTCAGTTGCGGAGGCGATGGAAGTGCTTCGGTACGAACCATACGGGATGGCCTACGATCCACGCAGCAATACGGTGAACGTGGTGAAAGTTACGCGGGACGAACGTCGTTGGCACGAACGACCGCTGACCCAGGTAAGTGCGAGCTGGAGCTATCTGGACAGGCTGACGGACTCTACTCATCTCCATGAACTGACCATTGCCGTCGATTCGATCCCGTATCGTTGGGAACGGGGTGTGGTCTTTTTCCTTTGAGACGGCATAAAAAAAGCAGGTGGAGAATGGATGCTTCCACCTGCTTTTTTATCCTTAGTCGTATACCCGGACAAGAAACTTGTCTCTCGGTGTTGCATTGATATGGTCGAGGAACGCCTTGCTGTTCTCCACGAATGTAAAGAATTGCACCTCAAACTCATCGTCCGTATTCGCGTAGAAAACGAGATATACCTTGTCCCAAGGATGATCATTAAAGATGTCGACAAAGCTGCCGTCATGAATAATGTCCCAGAATACGTATTCCCCGTCTTCATTCCCCGGCTCTTCTGGTTCTTCCGGCATCTCGTCCCGCGGTTGAGCAAATGACATCATGTACAAGGCTTCCTCTTCTTCACGCTCGTCGATCCAGACAATCCGATTTCCGCCCATCCGCAGTTCTGTCGGTACCGCTTCGGCTGAGAGTGACTCTACGTAGTCAAAATCCTCCAAATCGTACAACTGGTAGAGGTAGTCGTTCTCATCATTCGTGTAGCGGTTATCTTCGTAGATGATGAAGTTGCGCGAGGCTTGCGGCCTGATCTGATCACCATCGTTGTTGCGGAACAAGGAATAGATCCGATCCCGATCGGTTTGGTAATAAAACAGATCCCAGTTGTCATCACCCATTTCCGACCAGATCACGAACTCCTCTCCCAAGGCAGCATGTCCAATTTCCCCACGGCGGATTCGCTCTCCTTTTTGCTCGTCCAAATCATAGAGATACAAATCAGAGGTGTTGCGGCCTTCGTCTGTGAGCCACAAAATGTACTCGTCGTTGATATCAATCCTTTTCGGTTCCCGATACAGTTCGTCGATCTTCCGAGTATCTCCAGTGGAGAGATTGGTCAGATAGATGGTATCATCCTCGACCCATACCAGCTGATTGTTGTTCAACTCGTACAGCTCGTCCGATGCCACATCTTCATCCGTCACCTGCTTCCTCTTGCCGCTTTTGATTGAGTAGGAAAACAGGGCGTCCTCCTCCTGATCGTAATAGATGACCCAGTTTCCACTGACAAGCGGACGCGACGGATCCTGATCTTCATCAGAAATCACCATCGAGCTCTCAGTCTCCACATTATATAGGACAACACCATCAGTGCCACTATCACTTATGTACACGATATGCCAGTCGTCTGCATCCGGTTGCCCTGGTTTGCTAGCCAATCCAATCGACGCTTCTTCATCCTCATCGATATCGTACAAGTACAGTTTCATCACATCTGAATCTTCTTTTGCATACAGAACGTAATCGCCATAGATCGCGTATCCGATCTTCGTCTCTATCTTCCGCTCAATCAGTTCTTCATCGTCATCGTCCATGTTGTAGTACTCCAGATCGCCGTCGTTTTCGTAAACGACAATATCACCGTATACCTTCGGATTCTCCCTATCGTCCCGGCCATCCGTTACCTGATCTTCATCGTCGCGGTCCAAGTCGTATTGATATAATTCGGTATTGCCGTTCCGATCATCCTCATAGATGATTATGTCCTTGTAAAGAGAAGGCTTGGTTTGATCATAGGAATTGGTAGTCGCCCGGATCTCCTCGTCAGTCGATAAATCGTAGGCATAGATGTCAGCATGCCCGTTTCGGTCATCTTCCCAAGCTACGTAAGAGCCGTGAACAGTTGGATGACTGGCCGCCCCACTGTAGGATACCTGCTTTGATTCATCCGCTTCGATACTGTAGGCGTATACGTCCGTCTTATCGCCGTGCTCACTGACCCATACAACCGTGTCGCCTTCGAAATCAAGTTCTACCACATTGGCACTGCTATCCGTCACCCGTATTTCCCGCTCGCGATCCAAATCGTACAGGTATACAGCCCCATCGCCGTGGCGGAAATCAATCCACGCCACGTAATCGCCGCTCACTTTGGGAGATGTTTTGCGAGTACCATCTCCAACAATCTCCTTAGCCACTTCTTCTTCATCCACATCATAGAGCACAATTGCGTCATCGTCATCGTTTTCATTTATCCATACCGCATATTCACGCGACAGATCGATCCCTTTGTCGGAAGGTACTGCAAGGGAAGGCTTGATCTCCACTTCCCGCCCGATCGACTCCGCATGGGCAGGAGAAGCGACCCAGAAGGATGAAGCCAGCAATGCAGCCGCCATCCATCCATGGACGCGTTTCTTCTTCATGTTCCGATTCCTCCTCCTATTGTTTACTGCTATGGTACTATGACAAACTCTAGCAGATCCCTTACTATTATCCCGGATACACAATAGATTTGTAAACAGGGAAAGGGAAAAGCCAACTCACCGGATACCAGAGTGAGGTCCGTTCAGCCTTGCTTGAATGGACTAAAATAGGGGGCCGCTCAACATCAACAAAAAAACGCGCCTCAGCGCGTCTCAGCCTGTAGACAAAGTTCCGTAAGGAACAGGGTCTGCAGGCTTTTTTGTTGAATATAGAACATGTTACGTTTTCAATAGTTATTTTTGGAGGTGGCATTATGCTTAATAAGCAACAGGCCGAAGGCCGTTATCAGATATCTGCATTCTCGTTAGATGAGTTGGTGCCAAAAGATCATCTCGTACGAAAAATCGAAAATGCAATCGACTTTTCATTCATCTATGACTTAGTGGAAAGCCTCTACTGTCATGACAACGGCAGACCCAGTGTTGACCCTGTAGTCTTAGTCAAAATTGCTCTCATCCAATATCTTTTTGGTATTCGTTCCATGCGGCAAACGATTAAAGAGATCGAAACCAATGTTGCCTATCGGTGGTTCATTGGCTATGACTTCAGTCAGCCCATTCCCCATTTCACGACCCTAGGCAAGAACTATGTTCGCCGTTTTCGGAATACTCAACTCTTCGAGTCGATCTTCCTTCGAATATTGGAAGAGGCGGTACATCATGGATTCGTGAAGCCTGACGTGCTTTTCATCGATGCTACGCATGTAAAAGCCAGTGCGAATAAGCATAAATACGTGAAAGAAATCGTTGAAGAACAAGCCAAGAAATATCAAGAGCTACTGGACGAAGAAATCAATCAGGATCGTATTGCACATGGAAAGAAGCCCCTTGAAAAAAAGACAGAAACTTCGAAGAAGGAGGTGAAGGTCAGCACAACTGACCCGGATTGCGGATTGTTTGTAAAGGGGGAAAAGGAACGTGTATTTGCCTATAGTTTTCATACGGCATGTGATCGAAATGGATTTGTGCTTGGCGCAAAGGTAACGCCAGGCAATGTGCATGACAGTCAGGTTTTTGAGGATGTTTTGAATCAAGTGCGACAGACGTTCGAACAACCTCAGGCTGTGGCGGTGGACTCCGGATACAAGACGCCTTACATCAGTAAAACACTGATTGATGACCAGATTCGCCCCGTTATGCCCTACACAAGACCACGCACCAAAGAAGGTTTTTTTAAAAAGTACGAATATGTGTATGATGAATATTTCGACTGCTACATCTGCCCGAACGAGCAAATCTTAACATATGAGACAACAAACAAGGATGGGTACCGTATCTATCGATCAAATTCTCAAGTTTGCCGAAGTTGTCCGTTTTTGAAACAATGCACGGAAAGTAAAGACTACACAAAGAGAGTGAGTCGCCACATCTGGGCTGATTACCTCGAAGAGGTAGACCACCTCCGGCATACCGAGGAAAACAAACAGATCTATAGCCAACGGAAAGAAACGATTGAACGTGTATTCGCTGATATGAAGGAAAAGCATGGCATGCGTTGGACGACCTTACGAGGACTGGAGAAGGTCACGATGCAGGCGATGCTTGTTTTCGCTGCCATGAACTTAAAAAAAATGGCGACCTGGCTATGGAAATCAGGTCGCCAAAAGGTGAAGGATCAAAACACCTTCGGTATTTTCATCAAATTATTAAACAAACGCCCTCTGCTGTTCGTTCAGCGAGGGAGTTTGTCTGCAATCTGAAACGCGCCTCAGCGCGTCTGTTACAATACGTCTATTCTTCATCCTCTTGTTCTGTTTTGCTGCATCTGCAGCCAGCCACACTGTAAAGCGTTTTCACCTGGTTCGATTCAAAATGTGTGATGATCGAACCGCAGCTTTGGCATACGATCGTCCCCATGAAGATCCCTCCATCTGACATGAATCCATACGCCTCGTTTCCTTGCGAATGTGTTACACTCATCATAATATGACATACTATTTTCGTCAATAGGGAAAAAGTAACCGCTCAATGCACTTTAATTGTATGTCACATTTGTCGAATGGAGTTTTCATGTCCCTGAAGCCATTCTCCGATGGCAGTCAATACCTGGTCACGTTCCGGTTCGTTGAGCACCTCATGATACAGCCCGGAATAGAGTTGAAACGTCTTGTCTGTCGCCTTTGCTTGCTTGACGAAAAGCGCCACAGCTTCCGGATCGACCAGTTGATCGTCGCCAGCCTGCAGGACCAATAGAGGTACAGTCACTTTGTCTGCTTCGGCCATCGCCGCTTTCATCGCTTCCTGCAGTTCGCAATACCAGCGTACACTAACTTTATTGTATACCATGGGATCTACACGATACTGTCGGCGAACGGTCTCATCCCTGGTTACCTGCCAGGGGGCGATCTGGTTCGACATCCGCAGCTTGGGCCAGAGTTGGTTGAGTCCACCGGCTATTCGCGCCTTCCATGCTGGAACAGCCAAACGCAGCTTTAGACAGGGAGAAGAGAGGATGAGACCATTCACCTTCAGCTGATCCTGCCTCTGAAGCTGCTGAAGCAAACGGACCGCGATCAGCCCCCCCAGACTGTGGCCCATCAAGTAAAGAGGAATATCCGCAGCATCCGCTTCTGCACGGGCTGTATCCAGCCAGTCACGCACCGTCTCCAGGTAGTCTTGAAATGTATCCACATGTCCCTTCAGGCCCGGCGATCTCCCCCACCCTGGCAGATCCCCTGCGTATACCGCGTAGCCGCATCGGTTGATATAGGCTGCAACATGTTCATAGCGCCCGGAATGTTCCGCTGTTCCGTGGACCAGGACAACGCTGCCTTTTGCTTCGGAAATCGGCCAGTTGCGTCGAAATAACTTCATCTGCTGCTCCCTCCTGTACTTCTATTCCTCACAGATTATCGATCCTACGCGTAGTATGATACTACAAAGCGAAAGAGCAGAAGGGCAACACCCCCTGCTCCTCTCGCATCACGTTGTCAGTATTGGTTTTCTTCAAAAGGCATAGGTGGCAAATGGTCCTGCAAATATTCAGACAGCTGTTGGGCTTCCTCCAGACAGGGCAACCGGAAAGCTTTTTGCAAGAACGACGGATTTCCCACATCCTCTGAGCTGAGAAGGGTAGACTGACCCGTTTGCATGCAAATGACAAGCGGCTTTCCATAAAACCGGTGTGTAAAAACGATCCCAAAATCGTATCGCGTCATTTCCGATACGAAGCCCATGAAACGAACATTTGCCGTTTCACTTAAATCGTACAAATTGTCAAAACGGTCCATGTAATACCCCTCCCATCTGAATCAAGAATATTTTGTTTATTTTAAGTTTACCATAACAAGTGCCTTCCTGTCATTGGGCCTGATGCCTAATAAATGGATTAACGCTGAGCCGTCTGTTTGTTTGGATGGACAAGCTCTGTATCCATCGCTAGACGACTCTCACTCTCTTTGATCCAGCGAACTTTTTCTGTTCCATGGAGCGATTCGGCAAGAAACGTCAGACACTCAAAGAAGATCGTCACGACACCTTCGCTGTACCGTTGCCTCAACTGTTCCATAGCCTGTGACAGACGAAAGATGGAAGTGGTGCTGCTTCGACTTGTCTCGATCACCTGTCGGCCTGCATCTGTTGGATAGACGTTCACCACCCGGCCGTCGAAATCGGATTTGCCAATCGTGACCAATCCTTTATCCATCAGTTTTTTGATGTGAATGACAATAGACGAAGGATGCCAGAACGTCCACTCTGCAATCTGTGTAACGCGGACACCCTCATAGCAGCAGACAATCCAGAGAATGTTCAGTTGGACGGATGAATCGAGATCGACCAGCTTGGCGGCACGCTCCCAGTCTTCCTTGTTGACAACATTAATCGACCGCAACGTGTACAATGCTTCCTGTACTTGCTGTACTTCTGAACCTAGCATGTTAGGACACTCCCTCTCCCCACATCGTCATTCTCTCTCTACATATGACAGATAAAATATTGTATTACATTGTACACTTTTCTGAAAACACAAGCAAATGCTTTGCCGATGCCCCATCGCCCGCTGCTGCTGTCCGTAGTCAAAGCAGGCAAGAGTTGTCAAAGTGCACTGGGAGTGCTACACTTCATACTGAGAAGAAATGATGTATCACACGTCAGATTAGGAGTGACCTTATAGTGAACCTGCAATCGGCCTACATCTACTTCGCAGAAGGCTCCACCATCCCCAAGGCGACAGTCGACGACGTGAAAGCAAAACTTCAGCGCTACATAGAGATGACCAAAAAAACGGGTGAACAGTTGGGCTGGGATTATGGAGATGCTGCCTTTCCCTACAATATCGAAGAGCCAGCAGACGGGAAGGATTCCTGGTTTTTGCTGAGAGGGAAGGATCCAAAATCCTACAAATACATCATCATGGGAGTCGGCAGTGAAACAGCAGCGGACAGCGAAAAAAACTATATCCAGATCTCGCTGCCGGAGACGGCAACCCACGGCGACAAAAGCAAAGCGAACGAGTTCTGCCGATATCTGGCCAAGGAATTTAAGGCAGAGCTTCACCTGTTTAATGGACGTATCCAGTATTTTCAACCCCGTAAACCGTAGCTTACTGTCAGGATTTGCACTCATTATGAACATGAACGGCCTGCCACGTCGGACGGGCCGCTTTTTTTGCACTTTTCCACGGTTACAGACTCGGCATCACTCAGTAAGCTCTGTGCCGATAAGATGATCCGGGCAAACAGCTACTCAAGCAATCACAAAAAAACAGACCCTGTCTGCTCAGGGCCTGTGAATCATTCATCTGTGGACGTACTACGATATGGCTTCAGAACGTGTCAGCGAATAAAATCGTCCGTTTAGCATGCGAATCCCCAGATCGACGCGATAGGTAAGGCCAGCTGTAACGCCATACAGAATCCATTCCGAGGAGAGATGGTTGATATCAAAGTCGGTATAGAGATCGGTACCATCTTCCTTGATATCCTCACGGTCGGTCACATCATACAACCGCAACACCAGCGGTAATTCCGAAAATGGGATGGAGAAATCCTGCTCCACTTCCTGCCGAAAACTGTCCGTCATCTCCCAATTGGCCATGATTGACTGATCGTCTCTCCAGGCAATCCGTATACTCGGGCCCTCATCTGTCGATGATCGCGCGGGATTTTTCTTCATTCGCCTTCATCTTTCCTTTCCAAGATATGTCTTGCCGAGGTTACGCAATCATTATACCACGAATGCGCAGTAGATGAAACCGTTCCCAGCCGATTACCTTCCGACGGTAAAACGATTCTCCCCGACCACAACAAAAGGAGAGACTTCGTCACGCTTCATCAGTACCTGTACCTTGTAGGTGCCATATTGCTCCAGCTTGGTGGAGAGAAAGACATCGGACAAGAAAAAACTGGTTACTTTGCTGGTATCAAACTTGCGCGGCTTTTCTTTGGCATCGACCACTTCACCGTCCGGCCCAACCAGAACCAACTTCAGAGTAAGCTCTTCTGTAGCGGGAGCATTGTCAACCTCGACGAACACGCCAAAGTTGCGCGGGATGTCCTTGTCCAGCCAACCTTCGATTGGGTTGCTGAACACAATATCCCCCTTTGCTGTCCTCTGTATCGCTTCAACCAGCAAAATATTCACATCCGGTTTCACTACCGAAAGTTTGCCTGACTTCTCGTCATAGGTAGAAAAACCGCCCATTTTGCTCACAACTTCCTGCACAGAACGAGCGCTTGAGGCCGGCAGTTCCACGCCAAGCTGTTCGCTGCCGATCGAAACTTTGACGATGCCATCTCCATTTGCTGTCGTTGCCAATCCAACCATCATCAAGGTAGTGAGGGCAACTAACATTTGCTTTCTCATGGCGAGATCCTCCATTGCATATTTCCGTTCCAAGGGAGTTTCAACTCATAGAAACTCTCCAACTCTTTTCCTCTAGTTTATACGCCTGATCTGGGGAAAAGTTGTGGTGACTTCGAAAATTCCCAACATTACCCATACTGTGGGTAACGGCCTATCGTATTCACTACACAAAACGAAAGCAGCAGACACCCAGGGGTGCCTGCATACATGAGTCATCTACTGTTGATGCAGAAGATCATTCAGCTTGGTCCGACTTCCAGGCAAAGTAATCGGTGACCAATCGGACAGCCACGTCGATCGTCTGCTCGCTTGGTTCAATCTTGGCATGGTGTAGGCCATAGGGGGTTTCGGCCCCCATCCAGAACAGGAAGCCCGGGATTTCAGCCAGAAAATAGCCAAAGTCCTCACCGGTCATGGCAGCACTGCACTCAATCAGCTGGATGTCCTCGCGCTCACCAGCCCACTCCATGAACTCACCAGTCAGTGCCGGATCGTTGTATACTTGAGAGTACGTACAACCGTAATCGATCGAGGCGCGGCATGCAAAGCCAACTTCCACTCCTTGAACAAGCGCTTCAATCCGCTCTTTTACTCTCTGCATCGAATCCATCGACATGGTACGTATGGTTCCTTCTATTCGCGCTTTTTCGGCGATGATGTTCTGCCTGCTCCCGCCCTCGATCTTGCCGATGGTGATCACCGCTGAGTCGAGCGGATCAACGTTGCGGGAGACGATCGTCTGCAGTTGTGTAACCAAATGACTGGCTGCTACCACCATGTCGTTGGCCCTGTGCGGATAAGCGGCGTGGCCTCCTTTTCCGGTTAGTTCGATAAACAATTCGGACGTATTGGCAAACAAGATGCCTTGTCGTAGCGCGATTGTCCCGACCGGATACTCAGGGGCAATGTGCAGGGCAAAAATCGCGTCTGGACGCCACGCTGCCAATTCTTCGCTGGCAAGCATCGGCTGTGCACCGCCCGGCCCTTCTTCGGCCGGTTGAAAGATAAACAGCAGATCATCTTTGATCGGATGATGCACAAAATGGGTGAGGATGCCCAGAGCAATCGTCATGTGCATGTCGTGACCGCAGGCGTGCATGTAGCCCGGGTGAACAGAGCGAAAAGGATAGCTCGTCTCCTCCTCAATCGGCAGTCCGTCCATGTCGGCGCGCCAGGCCAACATCCGGGACGGATTTGTCCCATGCACTTTCACCAAGATACCGGTCCGCCACGTCTTGATCGAGAACCGTGCAGCAGGCAGAGCGGACAAGTAGTCCAGCAAGTAACGCTGTGTTTTTACTTCCTGAAAACCCGGTTCGGGAATCTGGTGCAAGTCTCGTCTGATCTGTACCAGCGTCGGCAATGTCATCGTCTCATATTCCTTTCTTTTCACCCAGATTGGTCAGCGAACGACGGAATGTCTCGACGAAGCGGTCAATCTCCTGCTGTGTGATCGTCAGCGGCGGCAGCAGGCGAATAATCGTCTTTTGTGTGATATCAACGAGGATGCCCTCGTCGAGCAAACCTTGCTGCAGTTCACGCACTGCCTCGGGGGAAGCATGGATGACGATGCCAGCCATCATGCCTTTGCCGCGTATCTCCTGACACAGATTCGGTTCCAGTTCGACCAGTTGCTGCAGAGATTTCTGCAGATAGGCAGCGGTGTCTCGGACGTGCTGCAAAAACTCTGCGTCCAGCAGTACGTCAAGGACCGCATTGCCCAGTGCCGCGCTTAACGGAGAAGGGGCAAACGTGCTGCCGTGGTCACCCGGCTCAAACAGATTCATCAGCTTCTCTCCGCCTATGATACCACCGAGCGGCAATCCACCGCCTACCCCTTTGGCAAACAGGATCAGATCAGGGGTGATTCCCGCATGCTGATAGGCGAACAACTCTCCCGTTCGGCCGATGCCTGTCTGGATTTCATCCATGCATAACAGGATGCCTTCCTGACGGCAAATCTCTTCAGCCTGACGCAAATACTCCTCTGAAAGCGGGATAATTCCACCTGAACCGAGTACCGGCTCCATCAGCAGTGCCGCTGGCCGGTTTTCCCTGCACAGCTGCCGCAGCTGGTCCAGATCGTTGGCTTCCAGCTCATAGACAGGGATGTCAGGGCTAGGAAAATCTTGATAAACGTGAGCTTGGCGGGTGAGCCGCAGGGCCCCCAGCGTTCGTCCGTGAAAACTGTTTTTCAACACGGCAATGCCCGCTCTCCGCCCACCATCCCGGACCGTCCACTTGTGGATCAGTTTGATCGCTGCTTCAGTAGCCTCTGCACCTGAGTTGGTGAAAAACACTTTGCCTGGTATGGAATGCTCCACTAAACGGCGGGCCAGTTGAATAGCCGGCGTGTTTAAAAAGATGTTAGAGATGTGCAGAAAAGCCGCACCCTGCTGCTGCAGGGCGCGGACGATTGCCGGATGCGAGTGGCCTAATACGCTGACTGCCAGGCCGGTAAACAAGTCAAGATATGATTTTCCTTCCGTATCGTACAGATAGTTGCCTTCTCCTCTGACAATGGCAATCGGCAATCGTTTATAGGTGGACATCAGGTAGGTCTGATCGAGTGAACGCCAGTCCTCCAAAGCGGCTCCTCCTTCAACGCCGTTACAGTTGGCGCAGTTCCTGTTTGATTTCTGTCTTCGACTTCGTCTTTTCATCGATCTGTTTGATCACACGGGCGGGAGTGCCTGCCACCACAACATAAGGCGGCACGTCCTCGATCACCACTGCTCCGGCAGCGACGACGGCTCCTTTGCCTACACGTACTCCCTCAAGCACGACAGCATTGGCACCAATTACTACATCGTCTTCGATGATCACTGGCGTTGCCGACGGCGGCTCGATCACGCCGGCGATCACGGATCCGGCACCAATATGGCAGTTGTTACCGATCGTCCCACGCCCACCGACTACCACGTTCATGTCGATCATCGTTCCTTCGCCGATAACGGCACCGATGTTGATCATCGCGCCCATCATGATCACTGCGTTTTTGCCGATGGAGACCTGATCGCGAATAACGGCACCCGGCTCGATTCGTGCTTGGATCTCCTTGGTATCGAGCAACGGAATAGCAGAGTTGCGCCGGTCACTCTCGACGACATAATCTTCGATCTGCTCCTTATTCGCCTCCAGCACCGGTTGGATCTCTTTCCACTCCCCGAACAGTATCCCCACGTTGCCTGTGATAAAAGCCTTTGTTGTGGAACCGAAGTCGATGCCTTCCAGATCCCCTTTCACATGAACCTTCACCGGGGTTTTCTTTTCGCTGGTTTGAATAAACTTGATGATTTCATTGGCATCCATCATGTTCATCTTTTCATCCTCCTCTATCTCTTTCTGTTTTTGATTACTCGTCATGAACGGGTAGGCCATCGCAACATGTAAAAAAGCAATGAGCGGCACGCCTCTCATTGCGATATTTTCCCGTAAGAACTCGGTTCACCAACGGAAATAGCGCTCCACGAAAGGGTATCCTTCCATGACAGGACGTACGCTGTTCACGCACACCCCAGCTTGTGCGGTCTGGGGAGAACCGCTCAAACTTCGGCGCATTGGCCTTTCTTCCTTTTTCACAGGATCCCCATCCCCATATAAAAAAGAAATACTGATCCGCTGCGCACCTCTATTTTCATGACGATATGTAATTGTTTTTACTCTACCAGATTCCACTCCCGGACACAACAACGTTCGACATGTTCCTTACAGTACCAATTGATCTCTTTCCATCAACCGTTCCATGTAAGTGGAGTGTATAATAATAGAAAAAACGGAGGGGATCATCGCATGAGTCAGAGCGAACTTCCCGCATGGGCCTATCGATATCTCGAACGGTTGGGGCTTACTCCTGAACCACCCTCGTATTCCTTTCTGGGCGCGATCTGTCGAGCCCATTTGGTGACGGTTCCATTTGAAAATATCAGCAAACTGCTCTACTACCAGAGCCGAAAACAAATGGCTGCTCCTATCCCGCCCGTCGAGTTGTTTGTAGACAATATGTCGCGGTATCATTTTGGCGGTACCTGTTATACGCTGAACTCCCGCCTCTATCTGCTGCTCAAGGCACTCGGCTTTGACTGTTACTACGTGCTGCTCGGCAGTGACCACATGTCGGTATTGGTCAGACTGCCCGATTTGCCTGGAGAACGGGTCTTTGTGGACTGCGGGTCTGCCGCTCCACTGTTTTCTCCCGTCCGTTTTGAACGGGATCAGCAAAAATTTTCGTCATTTGCAGGCGAACAGATCCGCTTGGTTCCCGATCAAAAGCAACAGGGATGGTACCGTTATCTCCGCTATCGGCGAAATGAACTGATCAGCAACGAATGGTTGTTTCACCCAGACGATGCGAAAACGTTTGGCCAGTTTATCCCGATAATCGAACGCTCCAATCAGCCCGGTACTCCCTTTATGACTCTGCTGCGCTGTCAGTTGTTCCAGTTGGATAAACGGCGCAATCTCTCCTTGCGAAACAACGTATTCACGATTCGCTACGAAGACGGAAGTGATTCCAAACTCCTGCTCGGCAGTGCTGAGGAAATCCGGCAAGTGCTTGCAGACGAGTTCCGCCTGCCCCGTCTGCCGGTGGAAGAAGCCGTGAAGGTACTGCAATCGCTTGGCGTGGACGTATTTGCTCCCATGACACAAGGAGAAAGCCGATAACAAGAAAAATTGTCAGGGCGGTTTTCTGGCGAGAAATTGGACCTTCTTCAGAGGATATGTGGCTCTTTTTAGGTCGCACGTTCCTTGGCTATACTGAAGAAAGTAAGGAGTGTGTATGACATGGAAAAACAGATTTACTTTCCTGTCCCCTGGAAAGAGGCCAAACGGTACGCCGACATGCTCGATTCCTTGCACATCCCATACCGAATTGAATCGGCTGGCGGAAAAGTGCCCTTGGTGGAAGGGGACTTGGCCATTGTATTCCCTAACATGTCCATTCACCTATACATCAAGATTCGCGTTCTGTTTTTTGGAGATGGCTTGCGCTATCCGCAATGATCCGATGGTATCGCCTAATAGGGCTGCATAATATTTTTGCACAGTGTTCAAGATATAGAAGTGCCAGTGCATTACGATCCCAATCTCAAGGAGGACCGAACGATGCCACAACAGGTAGATACCGATTCGTTAAAAAAGGCGGAAGCCTCGACTTCATTGGCTAAAAACATGATTACCCAAGCGATTGAGCAGTCATCTGCAAACCCCACAATGGCAGAGGAAGCCCTCAAACAGGCGGCAACAGAAATTGCTCAGGCACAAACGATGGTCAGTCAGGTTCAGTCTATGATGCAGGCACAGGCCAGCCAGAATGCAAAAAAATAAACCCGGTTTTACGTCCAAGAGTCCTGCACTATGCCGCAGGACTCTTGTATGTGAAGTGTGCTTCGCACGGTATCCGAGCTTTTGCTTATCAAAGCTTATGCCAATACCTGTCTAATCCGTTCGAGAGCCCAGTCCAGTTCCTCTTTGCTGATCACTAATGGAGGAGCAAAGCGAATCGTCGTTTCGTGGGTTTCTTTGCAGAGCAGGCCTCTCTCTTTCAGCTGTTCACAATACGGCCGCGCTTGCGTCGAAAGCTCTACGCCGATAAACAAGCCTCGCCCCCGAACCTCGCGAATCAGCGGGTTTTTCATCTGCCGAAGCTGATCCATAAAGTAGTTCCCTAGTTCAAGCGATCGCGTCGCCAACTCTTCTTCTTCCAGGACGTCCAGTGCTGCAATCGCCACGGCGCAGCCCAATGGGTTGCCGCCAAATGTGGAACCGTGCGATCCTGGTTCAAACAAGCCCAGTACATCCCGATCGGCGGCTACGGCAGAGATCGGAAAGACCCCTCCGCCCAACGCCTTGCCCATGATGTAAACATCAGGTGTGATGCCTTCCCAATCGCAGGCAAAACGCTTGCCGGTCCGACCAAATCCGGTCTGGATCTCGTCAGCGACAAACAGGACGTTATGCGCCCTGCACAGTTTGTAAGCTGCCTTCAAATATCCTTCTGGCGGGATGATGATCCCTGCTTCTCCCTGTATCGGCTCGACCAAAAATGCGGCCGTATGTGGAGTGATCGCCTGCTCCAGGGCTTCCAGATCACCATAGGGGATAACCTTGAACCCGGGTGTAAACGGTCCAAATCCACGCTTGTATTCAGGCGACGAGGAAAACGAAGTAACGGTTAACGTTCTACCGTGAAAATTTCCTTCGCATACGATAATCTCTGCCTGGTTGTCGGGAACTTGTTTCACCTCATACGCCCAGCGCCTGACAGCCTTGAGCGCTGTCTCCACTGCCTCTGCACCGGTATTCATCGGCAGAATCATCTGCTTGCCGGTATACTGAGCCAGTCGCTCATAGAACAATCCCAACTGATCGTTGTGAAACGCTCTCGACGTCAGGGTTACTTTGTCAGCCTGTTCTTTCAATGCCTGGATGATCCGGGGATGGCGATGCCCCTGGTTGAGCGCAGAGTAAGCACTCAGCATATCCAAATAGCGGTTTCCTTCCGGGTCTTCCACCCATACGCCCTCGGCACGACTAATCACGATCGGCAGCGGATGATAGTTATGCGCGCCATACCGCTCCGTTTGTTCGATGATCTGCTTGGTTTGCACCATACACTTTTCCTCCCATCCGTACAAAAAGGAATCCCGACCTACGGAAACATGACCCAGATGCCTACTGCGTCAGTCTCTTCCGGATTGTAAAACTTGTGCTCCAATGTACTGTCAAAATAAATGCTGTCACCCTTTTCCAACTGGTACACCTTATCTTCGATCAGTACTTCCAGTCTTCCCTCAATCAGGTACCCGCACTCCTCACCCTGGTGAGCCAACTGAGGCAGATGCTTCACCTCGCCCGGTTTCACAATCAATTCGAACATTTCGCATTTTCCGTCCAGTGCAGGAGAGATTAACCGGTAGAGTACATTCGGGTGCAGCATGGTCATCACTTTTTGTTCCTCCCGCCTGGTGATATGCACCTTGGAGGGGGAGATGTCCTTGAAAAAGGAAAATACGGGTATTTCGAGATAGTAACTTAGTTTCCACAGTGTATCGAGAGAAGGATTCACCAATCCCCTCTCAATCTGTGAAAGGGCACTTTGACTCAAACCGATCCGTGCCGCCAACTCCACAACCGTCAAACCCATTTTTCGCCGATACTGGCGAATCTTGCTGCCGATTAATTCCTTTGGGAACGCCAACTCGTCTTTTGAACCCATATCCTCAACCTTTCCTACGAAAAAACGTAATCAATCGCCCGTCGCAACAGATGGGGCACCACCCGAGTCGTATAGTGCAGCTCCAGCCGCTCTGAACGCTTATGAGCGTCCTTCCCATACGGACCGAGATTAATGGTTGGCAGGTTTAGCGCAATGATGTCATCGATCGGAATATTGTACTGGTTGCCCCACAGCGGCATATTGCTCTGTAAAGTTGGTACCACTTGCTCCGGATTGTAGATCCGGCAGTAGCTCACATCTGACAGACCGGTAAAGAAATGCTGCACCTGGATCTCTTCGCCATATTGTTCAGCGGCATCTTTTCTGACCTGTTCGATGACCTCTGTGATTTTTTGTTCCTCCGCTGACTGCTGATCGAGATGGACGTGCGGATAGTACGGCGGCGCAAACATGATCAGATAGAACGGCGCTTCTTCGATAAAGAACGTACTCATCTTCGCTGCGATTTGTACGGACAGTTCCTGACTGTCCCAGTTTGCTTTTCTGCCTTCCTGCAGTACACCGTCTAGCGATTCGGCAAACGGTCGCCCAAACTGCTCGATTCCTCGTTGGTACAGCTCACTGTAATCGTACACGGCTGGCCGAGACACCTGGTTGGAGCGGGTAGGTACATCCTTGTTGTACATTTCGTATTTCTGCAACCGTTCCCGGTAGACACACTCCGCAGCCTCGCCCGCAATCTGCTTCACTTTGTGCAGCACGTCCAGCGGTGTCTGTGAAAGGGTCAGAACGTTGTAGAGAATATAGGCCAGATTGGGGGTCTGCACATCGTATTGCGTCTTTAGGTCACTCATCTTAAGACAAGTCGGGGGCGGATTCTGTTCCCCGTTGACACGATCGACAAACTGTTCGGACAGCTCCATCCGTTTCACCATCTCTGCTGCCATCCAAGCCGCATTCAATCCTTCCAGCGGTTCACCGGCATGGGTTTCCCTCCCGACGCAGAGTATCAGGGGAAGCAGCTTCCCAACCGAACCGGTGTAGATGTAATTGGATCGATCCCCGGGAAAAGCGGCAAAGTTCGGTTCAGAGCAGATGCAGAGCTGATATTCCAAGCCGTGCTGCTGCTTGAGTTGATTGAGAAACGGCACGGCCGCAAACATGCCCTTTGAGCTTTTTTCTTCATCTGGCGTGGCCAGCAGCAAGATATTGCCCGGAAATGTTTCCTGCTGGGCAATCTCACTAAGCACGGCTAATTGTACAGCCAAGCCCGCCTTCATATCCATCACGCCCCGGCCAAACAAGTAACTGCCGCTGTCCAGATCGTTCCTCGCTTCCTCATCCAGGGCATCGCGGAACTGCTGGTGAAGCTTCTCCGTCAGCAGCTCCGGCTGAAAGGCATACTCTCGCATGTAGCCGAAATCGTCTACCCCGACCACATCAAAATGGCTTAACAGCACGATGGTCTTAGAACTGACGGGGTTGCCCCGATAAAGAGCAGCCACTGTCGTACGGTTTAGTGGGTCGTCGGGTACGGGAACACTCATCACCAACTCGGGATGCTTCTGATAGTAAGGGATCTCCCGCAGGATCTCGACAATCTTCTCCGCCATCAGCGTCTCTCCTGCTGTGCCAGAGATGCTGGGCACCTCCACCAAACGATTGATTAATGTTCTGATTGCCTCCGGTTCGTTCCAATGCTGATATTGCTGCATGATTGGCCTCCGTCTGTCATGTGTGATCAGGTACTCTCTCCGTTGCGCAATCAAACAGGATCCGGGCTGCCATGCTGGCCGTTATCTCCTGCGGATCGTACAGCGGATTCACTTCAGCGATGTCCATGGCGTCTATGTGACGGTACAAACCGTCCAACAGGTCAAAGCACTGCACCGGTGTCAGCCCGCCGGGTTCGTTGGCGCCGGAACCAGGAGCAAAGGCCGGATCGAGGACGTCGATATCAAAGGTAAGGTAAATTTTTTCTACATCCTGACATGCACGGAGCGTCCGCTCAATCACCTCAGCGGTACTCATCCGGTGCACTTCCCTGGCTGTGATCTGTACGATCCCTGTCTCTCGCAGATATTCGTCGTACCAAGGGTAGTTATAGCTTCTTACGCCGATTTGCACGATATGGTGCGGTTTGACCCGCGGCAGTTCCAGTGCGCGCCGCATCTGGCTGCTCTGCGAAAACCTGCCTTGAACCGGCGAGTCATCCACTAAGTCGAGGTGAGCATCAAACTGGATGATCCCAATGTTGCCCGTACTGCTGTCATGCAAGGCTTTGATCCCGGGATACGAGATGGAATGATCTCCGCCCAAGATAAAGGGAAACACGTTATCATCCAACAGTTCTCTGATTTTTGCTTCCGCGCTCTGGAAGGTCGTCTCCGTACTGTAAGCGGCGATCTCGATGTCACCGTAATCGATGATTTCCTGCTCGTGAAAGTGAATCAGCTTACGCTTCTCCACGTTGTACACTTTCCCGCCATCGATCCGGTTGCGCAGCCATCCTGCCGCTTCGCGGATCGCTTTCGGGGCGTAACGCGCCCCCGGTCTGCCCAGGGAAGCGCCGCCATCCCAGGGAAAACCGACAATCCCAACATGTTGTTTTTTCATCTGATAAACAGCCTCCTGATAGTCAGAGCTTACATTTCCAAGTACTTATGAATCTTAAAGCGTTTTTCCAACAGGACAATCAGGACAAACGAGACAATGACGGTCACACTGGCCAACGCCGTTACAACCGGATTGATATCCATCGCCACATACTGATAGATGCGAATCGGAATGGTGACCGTATCCGCCTGGGCGAGAAAAATGGTCACCGTGTACTCGTCAAGCGAGACGAGAAAAGCAAGGATCGCACCAGAGATGAGTGCCGGCAGCAGCTGGGGCAGAACAACCGTACGAAAGGCGTACCACGAATCGGCTCCGTGCACGATGGCTGCTTCCTCTTGCACGTGGTCAAAGTGACGCAGTGTTGCGATCAAGATGCGCACCACATACGGACTGATGATGATCGAGTGAGCCAATACAATCCCCAGCGGCGAACCCACCAGTCCAAGCGGCACGAAAATAATTAAAAAACCGATCCCAGTCGTGACCAATGGTACGATCAGCGGTCCGAGAAACAAGGATTCCAGCAGGTTTTTCCCCGGCAGATTGCCCTTGACGATGCCGAGTGCAGCACATAACCCGATCAGCCCGGCCAGGCAGGTGGAAGCAGCACCGATGGAGAGGCTGAGCCACAACGAGGAGTGGATTCGCTCATCTTCCGCCAACGCCTCATACTGTTTCCATGTAAAGTCGTCCGGCGGAAAGCTGAACATATCGCCGCCGCTGAACGACTGCGGTATGATGATCAATACCGGCCCGAGGATAAACAGGACCACAGCCAGGATGTACAGGTACACCAATCCCCTCCATTTAGGACGCAATGTGACCCCTCCTCTCCAGCCGTCCCATCACCAGTAGTACGGCTACGATGATTACCAGCAGCACAAAGGACAAAGCAGCCCCCATTCCCATGTTGCCGATCGTGACAATCGAGTTGTACGCCATGTTGGCCAGCAGATTGTCAGACGGTCCGCCCATCATGATCGGTACCAAAAACGTACTGGCCGCCAGAGCGAATGCGATCGAGCTGCCGGCAAACACCCCCGGCAGGGACAGCGGGAACGTTACCTTCCAAAAGGTGCGCAGGCGAGAAGCTCCAAGCATGGTAGAAGCCTCGATCAGGGACGATTCCAGTCTGTTCAGCGAGGTGTAGATATTGAGCACAATAAAGGGTAGCACAAAATGGACGATGCCGATCACGACAGCGGTCTGGGAAAACAATAGAGACGTCTCAGAGCCGCCGAACAACCCGCTCAGTCCCTTTGCTATCGGCCCCTCTTTGCTCAACAGGATCATCCAGCCAAACAGACGGATAGTCAGACTCATAAACATCGGTGAAATGATCAGCATCAACCAAAACCCCTGCTTGCTCGCAGGTCTCGTCGTAATAAAATAGGCCAACGTGTAGCCGATAAACAAGGCGATCAGCGTGCTGATGACAGAAACCCACAGTGTTTTCAACAGTACCTTGGAGTAGAGATCAGCAGAAAAAAGGTTGACGTAGTTGGCCAGCGAAAAACTGCCGTTCACCCAAACGCTGGTGTAGACCACTTTGCATACAGGGTAGAGGAACAGCGCCGTCATATACGCAACGGCGATCCAACCCAGTACGGTATAAAACCGCATCATGTTCCTCATCTTAGCTCTCCCCTTTGAAGAAGCAGACGGAATCAGCGCTGAACCAGACACGAACCTGCTCGCCGCGCTTTGGTAGTGGTGTAACCATCTGGGGGTAGATCGCGTCAATTTCCAGACCGTCAGCCTGCAAAAGTCGCAGCTTCAATTCCGTCTCTCCCCCTAGATAACGGCTGTCCAGGACTTCTGCTTCTGTCACCTGAACCCGCCCGGCAATCTGCTCCAGAGAGAAGAGTTCCTGTTGGTAGTCGGCGATCTGTATCGCATTGGCTCTCATCAAGAGCACACCCCTGTCCCCCGGGGCGGCGTCGGCTCCCACATGGCCAACCGGGATCTCACAGTTCCCCAGCCTAGCCTTGCCCTCCTCCAAGAGGACAGCTCCTTCTCCACGGTTGGTGTACCCGAAGAAATCGGCCACAAATGCGGAGGCCGGTTGTTTCAAGATCGCTTCCGGTGCCGCAAACTGCTCGATCTTCCCTTTGTTCAGGACAGCGATTTTGTCCGAAAGATATAGTGCTTCATTCTGATCATGGGTGACGTAAATCGCCGAGAAGCCGATCGTTTGATGCAGATTGCGGATTTCTTGCAGCATCTGTTCTTTCAACCGTACATCCAGATTGGACAAAGGCTCATCGAACAGCATCACTACCGGCTCCACGGTCAGTGCCCGGGCGAGACTAACCCGCTGCTGCTGTCCGCCTGACAACTCCCGAGGCTTCCGCTTGGCCAGATGGCTTAGCCCGACCAGCTCCAAGTACTTCTCCACTTTTTGTTTGATCACGTCCGCTTTTTCCTTGCGGGCCCGCAGACCGTATGCCACATTGTCCCAAACCGTCATGTGCGGAAACAACGCGTACTGTTGAAACACCATGCCAAGGTTGCGTTTATTAGGTGGGATGGCGCTTACATCCTGCCCTTTTAAAATCACCTTACCCTCGCTCGGCGAAGCCAACCCAGCCACCATCCGGAGAATCGTCGTCTTCCCGGAACCGCTCGGGCCCAGCAGAGAGAGAAATTCTCCCTCTGCCAGGTCGAGACTGATGTTGTCAATGACTGTGGTATCAGCAAAAAACTTCGAGATTGACTGAAGCGAGATAGCCGGATCTACTGCGTTGTTGCTTCTGTCCATTTGGTCAGCCATTCCTCCCGTTTTGGTAAGATCTCGTTCCAGTCAGGCGTGATCAGTGCTTCTACCTTCTCTTTTCCATAGACGACGATCTCCTGCAGCGATTGATCCAGTTCAACTGTAGTATTGGTTGGGCCGTAATAGAGTTCTTTCGCAAAGCCCGCTTGAACCTCCGGCGTCATGCAGAAGTCGATCAGTTTCTTAGCCAGTTCCTTGTTTTCACTATCCTTCAATACGCCCATCCCGCTGCGAATCAGTACGCCACCCTCTTTGGGGATGGTGAAGTCAACCGGTTTCGCCGCGTTTTTCAGCGCGTAGGCTCTTCCGTCAAACCAGGCGGCCATCGCCACTTCCCCTGTTCCAAACAACGATTCCGGTGCGGAGAAAGAAGAGTAGTACTGTGCTACTGAGGGCGTTACCTCTTTGAATGCTTCCCATACCGGCTCCATGTTCTCATACGAAGCACCGGTTGCTTTCGCCGTGAGCAAAATGTCCGGGATCCATTGACTCATCAGGGCCACTTTTCCTTTTGCCTCCGGACTCCAAAGATCGTTCCACGATTCCGGCTTGTCCACTACTTCAGGGTTGTAGGCAATCCCCCAAGCTCCAAATACGTTGACGAGCCCGTAGGTTTCTCCGTCCTGGCTGTTGAGGAAGGCCTGCGGATAGAGGTTGTCCCATGTGGAAAACTCCTCTTTTTTCAACGGTTCCAGCATGCCTTTGTTGGCAGCGTCGATGAGATCGAAGTCATCAAGTGAAACCACATCGATTGAAGAACCGCCGCCCTGCGCCAGCTTGGCGATTCCCGTATAAGGAGCCAGTTTTACGGTGACTCCAGGGTTTGCTTTCTCAAACGGCTCCTTTACGTATAACGTAAACACCTCATCGTACTTGCCACCAAACGATGTAACGACAATCTCGCTGCTTTCGGTCTGGTTGTCTCCGCCGCCTTGTGTTTGCTCACCTGACGAAGAACAGCCGGCCAGCACCGTAAGAACAGATGCGAGCAATAGTGATAGCAGAGAAACACCTTTCTTCTTGAAGCTGTAGTTGCTGTTGGACTTTTTCATGTTTTACCCCCTACGATCTGGTTGATTTTTTCCTACTCTCTGCAAGCATTCTCTTGAGTCGAAAAACCCTGATAGCTGGTGCCAGTACGTGGAGCCCTCCTTTAACAGGTAAAATATTAGTCATATTGCGAATAATAAAAGTATAAATTATATTCAGCCTGCTGTCGATGGGGTTATTGGACAAGCTGCAGATAAAAAAATATTTTCCGATAACGGCTTCCGCTGACAAATCGATTGATTGGAACCAGGAAGATGTACGCCTCATTCTGTATAAAACCGGAAACAAATCAGGTTTTTTCCTGTATCATATGATAAAATAAAAGAGGATACAGATCGTATCAGAGAGGGGGAAGTCGCTTGCTCTACTTTTTCGGCTTTCTTGCTTGTCTTGCCGCAGCCGCCTGGTTTCTGCGCGGCTCAAGAAGCCTGCGCGGCAGAGACGAATACGTGAAGCATCACTACATCGATGAAGCACGCTTTCAACAAATGCACAACATGAGCCACCACGATCCTGGTGGCCACCATTAGTCAGACTTGAGGAAAACCCGGGGCGAAACGAGATGATCACCATCATGCTCCGGGTCTTTCCATGAGCCAACGACAACGGCTCTTGACAGCCCTTCTCTTCATTCCACCTCCTGTCTGCTTCTCTTCTCGATCAAATAATCGATATAACGTCCAACGGCATACCAAAAAACAATTGTCGTAATATAGATCAAGCTCATCTTGGTCGGTACAGACATCCTGTCGTAAAATATTTCGATCACCCAGCTGGTAGGACTGGTCAAATAGAGAATGGCATGGCCCAACTCGATCTGCAGCAGGCTCATCAGGCTGACAACAACGGCAAACAACGTAAAGTAGAGGCTGTATCGTTTGAACACGCAGTGCTCCTCCTCGTCGCGTAAAGTACGTTTGCAGAACTTCTTTTTATTCTTCGACATGGCGGAGCAACTATACACCCCATCTCACCTTCTTGGCGCAGGACCAAATATTGGCGCAGGCATCCCTCCTCCCTGACATAGAAACCATCTCCTTTTGGGCAAAATAAGCAGAAACGTAAGGAGGGATTCAGCATGAATGCACTTCACCTAGCTGACAGATTGAAGGAAGCGGAAAACAAGATCGGTCATCTGCGCAGAGCAATCGACTACATAAGTGAAAGACAGGAGTTAGCCGAGTCGATTGACGTATTGGGACGGGTCATCAAGGATTACCAGGTAGAATGCGAAAAAATGAAGAAGATGCTAAGCCAGATCAACGTGTCCAATCACGACAATCGTCCGGAACGAGAAGAACCCACTTTTACCCAGTAAAAGTGGAGCATCATCACCGGATGGAACTGTCTCACTAGTCGCATTCCGCTTTTGACCGTTCCACTTTTCAGGACGAAACACGCCAACATCCCGTCCCACTTTTCATCGTGAGACGGGATGTTTTTCGTTCGCACAGGGATATTGGTTACTATGCGGGACACCCCTTGGCTACAATCGATCGTCCTCCCACAACTTCATGTAATCCTCCTCTGTTGCTCTCATACCATCGCCTGTCCGCATACTGATTGAAGAATAGGCGTGCCCCCCCTCTTTTGCGATGAACGCAAGATCCTGTTGATCGAGGGAGACGTAGCTGCCGATCTCTCCGTCACCATCGGTGTCGATCCTGGTGATCAGATACGTGTCTGGGTACCCGTTGCTGCGCAACAGATGATAATGCCCCTTGGCGAACGGTTCCACGGTATACTCTCCCAACAATTGATGAAATGAATCGTCTCCGCTGGGGAGTTTTGCCACGGACCAACCGCGCCCCTGTCGGTGAAGAAAAGTGGTAAGCACCATACCATCCTCCATCATGTGTAGTATGCTGTAAGTAGATTTACAGGTATTGTTAGGTTGCACAGCTTCCTTGTCTTCCGATACAATTTTATTGAGGAGGGGATTGGTCCATGGAAGAGTTATTGTTATCGTTCCAATATGATGAACTGATGACATGGGTCTGGCTCGTCCTTGGCTTTTCGGCGGGGCTTCTCTACCTGCGTTCCAGGATCGTTCCCATCCCGGTGGTCGTCTATGTGCAACCGATCAGCAATACCTATACGGCAAACGTCGATCCGCAGTATATCGAGAGGTACCCCGAAGCGAGGATATCGATCCTGACTCTCTTTCTCTGTTTCTGCAGATCCAAGGTTCATTCCGACAGAGTACCGAACATTCCTCCCTTTTCCTGTTTGACAATCTGAAAAGGGGGAGATCTGCTTGTGGTCGAAACTGATTGGGGAAGCGTTGATTGGGCTCGTAAGTCTGCCGCTGATCGCTTTGCAAACCGCGGAAGGTTTGAAAGCGCTCGTTGAAATATTCGCAGAGATTGCTCAATACGGAAAATGGAAATGAATACGACATAACACTGGTTGTCCGGCAGCAGATGTTCTGCTGCTGGGCAGCTTTTTTTGTATGTGCCAGGCCGGAGCAACCCTTCTTCTCCAAGGCGAGAGGAAAGATCTGAAGGAAAAAGGGGAACATTATTCGCACGGGCATGACGCCGCTGTGATGAAAGTGGGACTTGCTGCCCTTCGCACGCATTGTAACGAAAGGGGATGCCAGTATGGATCTGGTCGAGAAAGTGTGGTCAGGACTGGAGGAAGTGATCGACCCTGAACTTGAGGTGAACATTGTCGATTTGGGACTGGTCTATGACATTCAGGCAGATGCTAATCATAATGTGAAGGTCACGATGACAATGACGATTCCTGAATGCCCCCTTCAGGACGTGATCGTAAGCGACGTCGAAAAAGCGATCAAACGTGTCCCAGGTGTCAAGAACGTTGAGGTTAATCTCGTATGGGAACCTGCCTGGACACCAGCTCGTATGACCGACTGGGCCATAGAAGAGATCAAACGTCGCCGAGCTCTCGTTTGAGAAACTGAGTTGATGATGCTGCCCACAATGTCGTCAACACTAGCTCTGCACCAGTCATCATCAGCGGGATGTCCCTTTGCGCTTGTAGGGACATCCCCTGCTTTTACTGCATTCTGTTTATCTCGGATATTTTCGGAAACAGCGGAAAGGCTAAGGAACAAAAGATGTACTGGAAGGGAGGCTAACCTGTGATACCGGCAGACGTCAAGCAGCTGCTTCATGATATCAGGTTGATCGGCGGTGGCGAAGATCGATATGATTCACCGGATGATTGGGACGTGATCTACAACATCCTGGATCGGCAGAACGCAGCGGTAGATCCCGACTCACCCGATTGGCAAATCATCCGGGAGGCACTTGCCAGAGAAAAGGATGAAATCCAGCAAGAAATGGACAGATTTTACTGGGATGGGTTCTGGTAGAGATCGCGCCTACAACTCGAAATGATTAGGCAAGTCAATGTTCTGATTCGTACGTCTTTAAGCGTTCGCCAACGTCCGTTCATTCTGTTACGGCGGCGACCAACTGCCGCGTATATTCATGCCGCTCCTCGCTCATCAGCTGTTCACTGGAGAACTGATCGACGACTTGCCCTTCTTTCATCACGATGATCCGCTGGCTCATCATTCGTACTGCTGCAATATCGTGAGAAATAAACAAGCAGGCCATGTTCAGTTTGGTTTGCATCCTTTTGAGCAGCTGCAGGATGTGCAACTGTACGGATACGTCCAAACTGGAGGTTGGTTCGTCGCAGATCAGCAGTTGGGGCATCAGGCTGATTCCCCTGGCGATAGCCACACGTTGCCGTTGTCCACCGCTTAACTGGTGAGGAAAACGATCCATGTGAGCTATCTGCAGCCCGACCATCTCCAGCAGTTTTGCTGCCGTATCCCTGCGGGAGTGGCGTACGTCCATCAGAAACGGCGGTGTAACATCTGGGAAGTTGTCCAGGGGCTCCATGACAGAGCGCCATATCGGCAAGCGCTGATTGAGGGAGGAGGTCGGATCCTGAAAGACCGCTTGGACATACCGCCTCATTTGACGCATGTCCCGCCCTCTCAGGGCAAAAAGGGAGGCGCCGTGCAAGCGGACTTCTCCGCTATCCGGCCGATCCAGCGCCAGCAGCAGCCGGGCCAACGTACTCTTGCCGCTGCCACTCTCTCCAACCAGCCCTAAGCACTCCCCTTCTCCGATCGAAAACGACACATTCTTGACGGCTGCAACTTGGCGCCCTGATTCGCTGTACGTCTTGCAAAGCCGATCAACTGTCAATATTCTGTTCATTCAGTCCCTCCCCGGCCAACATCAAGCTGTTCTGCTTCATCTGTTTCCTGATCCCAAGCACGTTCCCAGTCCCAAACATGCGCCGAGCCTGCTCCTGACAGATACGGCCTGGCCTTTAGCAGCATGTGCGTATACGGATGACTCGGTCGGCGTCGGATCGACTCGGTCGGGCCTGTCTCCACAATCCGTCCCTCTTTCATCACCGCAATCGTGTCCGCCCGCTTCATCACATGCCGCAAGTCGTGCGAGATCATCAGTACGGCACATCCAGACTGCTGCTGCAGTGTGGTAAGCAGATTCAGCACCCGCTCGCCGCTCAACACATCCAATGCTGACGTCGGCTCGTCGGCAATGAGCAGGGAAGGCTTCAGCATCATAGCGGCGGCCAGAGCAGCCCGCTGCCGCTGCCCGCCGCTCAGCTGAAACGAGTAGCTGTGGAAGGCGCGTTCCGCCGGCAATCCCACCCGATCCAGCCACTCCAATGCAACCCGTTTTGCTTCACGTACAGATACTTTTCGATGAGCCCGAATCGTCTCGACCAATTGCTTGCCCAGTTTGATAAAGGGAGTAAAACTGCCTTGATAATCCTGAAATACCGAACCGATCTGTTTGCCGCGCAGTTCCCGTTTCCGTTTTTCCGACCAGGGAAGGATATCTTCTCCCTGGAACACGATTTCTCCACCGTCCACGCGCAACGAGTTAGGCAGCAACCCCAAAATAGCGCTGGCTGTCACACTTTTGCCGCTTCCGCTCTCGCCGACTAAGGCCAGCATCTCTCCACTGCGTATGGAGAAGTTGAGCTCATGCACCAGCCTGTGCTGTTTTTTCCCTTGATGTTCACTGATGGTTAGCTGACGAACCTGAAGCACCGCCTGTCTCATCTCGCACCCCCCATAAGCACCACAATGATCTGCAAGCACAGCTCTTATCTGCTGCGAACATCTAAAATATCGCGAAGCCCGTCTCCGATCAGATTGCAGGAAACAACGACCAGTATAATAGCCAATCCCGGATAGATCATCAACTCTGGAACAGTTTGGAAATAGGGACGACCGTCATTGAGCATCGCACCCCATTCTGCAGATGGCAGTTGTACACCAAGACCCAGATAGGAGAGGGAAGAAATAATCAGAATCACTTTACCAATGTCCAGCGCAACCAAGACCAGTACAGGAGGGACGATCTGCGGCAGCAAATGCCGCCAGAGAATCGTCCAAGTGCGACAGCCAGCAACACGAGCAGCCAATATGTATTCCTTCTCCCGCTCCGACAGTACGATGCTTCTGACGACGCGGGCATAGCCAATCCATTTGACCAATACGATCGATAGCATCAAGTTTGTCACACTAGGTCCTAAAAATCCGGAAAAGGCGATCGCCAGAATAAACTCAGGCAGAGCCCCCACACTGTCGACAAGCCTCATCAACAAGCTGTCGAGGCGTCCCCCGATATAGCCGGACAACAAGCCTAAGGGGATTCCGATCAGCGTTACCGAGACGATGGCAAGCGCCGAGATACCCAGAGTCGTCTGTGCACCAGCAGCCAATCTGGAAAAAATACACCTGCCCATATGATCCGTACCGAGTGGATACTGCCAACTCGGTGACTGTAGACGCTCCGACATTTGTACAGTAAGCGGATCGTTGGGTACAATCAGAGGTCCAAACAGCGTGAGTAGGACGATCACGGTCATGATGCCCATTCCCAGGATCGTCAGCGGATTGTGCAGCATCCTCCGCCAGATGCTCTGCCGTACCACAGGACGAACGGGACTGGCGGCGGCACCAACACTCATGACCAGTCCCCCTTCCCATAGCGGATCCGGGGATCAAGCAGTCCATAGCAGAGATCGACGAGCAGATTGACCAGCACGACAAAGATGCCCGTCAGCAAGACGTATCCTTGAATGATCGGATAATCTCGCTGAAAGATGGCCTCTACAGCCATACTTCCCAGCCCCGGCCAGGAGAACAAGGTCTCCACCACAACGGAGCCAGTAAGCAAGCTGCCGATACTCATCCCAAAGATCGTCACTACCGGCAGAAGCGCCGCCCGGAGAGCATGCCGCAAGAGAATCCGCCATTCCGCAATCCCTCTGGCCCGCGCGGCCCGAATGTACTCCTGAGACAAACTTTCGAGCAGCCCGGCCCGGAGCAAGCGGGCATACACCGCAGCCATTGCAAAGCCAAGCGTGACGGAAGGAAGAATCATGTGGCTAAAACTTCCTTTTCCATTCGTCGGCACCCACTGCAGCTTAAACGCAAACGCGTAAATCAGCAGCAGTCCCAGCCAGAAACTAGGGATGGAAGCGCCGATCAGGGCGAGCAATCGGCTCATCTGATCCGGCCAACGCCCGGGATACTTGGCAGCCAACAACCCGAGCGGCGCCGCTATCAAGACCATCACCAGAAGGCCACCTGCCGTAAGCTGAACGGTGGTAGGCAGCCTGTCAATCATTTCGTCCCATACCGGCTTCCCTTTTATGTACGAATGCCCAAAATCGAACTGCAGCAGTTTTTGCAGCCACTGACCGTACTGGAGCAACAACGGTTGGTCAAAGCCCAGTTCCTTGCGCAGTTTAGCTTCGTCAGCTTGTGTAACAGACATTTCGTCCGCTTCCAAGATCAGGAGCACAGGATCGCCCGGTGCCAGTTTCATCAGCGTAAACGTCAGCAAAGAGAGGAGAAACAATACAAGGACGAGCTGCAGCAAACGCTTCCTGACTAGCTTCAGCACCTTATTTCACATCCATTTGGTTCGTGATGATGTAATACTCTTCCGCACCTGGTTTCCAATTGATCACGCGGTTATTCACACCGACGATCAGATTGGGGTAAACCGCATAGGAATGGGGAACTTCTTGGTTGATGACATCTACGGCATCCCGAGTCAATTGGATTCGCTGGGCAATCTCGCTAGTGGCATTTAACCGGATCACCAACTGGCTCAACTTGTCGCTGCTCAGATTGATCGGATTGAGCGAACCGCCAGGCATCAAGGCCGAATTGAGGAAGTATCCCCCATCGCCGCGCGGTGCAGATAAGTTGCTGTACGTCACCAAGTCCCAATCTTTGTTCTCCCGTAAATAGGTGTCCACATTTTCAACCGTTTGAATCTTGATGTCCACCCCTATTTTGGCTGCGTCCGACTGCAGCAGTTGTGCGATCAGTGGTAGCTCCGGTCGCCCTTTGTAGGTGATCAACTGCAACGTGAGCGGCTGCCCGTCCTTTTCCAGCTTCCCACTCTCGCCAGGCACATACCCCGCTTCCATCAGCAGCTTTTTGGCTTCGCCCGGATCCAACTGCTGAACCGCCTCCTTGCTGCCAAACGGAAGCCTTGCGTTAAACGGGCCATTGGCAGGAGTCGCATGTCCGAGCATAATGTCACTTGCGATGCTTTCCCGGTTAAGAAGCAGATCAATCGCCTTTCTCACCCTGATGTCCTGGAGCAGCGGCTTCTGTTGGTTATACAGCAGGTAATGGACACGAAGACCAGCGACCGATTCCACTCTAAGCTGGCTGTCCTGCTGGACGGCCTCCACTGTTTCGGCTGGAATCTGATAAACAATATCTGCCTCTTTTGCTTGCAGGGCCAGCGCTCTAACATTTCCGTCCTCGTTGAATTGGTACAAGACCTCATTCACCTTCGCCTTACCGTCCCAGTACCCATCATAACGCTCCAACTGGATCTCGATATTGGGGGTAAACTGCTTCACTTTAAACGGCCCTGTGCCGACTGGGGCATGGTTAAAAGCAGTTGTGCCCATTTTTTGCTCCGCTTCGACACTGATAACGGCAGCGTAAGGATTGACCAACTCCGAAGGCAAGGCCGGATGCGGTTCTGTCGTGACGATCGTCAGTTGTTGACCGCTTGCTTCCATCGATTCAATCTTTAAAGCGCGGGCCAATACATCACTGGCTGCCAGTCCGCGTTCAAAAGAAGCTTTTACAGCGGCAGCATCCAACTTGGTCCCGTCTTGGAACGTCACACCTTCGCGAATCGTAAACACCCATGTCTGATCATCGCTCGTTTCCCAGTTGGTGGCAAGCCACGGTACAAGCTCCAAGTCCTCGTTCAAGCGAACAAGCGTCTCGACGACACCCGCCCGCAGCGGTTCCCAGCTGTTGTGGGGATCGAGGCTGCCGCTTTTAAAATTACGAATCACGGTAACTTTTTTCAGCCCATCTTTTGTATTTATGTTCGACTGCCCAGCGGCATCTGATCTACTCACGGGAGAAGCCTGTTTGTTTTGACTGCATCCCGACAATGCCACTAACGTGCATAACAGAAGTGTGATCACAAATGGCATGCTACGTCTTTTTTTATAGAATAATGGACACACCACAAAGCCACCCTTTCCAACGGTAAACATCATTCAAACTCTTCGATCCATATGTACGGTCTGCATGCTGTCTCCTTGCTCAACTCTCAGCAAAAAACCATGTTGCTGCCAGAAGGAAACAGCGCCGGGTAAAAATCGGTGTGTATGCAGATAGACCGTCTTGTACCCCGCATCCCGACAAAAACGTAGTGCTTGCTGCACCAGGGCCGTCCCGATGCCCTGCCTGCGTATGTTTGCATCCACGTAGCATTTCACAATTTCTGCCGTAGCGCGCAGATCATACCTCCCCCCTACCTCGGCGATCCGATCGTCGTATCGGTGAACGGCAATCGAGCCGACGATTTGCCCTTCCATTCTGGCCAAGAAAAAAGCGGCGTCCTTTGGCTCCAAATAGTGACGCTGGATATGGAGCAGATCTTCAGGCAGCTGCTCGTGGTTTAACATAGGGAATACCTCTTTGCGTACGGTCATCACGAATCCCAGCAGTTCAGTCACGCTCTCATTCCCTACGGGTTCGATCCCGTACACGGTCCTCCTATCCATACTCTCTCTCCTTCTTCTCTTGTATCAAGTGTAAAAGCAGCAAATCGTAATAATTCTTTTTTACGCGATAACACTACTCCAGATTTTCGCTCTCGTCAACAAAAATCATAATCGTGCAGCGATTTGCCCCCGTAGGCACGGTATCCGTTTGGTTTAATCTGCTCCACCTCGTCAATATGGGTGGCAAAATGATTAAAACCACACATTACTGACAAAGTCAATCTCTCGCAGGGAGCGAATGGACGGTATGGAAAAGGGATATCGTTGGGTAGCAGATATCTCTTCCCAAAGCAAAGCAGCCTTTCGCAAGTAAACCATAAGAGCTTCTCCCATAGTCAAACTCTTATACAAGGATAGCACGAAACTTGAGCGGCTTCTGTAGCAACTCTGTAGCAACATAGAAAAACTCCACGCGAAGATGCGTGGAGTCTACGTACAGATAAATCCTACCCGATAGCCTACAATACCTGACGTAAAAATCGCTGCGTCCTTTCATGACGGGGATCGGCGAAGAGCTGCTGGGGGCTTCCTTCCTCGATGATGCTCCCCTGGTCCATGACAACGACTCGATCCGCCACTTCCCTGGCGAAACCCATCTCGTGAGTCACGACAATCATCGTCATCCCTTCTTGCGCCAAGTCCCGCATCACAGCCAGCACCTCGCCGACCAGTTCCGGATCGAGCGCAGAAGTGGGCTCGTCAAAGAGCATCACTTTTGGTTTCATCGCCAGTGCCCGGGCGATCGCGACTCTCTGTTTTTGACCACCGGACAGTTGATTGGGATAAGCGGCCGCCTTGTCCGCCAGCCCCACCTTTTCCAACAGCTGCAGCGCTTCTCTAACCGCTTCCTGTCGCGCCACTTTGCGCACGTAGATAGGGGCTTCGCTGACGTTTTCCAGTACAGTGCGGTGCGGAAACAGGTGAAAGTGCTGAAACACCATCCCCACGTTCTGCCTGATCTGATTCAGATTATCTGAGCGCGGATCAATCACTTTTCCATCAAGCAAAATCTGACCGCTGTCAGCCAGCTCCAAAAAGTTGATGCACCGCAACAGCGTGCTTTTTCCAGATCCGCTGGCGCCGATCAGCACGACCACTTCACTTTGTTCCACATGCAGACCACAGTTCTTTAGCACGGGCAGGTCGCCAAATGATTTGGTAAGCCCGCTTACTTCAACCATCAACCGCTTCATACGCTTGCACCTGCCTTGTCCACATCAAGACGTTTTTCCAGCTTGTTGACGAGAAACGTGAAGAATAACACCAGGACCAGGTAATACAGGCCGGCAATGGCGTATGATTCAAACTGTAAAAAAGTACGGGCAGCCGTCGATTGAGACAGCAAGTACAGTTCCTGATAGCCGAGCAAGCCGACAAGCGAAGAATCTTTCAGACCGATGATAAACTGATTGCCAAGCGGTGGAATGGCCCGTCTAAACGCCTGAGGCAAGACCACGCGCCGCATGGCCAGCGGGTAGGACATCCCTAGCGATCGAGCTGCCTCCATCTGTCCCCGCTCAATCGATTGAATGGTCCCTCGGAAAATTTCGGCGATATATGCCCCGTTATGAATCGCCAATGCCAGTGCCCCGGCCCAGAAATCGCTTAGCAGGATCAGTTTGGCAATCCCAAAGTAGAGCACCATGATCTGCAAGATGAGCGGCGTACCCCTGATCAGGGTAATGTAGAGATGAGCCATTCCTCTCAACAGTTTCCACTCGGAGATCCGCAAAAAGGCGAACACCAGGCCGATCACAATCGCTATCCCGAGAGAGACCGCAGTTAGCTGTACCGTCAGTCCCGCCGCTTTGAGAAATCCGAACCACGTCTCCGCCAACAATGGTAAAAAAGTAGCCATGGCGCTCCTCCTGTAACAGAATGGGCTGCATGATAAAAGCGCACATTCCGGATCTGATTTGCTTATTCGTTGCCCGGCGACAACATGTTTTTGTTAAACCACTTCTTGCTGATCGCTTCATACGTGCCGTCCTGTTTCATCTCATCCAACGCTTTGTTCACCGCATCCAGCAGCTCCTGATTGCCTTTTTGCACGGGGATGCCGCACTCATCGAGGAATAGCGGCTCGCCTACAGGCATCGCCGGGATGTTGCCGTTTTTAATCGCATCCATACCGACGCCAAGATCGGTGATCACGACGTCCACTCTCCCCTCCTGCTTCAACTCCTGCATCGCAAAGAGATCGGTTTCGTACTCCTTCACGCGACCTTCGGGCCCGACCAGTTCCAGTGCAAAATCCTTATAGGTCGAAGCCGTCACAACCCCAACCACTTTTCCTTTTAAATCTTCTTTCCCCTTGATCCCCTTGGAATTGTTCTCGTTGACGAACATGACGGCTTGCATGATCAGATACGGCTGGGAGAAGTCCACCTGCTGCTGCCGCTCTTCCGTAATCGACATCCCGCCGATGATCGCATCGTACTTGCCCGCTTTCAATCCCTGCAGGATGGATCCCCAGGGAGTCTGTACCGGGACAGGTTCAAGCCCTAGTCGTTTAGAGATTTCTGTGGCGATCTCGACGTCAAAACCGACCAGGTTGTTCTCTCCATCCGTATAGTTGTATGGCTTGGCCATCCCGCTCATCGCGAACTGGAAGGTTCCCGGCTGGACGGTCATATTCGCTCCAGTCCCGGCTGCTTCCCCTGCTTGTCCGCCTGCCCCATCGGTGGAATTACCCTGCTGCGTACCGCCACAGCCTGTCACTAGCAAACACACAACACCGAGCAGCAACAGCATCTGCACACACCTTTTCGTCATCATCGTTCCCCCTCAAAAAATATTAGTGGATAAAATAAATCTTAACATTCTGAAAAATATTAGGATGCCCAGCACTATGTCTGAGCGTAGCGATAGACGGCTTGGCCGATACGAGCGAGTGTATCCAGCGCCACAGGCGGGTCCAGATCACGGGATAAAGCGGTCACACTGATCGTTCGCCCGCCGATGAAAAAGATTCCTACGTCATGCTGACGGCCTGTGTCCCAACCTGTTTTGTTGGCCAACTGCCAAAGAGGGGAGCGGCCTACAAACGGTTCCGCTTCGACAGGCAGATAGGCCGGCAGACCGTTTCGAAACTGCTGTCTTTTCATAATCTCCATCATCTGCAGACAGGCGTGACGGGAGAGGTAGGTACCTTTTGCCAGATGGGCCAGCAGCCGTGAGATATCATGCGCGGTAATCGTATTGGGTTCATCGATTGCAGCCGGATAGATCATCAGTTTGCGGAGATAACGGCTGTCCAGCATCCCCAACTCTTTCATCGTCTGTTCGATCTGCTCTTTGCCAACTAAATCGATCAAGATGTTGGTCGCCGTGTTGTCGCTCTGGATGATCATCAACGTAACCAGATCGTACACCGACAACTGCAGGCCAGGAGTCAGGTGCTGCAGCACCCCTGATCCACCGACGAGCTGCTCCCGCTGCAGTATCAGCTTGTCACTCAATCGGATTTGACCGCTTTCTGCCGCTGCAAAAACGGCTGCCATAATGGGCAGTTTGATAATACTTTCTGCGGCAAACCGTTCATTTTCATTGTGGCTCCATTGCTGCTCACGGTCCAGATCCTCGATGACGATTCCCCAACTGCCGCCTGTTTGTTCCAGTAAAGGCAGCAGCACTTGTTCCATTTGCTTCATCGTCTCTTCTCCTATCAAAGGTTGATGTTCTCTACACGTCCCGGCTATGAACATTTTAGATGATGCACCTGCGGATGACCTGTCCGGCAGTCACTCCGGTATACTCTCCATCGCGGACGGCAATTGAACCGTTTACCAGCACATGACGTATCCCTAAGGGCAGCTGGTGAGGATCGTCGAACGTCGCCCTGTCGATCACTTTCAACGGGTCAAAGACGACAATATCTGCCTGGTATCCGGTACGAAGATACCCGCGGTCGGATAAGCGCAGCAATTGAGCAGGCGCACCCGTCATCTTGCGGACCGCTTCCCAGAGAGGGAACACGTTCTTGTCCCGGGCATATCGTCCCAGAACACGCGGGAACGAACCGTACAGCCTGGGATGTGGTTTCCCGCCAAATACTCCGTCGGAGCCAACCATCTGCAACGGGTGCTGCATGACCCGAATCACATCTTCTTCGACACCCCAATGGATGATCATCGTCACCGCTGCCTGTTCTTCGATTAAAAGGTCGAACGCCGCATCAGCCGGATCCTTCCCCTGCATGCTGCCGATCTCCCGAATCGTTTTTCCTTCCAGTTCCCGGTTTTTTTCCGAAGTGACAGAAGCAATCACGATCTTGTCCCAACCGTTGTTGCGGACGGTATTGTCGTACTGCTCGTTGTGAAGCATCTCCTGTTTTACTTGCTCTCGTATGGCCGGGTCCTGCAAACGTCTCAACATCTCGGCTGTACCCCCGTCCTGCATCCATGGGGGCAGGATTGCCTGAAACACGGTGGAAGCAGCAGAATACGGATACTGGTCAAAGGTGATCTCGATCCCTTCCGCTCGCCCTGCCTCCAACTTTTCCAGAGCAGCCTGCAGTTTGGGCCTGTTGATACTGCCGCACACTTTGAAGTGAGAGATGTGCAGGCGGACACCAGAGCGCCGTGCCGCTTCGATCACTTCGTCCAATGCTTCCAGTGAAAGGTTGCTTTCGTTGCGGATATGAACGACAAAACAACCGTCGTACTTGGCGGCACTGCTGCAGATCGCCACTAGTTCATCAAGGGTGGTATACGCACACGGGGGATACTGAATACCAGAAGATATTCCGAACGCTCCTTGTCGCATGCCCTCTTCTACCAGTTGACTCATCTGCTCGATCTCTCTCTGGCTCGCTTCACGGGCAGCAAAGCCTACCACCATGGTCCGCACCGCGCCGTGGGGGACGAGGTAAGCGGCATTTCCAGCTAGACTGGCGCGCTCTAGGAACTGCAGATACTCATCAACCGAATGCCACGGCCACTCCCCGATATCTCCATTCAACCCTTTCAACTGCTGTTGCCAGAGGGGCTTGGTCTCGGCTGAAACGGGAGCGACTGATATTCCGTCCTGACCGAACAGCTCGGTCGTGACCCCTTGCAGCACCTTGATTTTGTGAATCTCTGGTCTCGTGCACAGCAAATCGGAATGAACGTGCGGATCGATAAAACCAGGAGCAACTACTTGTCCCGAAGCATCAATCTCCACCTTGCCGCCCGAACTTGATAGGTCGGCAATCGCGGCGATTTTGCCGTCGCTCACCCCAATGTCCCGCTTCGTCCACGGGTTGCCAGTCCCATCGCAAAGCATACCGCCACGAATCAAAACGTCGTACACTGTGACATCTCCTTCCTTGATCAGTTGCAGGAGCTCGTTTCCACATCAATCCGACCTGTCGGTCAGCTTTTTGGAAGTTGCTCTAGAGCCTCAGAATCAACTCATACAGCTGCCTTGGCCTTCCCCTGCTGAGGGGCTGCTCTTCTCCGACTACCCTCGCTATGCCCCCCTGCTCCAGCTTGCTCAGAATCCGTCGGGCACTCCGAATCGTGATGCCAAATCCGCTGGCCAGTTCGCTCGCGGTCAACTTGCTGGAACCGCGGTTCTCGCAAAACGAGACCAACTTGTTGATCGTTCCGATGCTCAACCCACTGTCACGGGCCAGTTGCAGTCGCTTGGGATCATCACTGCGGACCGAATAGCGAAACGGCACCTCACTGCCCGATAGATTAAGTGCTTCGCCTCCTTGAATCGCCATACAACAGTTTTCCTGGGGATGGGTTCTAGCCTTGGACAACGCTTCCCGCGCTTTGGTTTCCGCTTCGTGCGCAGTGTGCCCGAGACCAATTCCGATGCTTACCTCGCTATTTAATTGATGTACCAGTTTGTCAAGCAGAGGAAACCGACGGAATTGCTGGGTGGTTCTCTCGATCACGCTGCGCGTCGTGACAAAGGTGACTTCATCACGGTCGGTCCAGTTCATCAATGCCTGAATCTCCTCGCCATAATCAATCAAGACCTGCTGGATGGCCACTCTCTTTCGCTGCTGTTCGTACTCAGATCCTCCCCGCTTCTTGGCCAGTCCATCCATGCTGATCAACACAATCGCCAGTTGTGTACCGCGCAGCCGGGCACTTCTGCCCTCCAAGCGTGCACGATGCAGACAATCATGGATGACTGACTTGGTCGGGATCACACGGTAACACGGTACGTTGAGCGCGCACAATCGCTGATGGACAGAACTGACGCAGGTGAGAACCACGTCAATCTTCCCTTGTTCCCACAAGGTAAGGTGAAACTGCAGTATCTCTTCTGCACTGTCTCCGACCTGATATTCCCGTACGTACAGCTCTTGGATCTCGATCCCCAGTTCATCCAGCCGTTCTTCAATCTCTGTCCTGTGCAATATATCAATACTGAGTTGAAGATGCTCCTGCCAGGTCTTTTCCTTGAGCAATCGAAAAAAGATCCGGTACAAACTGGTCCCGTTGTGCGGCAGGTACAGCATCGGCTTCTGTACACCAACCGTCTCGCAGGCGATCTGATAAGGTATCGGACCGGCGAACAGCAATACGTCCACTTGGTCCATCACTGCCTCAACAAGCGATGGAGTCTCTGCAACCGATCGGTAGCCAAGCGGCAGCAGGTCCAGGTCACCAAACGCATCTACGAGAGGAAGTACTTGCTGCAGGAAGTCCTCCGGGCCTACAAAGGCAACCTTGATTTCCATGAACGTTATCGGTCCCCTTTTATGTGCGGATTGCAGCCAGCTCTCCCTTTAGCATCAGAAGCAGCTGACCGAATTGCAAAAATCTTTTTAATTATTATGATAGAAAAGAAAGAATACGGTCAACGTCCCTAAGTGGACCGAAAGTAGCAAAACAGCTGCCATGCCTTCCTTTCCGTTTTGCCCTGCATAAAAAAGTGCAAATGACCAAAAAATGATGATAGATCTGCTACTGAAAGGAAGTGGAATAACGTGAACAGATTCTGGATCAAGCTTATTGTCAATGCGATTGTCGTCGTTCCCCTATTGATATGGTTTTCGGAAGCAACACTGTGGGGAAGCCTGCTGGCTGCCGTTGTCCTCTGTGTTGCCGCTTATCTGATCGGGGACCAATGGATTCTGAGAGCAACCAACAACTTGGTGGCTACTCTGGCAGATGCAGGACTAACCTTTCTCTTTCTCTGGTTGGTAGCCTTTGGAACAGGCTGGGATCTGTCACTGATGGAGATCCTGATCATTTCCGCTGTTTTAGGCGTAGTGGAATGGTTTTATCACAGCTACCTCGGCAGAGCAGATGAGCCGGCACGAGCCGAGTAATACGGCTGCTCCCGCTTTCCCCACAAAGGTTACATAAAAATCCCCCGCACATGCGGGGGAACAGTAAGGGGGATAGTACATTACCCCAGTTTTGGCTATTTTGACCGCTTTTATTCACGTTGAGAGCAAGAGCCGTACGGAGGAAACGTGTTACGTGTTATCCTCCTTCTTATTGGCTCTGCGTAGGGTCAGTATCGCCAGCAGAAGAAAACAGATTCCACCTGCAAGGGAAAAGCCCACCTCTATCCAGATCCCGTTTAGTTGGGGGCCTTCGCCAACTGGCCCTGCCTGTGGCGTGTAGGCATATAGCAGCCTTCCGATGGAAAGGGCGATCCAAGCAATCGATGTGACAAGCAGGATGTATGCACGCAAGCCAGTCTCCCCTTTCTTGTTTGCAGCTTTGCAATCAGTGCTGCATTGCAATCATTCGGCTTCCCGTTTCATTATACTACAGGCGGCTGGGCAGGGATGGCATGATTTTTTTTAAAAAACAGAGGTCAATCAAGTCCTGATCAAGTACAGTAAAAAGATTTGAAACGCAAAGGAGATAGCCACTCATGTCGAAGCAAAAACCGAGAGAAGAAATGATCTACACAGTAGAACAGGCACCACCGGCAGGGTCTGTCGACAAGAACAAAGCCCATGCGGGAGAACCGGACGAGCAGTACCCCATCCCAGCCGCACGTCCAGTCCCATGGCGGGAATAGCAGGGATCATTCAGGCCGATTCTTTTCATCCCCTTGGTTGATCCGTTGAGCCGATTTCTCCAACTTTTCCATCCTTTTCAGCAGTTGGGGCAGTATTTGATTGCGCTCTCTGTCATTTCGGCTTTTTTCCCGCATAAAGCGAAGAATACTGATCAGAAAATAGGCCACGAACCCGTAGATCAGCAGCATCAAGGGGACCGTTCGTCCCTACACCGCTACACCAGCCGGTGAAGCTTTTGCTCCAATCGCTCCATTCGCTTCTGATACTGTTCCAGCTCGGCTCTTGACCTCTTCCGCAGCATACTCCCCCTCTTCTTCCATACTTCAAACGCCTTGTTTACATAAGCGAGGGCTTTTTCGTAATCCTTTAGCTGGTGCTCGCAGATCTTGGCCGACTCGATGTACACCTCTTCCGGGAGATAGACCGCTTCACTCATGCACTGCTCCCACATATGGATCGCTTGCTGCCACTTCTTTTGTTTCTTTAACAGGTGGCCCATCGCGATCCTTGCCCGGGCCCTGAGCGGGGAGTGATCCCCAGACGGCGCCCGCTCAATGATGCTTCGGTATCGTGTCATCGCTCTTTCCCACTCGCCCAATCCTTCGTACCAGCGGGCAATCTCATACAGCTCCTCCGGTGAGACCCTCAGCTGCTCTTGTTGCGACTCGTGAGCGAGCAAGAGTCTGGACAGGTGGATGTACAGCGTGATCAGCGAAAGCAGATCTGTTTCATTATGTAGAAGGACGCCGGAGATTGTCCGGGGGTCTCTGTCATTCAGATAATCAAAGTAAAGCAGCGGCGCCATCTGGCCTGGTACATCCTGCGTGCGGCATATATCCAACTTCTGTTGCTCGATCAGCGATAATCGACAGGATGGCAGATGGTTCCGCCACAAGCGTCTCGACCCATGCAGCAGATCAAGATGGCCAAACTGCGGCAGTTGGGGAACCTCGTCCCGGACCAGCGTGTGTCTCGTCTTCACCTGGGGCCAATCAAAAGCCTTGCCGTTAAATGTGACCAACGATTGGGAGTCATTCACTTGCTCGAGAAACGACTGATAGAGGGCAATCTCGGCATCGGGAGAAGGCAACAAGTGCTGACGGACCACCACCCGATCCCCCTCCAGTCGACTGTACCCCAGCAAAAAAATCGTATTGCCCACACCACCGTGCAGTCCAGTTGTTTCTGTATCAAAAAACAGCAGTGCGTCAGGTGTCAACCGTGCGGAAGAGAGTGGATGGTCGGTGTCTGACTGCTGCCACATCTCGATCACCTCATACAGTTCCTCAAACCGGTAGCGTCCATGCCGCTGTGACAGAGGGTAGCTGATCTCCCGGATCATGATGTATTGGCCATCTTGTATATACGGCTTGGCTTGCAGGTGATCCCATTGATCCAGAAACGGAATGTCGAGAGTTGGAATAGAGGGGTCTAATAGTTGCTTCTTTGTAGACACCTCGTTTGCCATCTCCCCTCGGTCCGCTGATGCTGTCCCCTGAGACCCTTCACGCGCCAAGTGACCTTTCATCCGCTGCAGTTTTTGCTTAAGAGACATAGAGGCCTCCTCCCTGGGCTACTCGCAGCAAATCGAGCGCCAATTCCTTGCTTCCCTCCTCGGAAGCACCCGTACAGGAGGGACAACCGGATGCACACGGACAGGAGCAGATCAATGCTTCGGCCTGGGTGAGAATCGCTTCCATCTCTTTGTAGACCTGTTCACTGAGACCGATCCCGCCTGGATACCGGTCATAGAGAAAAATGGATGGTGCTCCGGAATGAACAGCTTTTCCCTGCGGGATTACATGCAGATCGGTTGGGTCGCACATCACGAACAACGGAGCAACATGCTGCAGCACGTGCGCCAAACCTACCAGCCCTCTTTCTACCTCCTCTTTTCCCATTTTCTCCAATAATGTTTCTGAAAAGCTGATCCATGCCGCGTTGGTATGCAACTCTTCCTCAGGCAGGTGGATCGGCCCCGATCCGATATTCTCATGAGTTTCAAACTTGATTTTTTTAAAGATGGTCGCCATCGCGTGGACCGACACTTCCCCGTACGCATATCCGGCCTGTCCCCGGTCTCTGGCCTCATCTTCTTCCAACACCTTTAACTGGACGGCCAGATTGGCATCCGTGTAGTAATCCACCTGTACCTCTCGGACGTATGCCTTCTTCTCTTCATAATCCAGCTTCTCCACCTGATACTGGACACCCTGATGGAGGTAAATGGCTTCATCGTGCAGCAGTGTAAGGGAACTGAAACGATCCATTTCACCAATGACGCGTTCGCCTCCCCGCTCGCTGATGTCGATAATCACCACGTTTTCCTGCGAGGCAGAACGTAGGCTGATCTCGTGAGCGGGAAACGACTCGTTCATCCAATACCATTTTCCTCTGGCGAAATGCAAGATCTGCTCATCGGTCAAAAACTCCAGGATCTCCACGATCTCGGCGCGGCCGAACTGCTCTCCCTCGCGAAAGGGAAGTTCATATGCCGCACATTTGATATGGTCAACCAAAATAATCAGATTGTCGGGATTGATCCGGGCCGACTCCGGGCTTCGTCCAAAGAAGTACTCCGGATGCCGGATGATGTACTGATCCAGCGGCGATGAACTCCCTACCAGCACGACCACCGATTCGTCCTGACGTCTCCCGGCTCGTCCAGCCTGCTGCCATGTACTAGCCACGGAGCCCGGATAGCCGGTGATGACGCAGACCTGAAGCTGGCCGATGTCCACCCCCAACTCTAGCGCATTGGTACTGACCACACCCATAATCTCACCTTGCCGCAGCCCTCGCTCAATCGCCCGCCTCTGACTGGGCAGGTAGCCGCCGCGATATCCCTGTATCGACTTCGGCCCCAGTTTCTTTTTGATCAGCTCCTGCAGATAGCTGAGTAAAATCTCGACGCGTACTCGGCTGCGGGCGAACAAGATCGTCTGAATGCCATTGGCGAGGAACGATGCTGCAAGATCCCGTGCCTCCAAGGTGGCACTGCGGCGAATGTTCAGTTGACGGTTGACGATCGGCGGATTGTAGAACAAAAAGTGCTTCCTGCCCGACGGGGCACCGTTGTTGTCAACCAGTTCCACCGCCTCCTCTGTCAACTGCTCAGCCAGCTCTTGCGGATTGGCGATCGTTGCAGAGGTGCAGATGAATTGCGGGTGGCTGCCATAAAAGGCGCAAATCCGCTTTAGCCGGCGAATCACGTTGGCCACATGACTGCCAAACACGCCGCGATAGGTATGCAGTTCATCGATCACCACGTACTTGAGACGTTCAAAGAAAGAGACCCATTTGGTATGATGAGGAAGGATGGCGGAATGCAGCATATCCGGATTGGTGATCACGATGTTGCCTGCCTTGCGGACCATTTGCCGGATATGGGCAGGAGTATCCCCGTCATAGGTCTCCGACTTGATGGAGAGCCCCCCTTCGTCTATCAAATCGTGCAGTTCGCTTTTCTGATCCTGTGCCAGCGCTTTTGTCGGAAACAGATAGAGGGCGCGAACCTGTGGCTGCTCCGCCAATGCCTGCAGGATCGGCAGATGGTAGCACAGACTTTTTCCCGATGCGGTCGGCGTTACCGCCACGACGTGTCTCCCGGCCCGCACGTGTCGGTAGGAAGTCTCTTGATGTGTGTAGAGACTGGTGATACCTCGCTTGAGAAGTGTCTGTTTGATTCGCTGATCCAAATCGGTCGGAAAAGAAACGGTTTGAGCTGCCCGAGGCGGCAGTGTCTCCCAGTGTATGATCTGTCTGCTGAAACGCTCGTCTTTCTTTAGCTGCTCCAGCAATTCCCCTAACAGTCGTTTTCGGTTCATCGGTTATCACCTTCTTGCTTCTATTGTAAGAATATATGTTCGTGGTGTAAACGTTAAAAAAAAGCACCTTTCGGGTGCTTAGATTCGCACGTTACCAATCAAACCCTTTTGAAAGGATCGGTTCTTATGAAAATCAGCAAAATCAATGCAGAACATTACCAATGGGGCAGCAGTTGTGACGGTTGGCATCTGGTCAACCATTCGTCAGTAAGCGTGATTCATGAACGAATGCCGGCCGGTACCTCGGAAGAAAGACATGTCCATCATCAGGCACGCCAGTTTTTCTTCGTCTTGTCGGGAGTCTTGACGATTCATGTGGGTGATAACATCGTTGTTCTGCATCAGCATGAAGGATTGGAAATCCCGCCGTATACGGTACATCAAGTGATCAATGAGTCAGACACAGACGTGGAGTTTCTGGTAACTTCCCAACCTACTACGAGGGGGGATCGGGTTCGGGCGTAACCCTGCTTTCTTCTCCTGTTTGACCTCTGATTATCTATACTGAGGTTTTGACCGAACCATTTTGGGCTAAGCTTGTATATACCACGATCATGAAGGATAACGAGGAGTAGGCCCATGACAATCGAGTTTATTGTAACGATCACGTTGACTGCGATTAGTACAATCGGTTTGCTATTCATCCTCAGACATAACTGGAAGCGGTATGGTTTGCTGTTTCTCTTGAGCTGTCTCGTTGGGCATACATTGTGCTACATCTTTGTCAGCCTGGGGTTCTACTCTTTCCCTTATCGACTGTTCCCTTCCCTGTCATCGATGCCGATCATTCCGATTCTCACAATATTCCCCTTTTACGTGCTGCTCGGAGTCAGATATAGTCCCACGTCATGGGGATGGAAAATCCCTTTTTACTGGGTTTTGATTCATATTGGCATGTCAATGGAGACTTGGGCACAGAGCAGAACGCAGCTGATCCGTTATGAACAGTTTTGGGACCTCTGGGACTCCTATACCTGGTGGTGGCTTTACTTCTTGCTGTTCGAGTGGATCGGGGGATTGGTTGTTCCGAGCAGGGATCGAAAGCCGCTGTCTGTTGATCGATTGCGGTTTGGCACGATTGGCTGGTTTCTGCTCCATTTTGTCCTGATCACAACCATTTTTCTCGCCGGGTTCTATACAGCGAGAAGTATCGGATCGTAATGTAATCTAAATCATGATACAAAGGTACATACATCAGTTCCTCTATCCCCACGCATCATATCCTGCAAGCCAGGGACAGATCAAAGCCAAGTGATCGCAGGAAGTTGTACGAAATCGAAACAACTCACCTTCCGCTTCGTACACCATCATAACGATGCGAAACGGAGGGATATAGATTGAGCAAATCAGTTTTAACCGGAGTTGCCCTCGTTCTTCTTGCCGCGTTGGCCGCGTTTCTGGCGGGAGATATATCTCAAATGGTTCGATACACGGGGATTGCGGGATTTGCCTGCTGGGGGCTGGCAGCCATTTTCTCTGGTGCACTGGTCTCTGGTGACCGAATGAGAGCCAATTTTGCCACCGAAACCACACAAGACCGAAGGGACAGATTTCGATGGTCCATCAGGTTTTTCCTAATCGGGCTGCCTAATGTCGCTGCTGTACTCATCATACTGGCTATGCGTTAACTTCCTCTGCGCTCTGGTCCGGGATTATCGATCACCAAATGGCTAAAGAATGGTCAAAAAAATTACTTCCCACGACACACGACAAGAGTAAAGTGCGATCCTCCCGCTCATCGCGCAGGGCAACAAATAGCAACAGGCCGTTCTGTACAGAACGGCCTGTCCTCTCATTTGTTCACATCTTCCATGCTTGCGGATGATCGTCGCTTACATATTCAGCTGCCTTCGCATTAGCCACCACTTGCTTCTCGTCTTTACATCCTGGAATGACACAAGTGACCGCATCATGCTTGAGGCACCAAACCAGTGCCCAGGTAGCCATATCCATGCCCTCCGGTACCTCTTCCCGCTTGATCGCTTCCACCTGCTGCAATTTTTGCAAACGCTGTTCAGGATCGTGATTGTTGCGCACGTCATTTTCTGCGAAAACGGCATCCGGCTTGTACTTCCCGCTCAAATAACCGCTGGCCAGCGGTACCCGTGCCAGCACCCCGAGATCCTGTTCGATGCAAGATGGAAAGACGCGTTCTTCCGGTGTCTGGTCGAGGCGGTTGTAGACGACTTGAATCGTTTTGGCGTTCACCTTACTTGCTGCAGCGGTCTGATGCAGGTTGTCGTTTTTAGCGATTGAGATGCCCAGATGACGAACCTTGCCCGCTTCCACCTGTTTTTCCAACATCGTCCACAGATCGTCGTTGTCAAACATCTCGTCTGTTCCGGAGTGGAACTGATACAGGTCGATGTAATCCGTCTGCAGGGCGCGAAGCGAATCTTCCAACTGCTTAAGGACCTCTTGCGGCGACCAAAGCTGTGAGCGTTGGAAGTTCTCATGGAATTTGTGGCCAAACTTGGTAGCGATGATCCAGTCTTCCCGCCGATCTTTCTTGACGAATTCACCGATAAACGCTTCTGATACATGGTCGCCGTAACATTCGGCGGTGTCAATCAGGTTGATCCCAACTTCTTTCGCTTTGCTCAAGATCCGATCTACCTCATCTTGGCTGTAGGTCCTGCCCCACTCTCCCCCATACTGCCAGGTACCCACACCAACAACGGATACTTTCAGGTTGGTCCGGCCTAATCTGCGATACCTCATCATGTTTCCCTCCAGTCTTGGCTTACCTATGCCGCTCCCTTTTCTGTGGGATCGTCTCCCAAATATTCACTATATCCAAAACGGTAGCACAAAGTTTACCAAAGGGCAAACGATGCCCTTCATCAGATGACTTATGGATCGTTCCCTTTCGCCATCCCAGACAAATGGAGTCTGTGGCAGCCACTTTGGGACAAACTACAACAAAAAGGGAGGGATTCCAATGTCGCTCGATCACAACAGCCACACAAAACGAGAAATGGGTTATCATGGGAGCGGTATGCATGGCTATACCATGACCAGGAAAGCAGGAAAAATCGACAAATACGCCGAAGCGGAGTCGACAGAGCAGAACGAAAAAAAGCAGGCGAGACGCTTGAACGATAACAGCTCCCGCACCACCACCACTACTGACCCCGCCTCGCTACTCAAGGCGGGGTCTCTCTGTTACCTGCGCTCACAAGCCAATCCGTCGCGATCCCGGTCCAAGCGATGCGGATCTTTGTCTGGTCCTCCTGACGCTTCATAAAAAGCCTGGGCTTCTTCCTGAGAAGCAAAGTCGTCACAATTGCGGTTGACCGAACCGGCTCCATCCTTTTCCGGCCCGGTTAATTCGTCCTCCTCTTGTTCTGTGATTAACGGTGTATCCATGTTTTGTTGAATGTTTAACTGATTTACCTGTTGCTTTGCTGACCTGTCCATCATGTTCCCTCCTTGTCGGTGTTTATCTGATGCCTACGTATTCTTCAAGCGTACTCCCCCGAGCTGCAATCGTTGTTGCTGCTTCTTTGCCGACATAGCGCAAATGCCATGGTTCATATTGGTATCCTGTTATCGTTTCTTTTCCTTGGGGATAGCGGATGATAAAGCCAAACTCTGCTGCATGCTGCTGCAGCCATTTTCCTTCCTTCGTCTCACCAAAACCGGTCGTCAATCGGTATCCCGCCGCGGCTGAGGTTACGTCCATCGCCAGTCCTGTCTGGTGTTCGCTTTCTCCTGCGCGTGCACTGAATTGATTCGCGCTGTCTGCTCCCACTCGTTGCATATTGGCAGCGAAAATCGCCTCCTGACGCTCATAGGACCGGTATCCGGAAACCGCATAGAGCTGGATGTTTTCTTTTTCGGCCTGAGTGAACAACGCTGCCAGCGCCTCGGCTGCCTCCCGTCGCATCCATTTTTTCGGAGAATCTTCGGCAAACGAGAAACGGACGTCCGCGACGACGAGGTCTCGGGGAACGTAACCCGGCGGTAGGCGATTCTGCTTGTTCACCACCACAAGCTGATCATCCGGGTTGACCACCACACGTTTGCCCATCAGCAGCGTCTCGATCACATATCGAGTATGGGGACCATATATCCCGTCATTGGCCAAAGACAGATGGCCCTGCTGAAACTGCAGGACAGCCGCCCTGGTGCGAGGTCCGTAGATCCCGTCTTGGGCCAGGGAGAATCCGAGGTGATTCAACGACGTCTGAAGCGTTTTGACGCCATCCCCCCGAGCTCCCAAGGTGAGGATGCCGCCCGGTAGGGCTTGAACAAGAGATTGAGGCCCAGTCGCCGCTTCCACTGCAGCCACCGCATGCACCTCATCCTGCTGCCCTGCTCCAGTTAGCGAAAAGGTTGCGACCAGCACGGTTCCCACCATGATCTTCACCGTTTTGACTTTTAGATGAGGAAACCGTCTTCGTACGTACTCCACAGTCTGATCGGCGAGCACTCCGTCCTTCTGCGGCTGTCGCCGACCCTCTTCAGCGAATTCCGTGCTCGCTTTGTCCAACTGTAGGATGACCACATACCCATCTTCTTCCTGTATCAGCCTTTCACCGATGATGCGCACTATGGAAACACCGCCTGCGCTATGGTTTTGTTATATCGTTTCCTCAGCCCCGTATTTTATCAGAGTGAATGAAAAGAGCCAGTCGCCTTGCCTCGCACCTTTGTCTGCAGTCTGATCCGCGTTGACGCAATTACGGGTAAACCGGAAACATACGGGTAAAACTAAGGCAGAAATCAGTGAAAGGGGGCCGATTTATGGCCAGTGATCCACAACCGAAACAGAAAGGCAAGCATATCCCTGTCCCCGTGGAAGCGTTGGAAGAGGCTCAGCCAAGTGAAGCCAGTGGTGACTTCGGTCCTGAGATTGGCGTACCGACCAACTACGAAGCAAACCAAGTCGGCACAAAAAAGAGCTTAACCAGCTTTGAAGCCGAACGGTCGATCGGCCGTTTATAACGTTTGGTTCTCTGAATCGACCTCCTCTTCTGCATCTGCTGTGGTTCCCTACAAGGGAATGTGAGGTCAGAAGAGCACATACCATCTGCAAGGAGGTGACTACCACATGGCAGATCGTCGAGAACGCTCCGGCTATACCGCACGTCAGGCAGTAAAAGCGATTCAACAAACTTCTCCAGATTCGTCAGCCAATCTCGACTCTACAGCGTTCGCCAGCGAGAATGCAGCGGAAGCAAGAGAGCAAAATCAGATGTTCCCCGCTCCCGGCAAACGAGCTGTGCAAAACAACACCAGGAAATAATGGGCTATTGCCAAAAGCAGTTTGCCAGTTTGCCGCCAGTTGTATATTTTCCCGCCATATACGCCACAATACCTTTGGAGGTGGGTACAATGCCAAGTGTTATGGAAGCAGTAACGTCTACCATGCAAGGCTTGATGGAGAAAGACCCCGACCAGCCGCTGCATATCGGGGAGGCGATGGCTTGCTGGACCTATCGAGGTGCCTTAAAAGAAGCGATCGTCATGGAGCAGACCGGCCTCAACACGACAACCGATGACGAGTTGAAGCACATTCTGAATGAAGCGATTGAGATGTGTTCCCGACAAGTAGAGCGGCTGGATGAGTTTATGAAACAAGAAGGTGTTCCAATACCGCCGACGTCACCAAGCCGCCCCCAATCAGATCCAAGCGCCGTACCGTTGGGGGTAAAGGCAAATGATCCGGAAATCGCCAACGGGATTGCCGCAAAAGTGGCGAGCGCCATTACCGCATGTGCAACCGCGGCCGCAGGATCAGTCCGAAACGATGTAGGGTTGATGTGGACGGAGTTTCAAGCGGAGCAGCTAACCTTTGCTGCTACCCTGAAAAATGTCATGCGAAAAAGAGGATGGCTCATGATGCCGCCGCCATTTACCCCACCTGGGGTACCTGGAGAGTAAACAGATGTGCGCGCAACCGACTCGCAGTCACGAGTCGGTTTTATTGATCGAACGGGAGGTGAGAGACGTAATGCCAGATCAAAACCAGGAAAATACGGCCAAATCGATCCATGCCGTCTCCGGCAACTATTATCCCGTCGGTGCCACTGGTGGTTCTATCCCGGACAGACAGGACGAACAAAAACCCGAAGTGACATCAGCAAACTTGGAAATGGACCATCTGTTTTACCGGGATCAACAGAAAAATCGTTTCGGCGGTGATCCCTACCTTTACAACAATACACCGGCAGTAAACATAAACCGGGCTGATGAATCATGAGCTTGTTTGTCTGCCCTAGAGAAGCCTGCACAAAGAAGCCTGTAAACCCGCACCAGATTGGAGCGAGTCTACAGGCTGTTTGTCATACCTCAGTCTTTATTTTTTCGTAACCAGTTCCAATTCGACCGGGATGAATTCATCCACAGTCTCTCCTTTGGCTACCTTGATTGCTGTCTCGACAGCTGTTTCCCCGATTAAGTCCGGTTTTTGGGCGACCGTAGCTGCCATCTTGCCTTCATTGACAGCCTTCACAGCATCTTCGGTCGCGTCGAAACCAACAACCATAACGTCGGTCAATCCTGCAGCCTCAAGGGCCTGTACAGCACCCAGCGCCATCTCATCGTTGTGGGCAAAGACTGCCTGGATATCCTGATTTGCCTGCAGGATATTCTCCATTACACTCAACCCTTTGGCGCGGTCAAAATCTGCCGGTTGCTTGGCCACGACCTTAACGCCTTCATGGCCGTCGACAGCGGAGTGGAATCCTTCTCCACGGTCACGGGCTGCTGACGTCCCCGGGATCCCTTCCAGTTCTACAAGATTCCCCTTCTTGTCGAGACTCTGCAGGATGTACTCTCCTGCCAGCAAACCACCTTTCACATTGTCAGAGGCAATATGCGCCACCACTTTACCGCCTTCTGCGGAACGGTCAACGGTGATGACCGGGATGTTTGCCTGGTTGGCCGACTCGACAGCTGTCACGATTGCCGCCCCATCAGTCGGGTTGATCAAAATAACATCTACTTTTTGCTGAATCAAATCTTCGACGCCGCTCACTTGTTTGGCCGTATCATCCTGGGCATCGACCACAATCAGCTCAACGCCCGCTTCCTGTGCCGCTTTTTGGGCCCCTTCCTTCAAAGTGACGAAAAAGGGATTGTTCAGAGTGGAAATGGCCAAGCCGACCGTTACCTTGTCATCCGGCGCCGCTCCCTCTTGTGGTTGCGGCTCTCCACTATTCTCCAGACTGGACTGAGTGGAGCACCCCGTGAGGACCGCAAACAGCATCATCGAAGCCAAGCCAAGTTTCAACAGCTTATTCATCTTTGTTCCCCCTTGCTTTTGTTATTTGTTTATTTTGGATCGGTCGAGCAATACCGCCAACAGAATGACCCCACCCTTTACCACGAGCTGGTAAAAGGAAGAGACGTTGAGCAGATTGAGACCGTTGTCCAACACACCGATAATCATGGCACCAATCAAGGTTCCGACAATCCAACCCTTGCCTCCGGCCAAGCTAGTTCCCCCGAGTACGACGGCCGCAATCGCGTCCAGTTCATACGAGGTACCCGCCGTTGGCTGCGCCGAGTTGAGCCGGGAGGTGAGAATAATCCCGCTCAGGGCTGCCAGCAGACCACTAATCGCATAGACGACGATTTTCACCTTTACCGTACTCACTCCGGAAAGCCGCGTCGCCTCCTCATTGCTGCCTAAGGCGTACACATGCCGTCCGAAGGTGGAATATTTCAAAATGATATACAAAATCGCAAATGAGAGGAGCATCCAGATCACCGGCATCGGGATTTCCAGGAAGAACCCCTTGCCCAGCATCGCGAAGCCGTCCGGCAGACCGGTAATCGGCCTTCCCTCGGTATAAACCAGAGTCAGTCCCCTAAACAGGGTCATCGTGGCCAGTGTAGCGATAAACGGGGCCACTTTCCATTTGGCAATCACCACGCCGTTTGCCGCACCCATGATCCCACCGGCAGCAAGGCCAACCAGCACGGCCAAGGTAGGGTCCATTCCGCCACTCATCAGCCCGGCCGTCAGCGCTGCGGATAAGGCGAGGATGGAACCGACAGAGAGATCGATCCCGCCAGTCAGAATGACAAATGTCATTCCGAAGGCAATCAACGCATTAATGGAAATCTGCCGAAGAACGTTAAAAATATTGCCAACGGTGAAAAAGTTGTCACTGAGAAAGCTTAGGACGACCACGATCAGGGCAAGTCCCAGCAGGGGTCCCATCCGCTGAAGCAAGTTTCCGCTTCGCCGCACTGTCTTCTGTCGTTCACTGTGCTGTTGCATGCAAACTCCCTCCTCCCGCTGCAGCATGCATGATTTTTTCCTGTGTAGCTTCCTCATGCGCAAACTCTCCCGTCACACGCCCTTCATGCATCACCAGGATACGGTCGCTCATCCCCAGCACCTCTGGCATCTCCGAAGAAATCATGATGATCGCTACACCTGAACGAACCAATTGACCCATCAGTTCGTACAGTTCTTTTTTGGCTCCAATGTCGACACCTCTGGTCGGCTCGTCGAGAATCAGGATTTTTGGATTAACAGCCAGCCATTTGCCAATGACGACCTTCTGCTGATTCCCCCCGCTCAACGAACCAACGGTTTTCTCACCATCCGTTGTTTTGATCGACAACTGCTTGATCGTTTGCTCCGCCAGCTTCGTCTCCGCCTCACCCTTGACGAATCCGTAAGCGGACAGCGTGTTGAGATTGGGCAGGGCCAGGTTTTCTCGGATCGAAAGCGATAAGATCAGTCCTTCTTCCTTCCGATTTTCTGTCACCAAGGCAATCCCTGCTTGAATCGCATCAAACGGCCGCTTAATGGTGACCTGACGGTTGTCGACATAGATGCTTCCTTGTTCCAGCGGATCGATGCCAAACAGCGCTCTCGCCAATTCGGTTCGTCCCGCTCCCATCAGACCGGCGATTCCGAGAATTTCACCGCTGCGTACCGATAGGGAGACGTTGTGCAGTTTCCCTCTCACCGAGAGGTTTTCCACCCGCAGACGTTCCGGGCCAGGCTGCACCTCTACTTTTGGAAACCGCTCCGTAATCTCACGTCCCACCATCATCTGCACAAGCTCCTCCATACTGGTCTCACCCGTCCGCCTTGTCCCGACGTAGTGACCATCCCGCAACACCGTTATTCTATCGCAGACCTGAAAGATTTCCTCCATGCGATGAGAAATGTAAATCATGCCGACACCTTGCTTTTTAAGGGACGCAATCACCTCAAACAAAGCGTCGATCTCACGGTTTGTCAAAGCAGCTGTCGGCTCGTCCAGCACCAAAATATCTGCCTGCATGGAGAGCGCCTTGGCGATCTCCACCATCTGCTGCTGTCCAACTGACAACTCCCCTACCAATGTATCGGGGTGAAGATCGATCCCCAACTGGTTAAGGGCATCTTTCGCCTGCTTTCTCATCTGCTTCCGGTTGATCAGTTTCGTTCCTTTGATCGTCCATTCCCGTCCCAGAAAAATATTCTCAGCAACAGTTAGGTCGGGAACCAGGTTCAACTCTTGATGAATGATCGCGATGCCTAGTTGGGCGGCGAGGTCGGTCGTCATTTTAGACACTGACTCTCCCTTTACCTGAATCGATCCGCTGTCTCGACTGTAGATGCCGCCGAGGATCTTCATCAAGGTGGACTTCCCCGCGCCATTTTCTCCCATCAAGGCGTGCACTTCACCGCTAAGCAGAGAAAATTGCACCTGCTGCAATACGTGTACACCGGAAAACGACTTGCTGATTTCTTTCATTTCCAGAAGAGATTCGGTCATGCTGCATCCCACCTTTAAAAGATGACCCCTGATTCCAGAATAACGTTGGCATAGGGGGAGCACTCACCTGTTCGAATAATCGCTTTCGCGCCATGCGTCAACTTTTTCAATTCTGTATGGCTAAGACAGATCTGCGCTACATCGGGCAACAACGCTTGCGAGCGCTGCCACAGCTCATTGTTTTTTGCTTTGATCTCATCGGCCCAATATGCTTTTTCTACTTGCATCTCCTGCAATACGGCCTCCAGGGTGAGCAAAAAAGAGGGCGTCCCAGGCGTTAGGGCCAGGTCAATCCGCTCGACATGGTCTGGTATCGGCAGTCCTGCGTCACAGATGACGATGCGGTCCGTATGCCCCAACTCGCTAATCACTTTGGAGATTTGACTATTTAATATTCCGATTTTCTTCATTGTTCCCACCTATGTGCCGGTTTGAATTGACTCACTTCATCGCGTGTGGGCATCCCCTGCTGTGCGCCAAGTTTCGTGACAGCAAGGGCAGCCACCTGATTGGCAAAAGATACGGCATCGGCCAGCGATTTCCCCATCGCCAGCGAACAGGCGACGGCGGCGTTGAAGGAGTCTCCGGCCCCAGTAGTGTCGACGACCTGCACCTTGTATCCCGGGACCGTCCCTCTCTGCCCATCGCGTGTCATGTATGCCGCTCCTTTTGCACCGAGTGTTGTGATAACGCTTTCGATTCCCTTGTCCAAAAGAGAACGCATCGCTCGTTCCAGCTGAAGATCGCTATCGGGATCGATTCCGGACAGCAGCGCAAGCTCTGACTCGTTGGGGATGATGACGTCAATGTTGGCCAACAACTGGTCTGATAGCTGACGAGCCGGAGCCGGGTTGAGTATCACTTTCTTTCCGCAGCGCTTCGCCATATCGGCTGCATACTCCACCGTTTCGATTGGGATCTCCAGCTGCAGCAGAACTACGTCAGCCTCCTCGATCAAGGAATGGTGATCCTCGACATCCTCGGGAAGACAGCAGGCGTTAGCTCCCGGAACCACGATGATGCTGTTGTCCCCCTGTGCGAGCAGAATGGAAGCAACACCCGTCGGCGTCCCCTCGATAACCTTCAGTGCGCCGGAATGAACGCCGTTGGCCGTGAGGGACTCTGTCAATTGGCTGCCAAATGCGTCACGTCCGACTGTCCCGATCATGGCGACGTGCGCTCCCAGTCTGGCAGCGGCCACGGCCTGATTGGCCCCCTTGCCGCCAGGAATAAAGTGAATGTTTTGTCCTGACACGGTTTCCCCCATCTTCGGCGGGCGATCCGCCTCCACGACCAGATCCATATTGATGCTGCCCACTACAACAACGTTTGGTTGGTGCTTCATCTCATCACCTTCTTCTGTGTCGAGTCTCTCTGGATTAACTTCACATCCAATTCAAACAGTTCCGAAACAGCTGCAGCCGTCTCAATTTTCTGGATCAGGATGGATGCAGCCAACTCTCCCATCTCGTAGATCGGCTGTGCCACCGTGGTTAGTTCGGGTTCAGCAATTTCGGTCAGCGAAATGCCGTCAAAGCCGCATATTGCGATTTGCTCCGGGACCTTGATCCCTCTTCGCTTTAAGCCTTTTAAGGCTCCCAATGCCATCAAGTCATTGCCGGCGAAGATTCCGTCTACATCAGGATGTCTGCTCAGCAACTCTTCTACAGCCGCCATCCCTCCATCTATGCGAAAGTATCCGGGGATCATCAGGCTGGGAGAAAACCAGCCAAAATGCTTGGCCACATCCTCGTAGCCGCGCAGGCGGTCTTTTGCAGTAATCAGCTCTTGTGGACCGTAGAGGTGGGCCACTTTGCTGCAGCCGATCTCCAGCAGATGCTTCACAGCCATTTTCGCCCCTTCAAAGTTTTTGGAACGCACAACGCTGTATGCCTCATGGGACGAGGCGCGGTCCAGAACAACCAATGGAAGGTTGTCTCGTTTCATCTGCTCGATATCTTCCTGCACCAATGTATTGGATGCAAAGATGATGCCGTCGATGTACTTTTTCTTCAGTACCTCAATGTACAGCTTCTCCTTTGGCCCCTGATCATCGGAGTTGCACAATATTACGGTAAACCCGCTCCGCTGTGCAACGTCCTCAACGCCTCTCGCCAATTCCGGAAAAAACGGGTTGGAGATGTCCGGCAGAATCAAACCGATTGTCCCCGTCCGTTTGCCAGCCAATCCCCTGGCCACTGCATTTGGCTCATACTGCAGCTGCTGCATCGCCTTTCGTACTTTTTGTTCCGTCTCGCTGTTCACATAGCCGTTCTTGTTCAACACTCTGGAAACGGTTGCAACAGAAACTCCGGCCAGTTTGGCCACGTCTCGAATAGTTGCCATAATCCATCATCACATCCATGTGTAACCGGTTACACATTGAGTAAAAAATAAAAGGCAATCATACCTTTTCAATAGATGTAACCGGTTTCTTATCTAGTTTCAGTATACGGGTCGCTTTTGCAGGATGTCAAGAGTTTCTTGGCTGCTGAAATGCTGGGATTGCCTGCAAAAAGCAGATCCCCTCGTTCTCTTGCGCTTCGTTTACGTGGAAGCAGAACTGCTTGCCGCATTCTGTCTTTTTTGAATCGCATGCATCCCCATCACGACACAGATCAACTCATAGCTGTCCAACTGCTCCGATCGGTTCTCCAAAC